>NZ_JBQKLS010000004.1:0-200559 GCF_052116105.1 Oribacterium sp. Sow4_G1_1
CGTGGAAGTCTGGATCGGGTTGATAACGCAGACCTGGTAGCGTTTAGATACGAGAAATTCAACCAGGTTGTCAGCATAGTGTGCCGTCGATTCAAGACCAATGATGAGGCTACCGCGATCGTATGATGCGAGAGCAGAGAGCAGCGTACAGAAGCCATCATTGTCATTCGTAAATTTGAACGGCTTAACGAGTACCTCGCCGTCTGAAGAAACAACAGAAGCGAAGTGATTGAGTTTGGCAATGTCGATGCCAACGTAGTACATAGTGAAACCCTCCTTTCGGTTCCCTGATACTGTGGCATCCACAAACGATTATCATCGTAGACTTGATTGAAATTAGTACTCAGGAGAAGTTCTCCAGCACATCCAGCTGATAAACAATTCAGATAAAGGTAGCGGCAATACACTCCTATGAAGTAGTCAGAGCTACAGGGGATAATAAAAAGTCCCACAGTATCTGAATGTATTTAACCACAGAATCAAAAAGAAAGGAAAATGTTGATTTAGCTTCTGGAATCATCATACAAGGAGCGATATGATGACTGAAATCACAAGAGAAGAGCGTCAGCGTGAGGATCAGGCAATTCTTCAGCAGTTCCCGATCCTCGACGGCAGCTTCACCTACCTCGACAACGGGGCGACGACCCAGAAGCCGCAGTGCGTCCTCGATGCGATGATGCACTACTATACGAAGGAAAACGCAAACCCGATGCGCGGTCTCTATGATCTCTCGATCAAGGCCACCGAGGCCTACGAGGATGCGCGTGAGACCGTCCGTGCCTTCATCAACGCACGCGCCCACGAGGAGATCGTCTTCACGCGGAACGCCACCGAGAGCCTGAATCTCGTGGCGTACACCTACGGACGCGCGTTTATAAAGGAAGGTGACGAGATCGTCATCACCATCATGGAGCACCACAGCAACATGCTTCCATGGCAGCAGCTCTGTAAGGAAAAGGGCGCGAAGCTCACCTACATCCTGCCGGAAGCAGATGGCACGATCACAGAGGAGATGTTCCGCTCCTACATGAACCCGAACGTCAAGCTCGTGGCGATGACCCAGGTGTCAAACGTGCTCGGTGTAAAGAACGACATTAAGACCTTCGCCCGCATCGCCCACGAGAACGGTGCGGTCTTCGTGTGCGATGGCGCACAGTCGGTACCGCATATGAAGGTCGATGTACAGGAGCTCGACTGCGATTTCCTGTCCTTCTCCGGCCATAAGGTCTACGGACCGATGGGCATCGGCGTCCTCTATGGAAAGCGCGAGCTCCTCGACCAGATGCCACCGTTCCTGTTCGGCGGCGAGATGATCGAGTACGTCACCACTGAGGGCGCGACCTGGAACGAGCTGCCGCATAAGTTCGAGGCAGGTACGGTCAATGATGGCGGTGCGGTCGGACTGGCCGCCGCCCTCCGCTTCGTGTCTTCAATCGGCTTTGACCGGATCGAGGAGCGCGAGCTTCATCTCACGAAGATGATGATGACCGAGATGCAGAAGCTGCCGTATGTGCACATCCTCGGATCCACCGATCCGGAGAAGCACCACGGCATCGTCACCTTCACCGTCGACGGCGTTCATCCGCACGACATCGCGGCGATCTTCGACTCCCATAAGGTCGACATCCGCGCCGGACACCACTGCGCACAGCCGCTCATGAAGTTCTGCCATACCCCGAGCACGGTACGTGCAAGTATGGGCCTCTACAACACTGAGGAGGATGTACAGCATTTCCTCGATGCCCTGAAGAAACTGAGAGAGGAGATGGGTTACTGATGGCAATTACATTTTACAACGAGGTCCTGACGGACCATAATATTCATCCGTCCCACAAGTATAAGATGGAGGACGCAACCTACTCCCTCGAGGGGGTCAATCCGAGCTGCGGCGATGACGTCGTACTCTATATCAAGGTCGACGCGGACAACGTGATCGAGGACGCCTCCTTCGACGGAGACGGCTGCGCGATCTCCCAGGCCAGCGCTGACATGATGTGTGACCTCATCATCGGCAAGCCGAAGGACGAGGCCCTGCGCCTCTCGGAGATCTTCCTCCGCATGATCAAAGGCAAGATCACCGACGAAGAGAAGGACGAGCTCGAGGAAGCAGGTATCCTCGAGGACATCTCGCACATGCCGGCCCGCGTCAAGTGCGCGGTGCTCGGATGGCACACCATGGACCAGATCTTCCAGGACGCCGATAATGGCAAGGTTGATCAATACGACGGAAAGTTCGAGAAGTGATTCGGACTTCTTTGAATCAGAGACCACGAAGGGGCGCCACCACTAGTACAGTACTGGAGGCGGCCCTTCGTGGTCTCAGTCAAAAACCCTAAGGAAATTGTAAAGTCTGAGCATTGTAAACGCCGTAGCGCTTCGTTATAATGAGAATGTTTATTAAAAGGGGATTTTTGCATTTTCGGAAGACGGACTAGAAATACATGAAGAATTACAGCCGATTTAACGTAGATAAAACCTTATATGAGATGGACAACACGAAGGTGAAGCTCGGGCACAGCATCGCACATGTCATCCAGATGGCGCTGCTGATCCTGGTGCTCTGCCTCTGCCTCCTGGGCGCCGCGATGGGCTTCGGTATGTTCCGGGGCATCCTCGACTCCGCGCCGGACATCGATACGATCCATATCGGTCCGACCGCCTATGCATCAAAGGTGCTGGACACTGATGGAAACATCACCGCGACACTGGTGACGGCGGGCTCGAACCGTGAGCGCGTGAGCTACGAGCAGCTCCCAGAGGACCTCATCAACGCCTTCGTCGCGATCGAGGATGAGCGCTTCTGGCAGCACAACGGCATCGACCTGAAGTCGATCCTCCGTGCCGTCCGCGGCGTGGTGTCGGATGATGACTCTGCCGGCGGCGGCTCGACGATCACGCAGCAGCTGATCAAGAACAATGTCTTCGGCGGTGGCCTGCATGAGGGAAAGTTCCAGCGCTATGTCCGGAAGTTCCAGGAGCAGTATCTGGCCCTCGAAATCGAGAACCAGCCGGGACTCAGCAAGGAAGAAATCAAGAAAAGTATCATCACGGAGTATCTGAACACCATCAACCTCGGTGCGAATACCCTCGGCGTCAAGGTGGCGGCGAGACGTTACTTTAATAAAGAAGTGAGTGATCTGACGCTCTCCGAGTGTACGGTCATCGCGTCGATCACGAAGAACCCGAGCGGGCTGAACCCGATCACCCATCCGAAACGGAACGCTGAGCGCCGCGCGCAGGTGCTGAAGAACATGCTCGAGCAGGGCTATATCGATGAGGCACAGTATACGGAAGCCCTGGCAGACGACGTGTACGCGCGGATCCAGGACGTCAATGTACAGAAAACAGCAGAGAATGAGCCGTACTCCTACTTCGTGGATGAGCTGACGGCACAGGCGATTCAGGAGCTGCAGGATCGACTCGGCTATACGAAGGATAAAGCAACCGACCTGCTCTATTCGGGCGGTCTCACGATCTACTCCACCCAGGATCCGAGCCTCCAGAGCATCGTCGATGAGGAGGTCAATAATCCGGACAACTATGACACGGCGAAGCATTCCGTGACCTGGCGCTATACGCTGAAGCACGACGACGGCTCGATCGTGAACTACTCCGAGAAGGACCTCCTCCGCTGGATGAAGGAGGTGAAGGGCATCAACTTCAACGGCCTCTTCAGCTCGGAGGACTCGGCGAAGTCCTATGTCGAGCAGTATAAGGAAGAGCTCGTAAGTGAGACCGATACTGAGCTGGGCGAGCAGTTCTTCACGACCCTGGAGCCGCAGGTTTCCTTCGTGCTCATGGACCCGCACACCGGCCAGGTTCGGGCCATCAGCGGTGGTCGTGGCGACAAGCGCTATTCACTGTCCCTGAACCGTGCGACCGGGACCCTCCGGCAGCCGGGATCGACCTTCAAGCTGATTACGTCCTTCGCACCCGCCATCGACCTCTATGGGGCAACATTGGCCACGCCGTTCTATGATACGGCGTATACGCTCGGAAATAAGACCTTCAAGAACTGGTACAGCTCCGGCTTCCTCGGCTACCAGACGATCCGCGATGGTATCATCTACTCACTGAACATCATCGCGGTGCGCTGCCTGATGGAGCAGCTGAATCCGCACGAGGGACGGCTGTATGCAGAGAACCTCGGCATCACGAGCCTGCTCGACAGCGATGAGAACCCGGCGCTGGCGCTCGGCGGTATCACGCATGGTGTGACGAATCTCGAGCTCACGCAGGCCTTCGCGACGATCGTAAACGGCGGTCAGTTTAACAAGGCGAAGTTCTTCACGAAGATCCTCGATCAGGAGGGCAATGTGCTCATCGATACGACTGAGGACCAGCCGCGGCAGGCGATGAAGGCCACGACGGCGTTTCTGCTGACCGATGCGATGAAGCAGTCCATGCTGCCGAATCGTGCGTACGCGGCCTCGCTGAATGTCAACTCCACGTCGACACGTGCGCACTTCGACGGTATGAGCCTCGCCGGCAAGTCCGGTACGACGACGAAGGATGTCGATATCTGGTTCGTCGGATACTCTCCATATTATGTGGGCGGTATCTGGGGTGGCTGTGATGAAAACCAGCCGCTCATCGATAAGGCGAGCGGAGAGTATAACGGCGGCGCCGGTTTCCACAAGGATATCTGGCGGAAGATCATGAGCCGTGTGCATGAGGGACTGCCGGATATCGGCTTCACACAGCCGGACGGCATCGTGCAGGCACAGGTCTGCCGGAAGTCCGGTAAGCTTCCGACGAGTGGATGCTATGCGGATTATCGCGGCAGTTCTGTCATCACGGAGTATTTCGCAGAGGGCACAGTGCCGACCACGAACTGTGACCGACATACGAGCTGGGGCTCTATCATCATCCCGGAGGATGAGAAGGATCTCGCCTATACGGATGATGGCGGCTTCGTCTTCCCGGAGCCGACCGAAGCGGAGACAGAGGAATCCTCAGACGACGAGGTGATCGATGAGGGACCGGCGGATGCCGCAGGCCCGGTTGTCTCAGGTGGTGGCGGACCGGGTGAGGGACTGCCGTCACGGGATATCAAGGCACCGGTCGTCGAGGGATAGAATAGAAAATGAAGTATGTAAAATCCTATGCGACCGGCGAGTATGAGGAGAAGAAGTCCCGATTTATCGGGGAGGTCTTCCCCATCCAGTCGGTCGACGAAGCAGAAGCCCTGATTCAGCAGGTGCGCAAAAAATATTATGATGCACGCCATCACTGCTATGCCTATGTGCTCGGAGATCAGTATGAGACCGTGAAGCAGTCCGATGATGGGGAACCGTCCCAGACGGCGGGCATGCCGATCCTTAGTGTGCTGAAGGGGCAGGAGATTCATGATGCACTCGTCGTCGTCACCCGCTACTTCGGCGGTACGCTTCTCGGTACAGGCGGGCTCGTCCGCAGCTATACGAATGGCGCGAAGGCGGCGCTTGATGCGGCCGTGATCCTGACCGCGGTCGAGGGCTATGCTGTGCAGGCGGAGATCCCGTACACGCTGGTCGGGAAGATCAAGTACATCGCGGAGAGCGCCGGGATCACGGAGGCGCGTGCCGACTATGGTGCAGCGGTCTCGATGACCTGGCACGTGCCGGCAGAGCAGCTGACCGAATTTCAAAATCAGATACAGGAGCTGTCCGGCGGATCCATAGTACTTGCAATCGATAAACACCGGTGGTATAATTCGTAAGATTTTTTTGTAAGCATGTACATTAGATATAGTAGAAATAAGGTGTCAAGATGAATCAGAAGAGAGAAGATATTCGTAACGTTGCCATCATCGCCCACGTCGATCATGGTAAAACCACACTGGTCGATGAGCTGTTAAAGCAGTCCGGTGTATTCCGTGATAATCAGGAGATGGGCGTCCGTGTCATGGACTCGAACCCGATCGAGCGTGAGAGAGGTATCACCATTCTCTCGAAGAACACAGCCGTTCACTATAAGAGCACGAAGATCAACATCGTCGATACCCCGGGCCACGCTGATTTCGGTGGTGAGGTAGAGCGTATTCTCAAGATGGTAAATGGTGCGATCCTCCTGGTCGATGCCTTCGAGGGACCGATGCCTCAGACCCGTTTCGTACTGCAGAAGGCCCTGGACCTTCGTCTTCCGGTTATGGTCGTGATCAACAAGATCGATAAGCCGCAGGCACGTCCGGCCGAGGTCGAGGATGAGGTTCTCGAGCTGATGATGGATCTCAATGCTTCCGACGAGCAGCTTGACTGCCCGTTCCTGTATGCATCCTCGAAGGAGGGCTTTGCGAAGAGAAGCCTCGATGATGATTCCACCACCATGGAGCCACTGTTCCAGACCATCCTCGATTATATCCCGGCACCGGAGGGCGATCCGGATGCGGATACGCAGATGCTGGTGTCGACTATTGATTACAACGAGTTCGTCGGACGTATCGGTGTCGGTAAGATCGATAACGGTTCCCTGAAGCTGAATCAGGAGGCCTATGTCGTGAACCACCACGATCCGGACAAGCGTACCCGTGTACGTATCACGAAGCTCTACACCTTTGACGGTCTCGCAAGAGTTGATGTCAATGAGGCCAGCTGCGGTGAGATCGTTGCGGTCTCCGGTATCGAGGATCTCCACGTAGGTGATACGATCGTCACCGGCGAGGCAGCCGCGATTCCGTTCCAGAAGATTTCCGAGCCGACGATCTCGATGGATTTCATCGTCAATAACTCCCCGCTCGCCGGTCAGGAGGGTAAGTTCGTGACTTCCCGTCATATCCGTGACCGTCTGATGCGTGAGCTGCAGACCGATGTATCTCTCCGTGTAGAGGATACGGATTCTGCTGATACCTTCAAGGTTTCCGGCCGTGGTGAGCTTCACCTCTCCGTACTCATCGAGACGATGCGTCGTGAGGGCTTCGAGTTCGCCGTATCAAAGGCAGAGGTTATCTACAAGACCGAGAACGGCAAGAAGATGGAGCCGATGGAGATTGCGTACGTCGATGTTCCGGATGAGTTCAGCGGTAATGTCATCCAGAAGCTGACTCAGCGCAAGGGCGTACTGAACGGTATGAGCCCGCTCGCTTCTGGCTATACCAGACTCGAGTTCGAGATTCCGTCGAGAGGTCTGATCGGCTACCGTGGTGAGTTCATGACCGATACCAAGGGTAACGGTATCCTGAACACCGAGTTTGACGGCTACGGCGAGTACAAGGGTGATATGAACTACCGTCACAACGGCGCGCTCATCGCCTTCGAGTCCGGCGAGGCGGTTACCTATGGTCTCTTCCAGGCACAGGCGAGAGGAACGCTCTTCATCGGACCTGGCGAGAAGGTTTACGGCGGCATGGTCATCGGCCAGTCTCCGAAGTCCGAGGATATCGAGGTCAATGTCTGCAAGACGAAGCATCTGACCAACACCCGTACATCCTCTTCCGACGAAGCACTGAAGCTCGTTCCGAAGAAGATCATGTCTCTCGAGCAGTGCATCGACTACATCGATACCGACGAGCTCCTCGAGGTTACCCCGGAGAGCCTTCGTATCCGTAAGAAGATCCTCGATCCGGTCCTTCGTAAGAGAGCCGGCTTCGCACGGAAGCAGGGATAATTTTCATAGCCCCTGCGAGGGGGTATGATGTAGCGACGGAGACATTGGCCCAGGGCCAGTGAACAGATACTAAAGTGTAAGAGAAACCAAAGCAAAGACGGAGGTAGTTATGGCACTTTTCAGAGGCGCTGGAGTCGCGCTGGTGACTCCATTTCATGCAGATGGTTCTGTGAATTATGATAAGCTGACAGAGCTCGTAGAGGAGCAGATCGCGGGTGGCACCGACGCCATCATCGCGTGTGGTACGACCGGTGAGGCAGCCACCATGTCCGAGGAGGAGCACATGGATGTGATTCGCTTCATCATCAAGGCGGTGAATCATCGTATTCCGGTTATCGCCGGAACCGGCAGCAACTGCACGGCGACCGCGATCGATCTGTCGAAGCAGTCAGAGGAAGCTGGCGCCGACGGTGTCCTTCTGGTGACCCCGTACTACAATAAGGCGACCCAGGGTGGTCTCATCCAGCATTACGAGGCCGTGGCAGGCGCGATCAGCCTCCCATGCATCCTGTACAATGTTCCATCCAGAACCGGCGTGACCATCCAGCCGGAGACGATGGCATACCTCTATCAGCATGTCGAGAACATCGTCGGTGTGAAGGACGCAACCGGCAACATCTCGATGATCACGAAGCTGATGTCACTGGTGGACGAGGATTTCCTTCTCTTCTCCGGTGATGATGATCAGATCGTTCCGCTCCTCAGCGTGGGCGCATCTGGTGTTATTTCCGTACTTTCGAACGTGGCACCACGTGAGACGCATGAGATCTGCCAGAAGTGGTTTGACGGCGACATCAAGGGCGCACGTGAGGCACAGTTTAAGGCATATCCGCTGATTAAGGCACTCTTCGCCGAGGTCAATCCGATCCCGGTCAAGGCGGCCCTGAATCTGATGGGTAAGAATGTCGGCTCCTTACGTCTCCCGATGACGGAGGCGACCGACAGCACCAAGGCACTCCTCAAGGATGAGATGACGAAGTACGGTATCCTTTAAGTGACTTCCTCGGCAGTGACCTTCGGTGAAGGCCGCTGCCTTTTTTAGTGGTATATGTGATGATGAAATCATGGTAGTGAGATGGTCTCGTGAAAGGGGTCTGACCCCATAAACTTCGTGAAAGGGGTCTGACCCCATAAACTTTTGTTTAGATTCAGTTTAGAAAAATTTAATGGGGTCAGACCCCATTAAATCCCGGGACTTCATGGATGACCGTGACGATATATTGGAGAAAACAATGACCAGAATTCTTTTATTCGGCGCGATGGGCGCGATGGGCAGAAATGTAATCAACTGTGCGAAGGCGATGGAGGATGCGACGATCGTCGCGGGTGTTGACCGTGAGAATCACTTCGATGATCCGGCGATCGGCTTTCCGGTGTATGGCAGCTTCGATGCGGTGAAGGAGGACTTCGATGTGATCATCGATTTCTCCGTGGCACCGGCCATCGACGGTCTTCTCGACTATGTGGAGAAGAGTGGAAAGGCGCTCGTGCAATGCACAACCGGTCTTTCAGCGGAGCAGATCGCACGTGTACAGAAGCTTGCGGAGAAGGCTCCGATCCTTCGCAGTGCGAATATGTCGATCGGCGTGAATCTGCTCCTGGAGCTCGTGAAGACTGCAGCCCAGAAGCTCTATGAGAAGGGCTTCGACATCGAGATCGTCGAGCAGCACCACCATCGCAAGATGGACGCCCCGTCCGGTACCGCACTGGCACTGGCAGATGCGGTCAACGAAGCACTCGATGACAGGCTGACCTATGTGTATGACCGTTCCCAGCGGAAGGCAGCCCGTCCGCACGAGGAGCTCGGTATCAGTGCCGTTCGTGGTGGCACACTGCCGGGGGTTCATGATATCATCTTTGCAGGCGAGGATGAGGTCATCACCTTCAACCACACTGCGTACTCGAGAGCGATCTTCGCAAACGGCGCACTCAATGCAGCCCTTTTCCTCCACGGAAAGGCAGCCGGCATGTACTCGATGCAGGATGTGCTCGCCTGAATGGGTCGGAACATTCAGGGAGGCAGAGGGGTCTGACCCCATAAACTTCAGTTTAGAATCTGTTTAGGAAAAATTAATGGGGTCAGACCCCATTAAAAAAGTATAAACTTCGGTCGTCAGCATTGCGCTCAGCGATGTTGCAATATAAAACATGCTTACGGTAAGGAGAAAAACATGGCGGAATACAATCGTTACACAAGCCCACTGACAGGACGTTATGCATCGAAGGAGATGCAGTACATTTTCTCACAGGACAACAAGTTCCGGACCTGGAGAAAGCTCTGGATCGCACTGGCAGAGACGGAGCATGAGCTGGGCCTCAACATCACGAAGGAGCAGATCGATGAGCTGAAGGCACATCAGGATGAGATCAATTATGAGGTGGCAGAGGCACGTGAGAAGGAAGTCCGTCACGATGTTATGAGCCATGTGTATGCGTACGGCGTACAGTGCCCGAACGCGAAGGGTATCATCCACCTCGGTGCGACCTCCTGCTATGTCGGCGACAACACCGATATCATCATCATGCGGGAGGGTCTCGAGCTCGTGCATAAGAAGCTCGTCAATGTCATCAACGAGCTCAGTAAGTTCGCGATGAAGTATAAGGATATGCCGACGCTCGCGTACACCCACTTCCAGCCTGCACAGCCGACAACCGTTGGTAAGCGTGCGACCCTGTGGCTGAACGAGCTCGTGCTCGACCTCGAGGATCTCGAGTATGTACTCGGCTCCCTGAAGCTGCTTGGCTCCAAGGGCACCACCGGCACCCAGGCGTCCTTCCTCGAGCTCTTCGACGGCGACCATGCGAAGTGCCGCCAGCTCGACCAGATGATCGCAGAGAAGATGGGCTTCACGTCCTGCTATCCGGTATCCGGTCAGACCTACAGCCGTAAGGTCGATTTCCGTGTTCTCAGCGTGCTCGCCGGCATCGCCCAGTCCGCGCATAAGTTCACGAACGACATCCGTATGCTCCAGCATATGAAGGAGGTCGAGGAGCCGTTCGAGAAGCACCAGATCGGTTCCAGTGCGATGGCCTACAAGCGGAACCCGATGCGTTCCGAGCGTATCGCCTCCCTCGCAGACTACGTGATCTCCGATCTCATGAATCCAATGCTGGTATCCTCCACGCAGTGGTTCGAGCGTACACTCGATGACTCCGCAAACAAGCGTCTGTCCGTACCGGAGGGCTTCCTCGCCATCGATGGTATCCTCGATCTCTACCTGAACGTCGTCGATGGTCTCGTGGTATACCCGAAGGTCATCCGCAAGCATCTCATGGCGGAGCTGCCATTCATGGCGACCGAGAACATCATGATGGATGCGGTAAAGGCTGGTGGCGATCGTCAGGAGCTGCATGAGAAGATCCGTCAGCTTAGCATGCAGGCTGGTAAGACCGTCAAGGAAGAGGGTAAGGACAACAACCTCCTCGAGCTGATCGCGGCAGATCCGAGCTTCCATCTCTCCCTCGAGGATCTCGAGGCCAGCATGCAGCCGGAGCGCTATGTCGGTCGTGCACCGAAGCAGACCGAGGAGTTCATCACCGAGGTGATCAACCCGATTCTCGAGAAGAACAAGGAGGTGCTTGGACTCACCGCTGAGATCAATGTCTGATCCCGTTACAACAGACCGTGCCCGGAGGGGCGGCAACAGAAACACAGTACTCCGAGCTCGGTAAAATCTAAGCCAGGAACCCTAAGCGGCACTAGGCCCTCTGCAATCACTGGGTTTTCTTTATGAAAACTCAGCGTTGCAGAGGGTGCTAAGGAAATAGGCACCAAGTGCCGCTAAGGGAACCCGGCTTGATTTTACACGACCTCTCCGTATGGATTCTGTTGTCGGCCCTCCGGGCCTTTTTGATTTGTGACGTGGTGTGCAGTGAAGGGGGAAGTGTATGGAAAAGAGCAGTATCCTTCCATGGATCAATACAGAATATTCCTATCAGCTGGCGAAGCGGATGGAGCAGTTCCGCTCGCATCCGGAGCTCGGCTACCGGCCGGCAGGATCAAAGGCGGAGTTTGCGACCGGCGAGATACTGCGGGAGGAGATGGAGCGCATCGGTCTCCGGGACGTCCATAAGGATCAGATCTGCGTGGATGCCTGGGAGTTTCATAAGGCAGAGCTTGTATGGCGACGTGCAGATGGCAGTGTCGGGCTGCGGTCGCTGCTCGGTGGCTATCAGACCACGTTTCAGACCGACGGGCCGCAGGAATTCGGCCTCGTCTACGTCGGGAAGGGCACGGCAGCTGACTACGAGGGGAAGGATGTGAAGGGAAAGCTGGTCCTCGCGGATATCAATCAGCGCGACGAGTGGTGGATCAATTTCCCGGTCTACCAGGCCTATGTTCGTGGTGCCGCCGCGTTGATCGCCGTGCAGGAGGGCGGATTCGCGGAGATCCAGGATGAAGCGCTGAATGCACAGGATATCGCGGGTCCGGCAGAGGCCGCCGCCTTTTCGATGTCACGCTCAGATGCCGCAGTGCTGAAGCAGGCACTCCGGGAGACACCGGAACTCCGGGTGACCCTCGACGCGGACAGCACCGTCACGGAAAAGCAGCGCTCCTACAACATCATCGGCACGATCCCGGGTGAGGATCCGACGCAGATGATTCTCCTGTCGGCCCACTATGACTCTTACTTCAGCGGCTTTCAGGATGACAATACGGCGGTGGCAATGATGTTCGGCATCGCGAAGGCACTGATCGACAGCGGCTACCGGCCGAAGAAGACCATCGTCATCGCGGCGCTGGCGGCGGAAGAGTGGGGCATCGTGAACACGAAGTATGACTGGTCGACCGGTGCCTACCAGCAGGTCTTTCAGGTCCGTCCGGAGTGGCAGGGCAGGGTCGTGGCTGACTTCAACTTCGAGCTTCCGGCTCACGCCCATGGACCGAAGGACGCCGTGCGCAGCGTCTATGAGTACGTGCACTTCCTCGAGCAGGCCGTCGCCGACATCCCGGTGGATCCCGCGGCGTATCCGGAGGGACTCGAGGTGCATGCGCCGATCCAGACCATGTCCGACGACTTCTCGATGGCCATCGCCGGCATCCCGTCCATGGTAAACGAGTTCACGGACAGCAGCTTCATGGAGACGCACTATCACTCGCAGTTCGATAACGAAGCCTATTATCATGAGCCGGTCTACCGTTTTCATCACCTCTTATACGGCACCCTGATTCAGAAATTCGACCAGCTGATCCTCCCGCCGATGGACTTTTCCGCGCTGTTCGAAGCGATGAACAGAAGCATTGACCTGCGCTACGCCGGCCTCGTCGGCGAACTGGGCGCGGAGCTGGATGCCGTGACGAAGGAGGCGGCCGCCCTCGGGCATACCGTGTACCGCTGGATCGCGTCGGTCAATGCTTCCGGCGTGACACCATCACGCGCCGGGGAGTGCACGGAGATCCTGATGAAGGCATTCCGAAAGGCCCAGGACTCCTTCGTACGCCTCGACTGGCAGGATACCGTCCTCTTCCCACAGCAGGCGGTACGGCAGAACCTCACGCATATCAAGGACGCCATCCGCTGCCTCGAGGAGAGCGATGCCCGCGGTGCCCTCGATGCCATCTATGAAATCGATAACAACTGCTATGCCTTCCAGTTCGATGAGGAGGTATTTAACTACTTCACCGACTATGTCTTCTGCCAGCCGAAGGAGCGCCTCCAGTGGGGAGCCGGACGGATCGTGCATCATGAGAATCTGTACCAGCTGGTGCAGAAGCTGAAGTGCAAGGCAGAAGCCGGCAGCGTGGATTTCGAGGAGGAGCTTCGCATCCTGAACCGCGTGCGGAAGAACCAGGAAGAGTGCTATAAATCGGATCTCGAATACATGATACGGGAAACAAACAATATCATCCAGAGCCTGAAACAGATTTCAGCGATCGCGGATGGAAAGGAATGTTAAACAGGATTTACTATGGATAGTGACAAATTGTACCGCGTAAAAAAGGAAGATATCCCGAAGCTGGAGCGGCTGCTGACGGTCTGCTTCGCGAAGGATCCGCTGTACTGTAAGCTGATTCCGGACGAGGATACACGGAATCGTCTGCTGCCGGAGCTTTTTCACTGTGATCTTGAGGAGATGTTCGAGACCTGCGAAATCTTCGCAGACAGCCCGGAGCTGAATGGCATCCTGGTCGTATCCGACGAGTCGGAGCCGTATAATTTCTTCCGCTATTACCTGACCGAGCTTCGCGCGAATCTGAAGACCGACGAGTACCTCATCAAGGAGGATCCGAGCCTCCGGGCTTTCTGGAACTTCGTGCTCGGCAAGGACTATCTGAACGAGAAGTGGACCGACCAGCTCCACCAGGAGGAGCGCATCCACATCATCTACCTCGCGGTCGATCCCGAGAAGCAGCATCATCACATCTCCTCGATCCTCATGGACGAGGCCATCGCCTACGCCGACGCACATCATCTCATGATGTCCCTCGAAACCCACAACGAGCATAACGTCGCGATGTACGAGCATTTCGGCTTCAAGCTCTACGGCGTGATGGAAAAGCACTTCGACCTAAAGCAGTACTGCCTCATCCGAGAGGTGCAGTAGAGGCCATCTTAAGAATTTCGTAAGGGGGTCTGACCCCATAAACTTTTGTTTAGATTCGGTTTATGAAAATTTAATGGGGTCAGACCCCATAAACTCGAGAGGCCAAGACCCCTTGAAATCAGGCCGTATTCCCGATATAATAACCTTGTCTGTGCGTAATCACGATACAGGAGGTAGTGACCATGGAGCTTAGACGAATACTCGCGATTCTCGCACTGGTCATCATCGCGTTTCTCCTCGTCGCCGTACTGTATTTCGCGGTGACCGGAGCGAACCAGTACCTTCTGGCCTGTTTATTCTGTCTGGTCGTCGTACCGGTGGTGATCTACATCTTCATCTGGTTCACGAAACTGACAAACAAAAAATAATGCAGGATGTTCTGGTCACGAATCTCTCACATACATCCGGGTGAGGACGCCCGAGATGGACTGTGTCAAAAAGGTGAAGAACATCCATAGTATCCATACACGGATGCTATCCTTAGGAGGATTCACATGGTAAGAGCAATCGTTGGAGCAAACTGGGGCGACGAGGGCAAGGGCAAGATCACCGATGTGCTTGCCGAGACCTCGGATATCGTTGTACGTTTCCAGGGTGGCGCAAATGCCGGCCATACCATCATCAACAATTATGGTCGTTTCTCACTCCACCTTATGCCGAGCGGCATATTCTACAATCACACCACATCCGTACTCGGAAATGGTGTGGCACTCGATATCGAGAGGTTCTGTGCAGAGCTGAAGTCCATCGTCGACGCCGGCGTTCCGACCCCGAAGATCCTGGTATCCAACCGTGCACAGGTTATGATGCCATATCACGTTCTGTTCGATACACTCGAGGAGGCGAGACTCGCCGGTAAGAGCTATGGCTCCACGAAGTCCGGCATCGCACCGTTCTTCTCTGACAAGTATGCGAAGATCGGTCTTCAGGTAAGCGAGCTCTTCGATGAGGAGGTCCTTCAGGATCGTCTGCACAAGGTCATCGAAATCAAGAATGCGATCCTGCGTGAGCTTTATCATGCACCGGAGATCAACTACGACGAGCTCCTCGAGGAGATGCATCGTCAGAGAGATATGATCGCACCGTATGTGACCGATACCTCGAAGTTCCTGCGTGAGGCACTGAAGGAAGGTAAGACCGTCCTGCTCGAGGGTCAGCTCGGTACCATGAAGGATCCGGATCACGGTATCTATCCGATGGTAACCTCCAGCTCCACACTCGCAGCCTATGGTGCCGTCGGTGCCGGTATCCCTCCATATGAGATCAAGGATATCGTCGCTGTAACGAAGGCATATTCCTCCGCAGTCGGTGCCGGTGATTTCGTTTCCGAGCTCTTCGGTGAGGAGGCAGATGAGCTTCGTAGAAGAGGTGGCGATAAGGGTGAGTTCGGTGCAACCACTGGACGTCCGAGAAGAGTCGGCTGGTATGATGCCGTCGCTTCGAAGTATGGTTGCCAGCTTCAGAGCGCGACCGAGGTCGCACTGACCGTCCTCGATGTACTCGGCTACCTGAAGGAGATCAAGGTCTGCGTAGGCTATGAGATCGATGGTAAGGTAACCACCGACTTCCCGGTTACACCGCTCCTTAACAAGGCAAAGCCGGTCTATGAGACCCTGCCGGGCTGGAACTGCGACATCCGCGGCATCAAGAACTATGACGAGCTTCCGGAGAACTGTAAGAACTACATCGACTTCATCGAGAAGCACATCGAGACCCCGATCACCATGGTTTCCAATGGTCCGGAGAGACACGAGATTCTGAAGAGAACCCCGAAGATCTGATCGCGTGACAAATACTAGTATAAACGAGGCGCCCATTGCATCACTGCAATGGGCGCCTCGTTTTTGTGGGTATAGATGAAGGGGTACGATGTCCTTCTCGCGGATGATTTCCACCTCGGTTTCGGTCATCATCGCCGCGCCCTGGAGAATCTTTTCGAAGCGTGTGCAGACGTTGTCGAGGTAAGCGCGGTTATAGGAACGCACGTAGAAGCTCGCCTCCGCATAGGCCGGCACGACATTGGCCGGTGTGCCGCCGCAGTTGGTGACTGTATAATGGATCTTCACGTCGGATGCGACGTGCTCACGTAAAAACTCAACGCCCTGGAAGGCGAGGATGAGGCCATCCAGCGCACTGCGACCCTTTTCCGGGCGGAGCGCAGCGTGCGCACTGGTGCCGTGGTAGATTACCTTATACTTCGAGTTCGCGAGCGACTTCACATCCACCTGCGTATTCGGACCGCCGTGCATCATGAAGGCCACGTCGAGATCGGTGAAATCGCAGCCGTTCCGGATCATCTGGATCTTACCGCTGATGCTTTCCTCGGCAGGGGTTCCGTAGACCGTGATGGTATAGGCCTGGTCCAGGTCTGCTTCTTTCAATGCCTTCGCCGCAGCGAGGATGGATGGACCCTGCAGATGATGACCGCAGGCGTGTCCGAGGCCTGGAAGCGCGTCATACTCACAGAGCAGTCCGATGTTCGGGCCGCCGTTCCCGTGGTGGAAGACGGCCTTAAATGCGGTCGGGACACCCGCAATGCCGGTTTCGACCTCGAAGCCTTCGCGCATAAGCCACTGTGTCAGAACGTCAAGGGCATGAAACTCCTCCATGCCGGTTTCCGGGTGATCGAAGATATCGTCGGCCATCGCGATCAGCTCTTCCCGAACGCCATCGATCGTTTGAAATAATCTTTCCTTCAAATTAAAAGCACCTCCGTTTTTTGATGAGCCCATTATACAGGGCAGCGGAAGTGCTTGTAAAATATAGAAAACAAAAGATTATTATTTATACTTATTTAACAATATAATTGTTAAGAATTCTACAACTTGCCTTTGACATCTATTTCACAGGATTGTATAATTTAGAACGAAATCTATGATTTTGTATGCAATATCTACAAAATCATATCACAGGAGAGCGTATTAACATGGCAAAGAAAGAAATATCACAGGCGGTTATCCAGAGACTTCCTAGATATTATCGATATCTCGAGGATCTCATGGATCAGGGGATCGAGCGCATTTCGTCGAACGAATTAAGTAAGCGGATGAAGCTCACGGCGTCGCAGATCCGTCAGGACCTCAATAACTTCGGCGGCTTCGGTCAGCAGGGCTACGGCTACAACATCCGAAATCTGCATGATGAGATCGCGAAGATCCTGAACATCGATGAGGAGCATGAGATGATCATCGTCGGAGCCGGTCACTTAGGACAGGCACTGGCGAACTATACAAATTTCCGAAAGCGCGGCTTCATCGTAAGAGCTATCTTCGATCAGGACCCGACGGTTATCGGTACCCGGGTAGGCGATGTTGAGGTGCTTCCGATGGAGAAGATCGATGAGGTCGTGAAGGCATCCAATGTCAAGATGGCAGCGGTCTGCATCCCGAAGACACCGGCCGTGAAGGTAGTCGAGCAGCTGATCGCCGACGGCGTCGTTGGTATCTGGAACTTCGCGCACGTCGATCTCGAGGTTCCGGATGATGTCGTCATCGAGAACGTGCATCTCTCCGAGTCGCTGATGCGTCTCAGCTACCGTATGGGTGAAGCCTACGGACGGAAAGAAGCGGAGGACGAGGCATAAGATGGTGATCGGTATCGGCACCGACATCCTGGAAATCAGCCGTATCGAGAGTACCCGGCGAACAGGCACGGAGACTCGTATTTTTACGGAGCATGAGCGCCGGCAGGCATCTGGAAGAGATTCCATGCTTGCCGGTGATTTTGCATGTAAGGAGGCGGTCGCGAAGTGCTTCGGCACCGGCTTCCGCGGCTTCCGCCCGATCGACGTCGAGGTGCTCCGGGATGAACTCGGGAAACCCTATGTCGTGCTTCACGGCGCTGCCCGCACACTGTATGACGAGCTGGGCGGACGTTCGATTCAGGTCTCGATCTCCGACACGAAGGAGCTCGTCATCGCATTTGCCATACTGGAGGGCACAGATGGACACAGACAAGACGACCTATCTTAAGAAGATTCCGGCACGCCGGAGCGACAGTAATAAGGGAACCTACGGAAAGATCCTCGTGGCCGCCGGCTCGGAGGGCATGTGTGGTGCCGCTTACCTCGCCGGTCTCGCCGCCTATCGCAGCGGCGCCGGCCTCGTGCGCATCCTGACCCCTGCGTCGAACCGCCTCATCGTGCAGTCCCTGCTTCTGGAGGCGATCTTCACCGGCTACGATTCGGACAGTAATTTCCGGGTCCTGTCCGAGGCCAATGTCTCCTGGGCGGACATCCTCGTGCTGGGGCCAGGTCTCGGCACCGAGGCGCTGAGCGTGACGCTCGTTCGCGAGCTGCTGCAGGCCATCGCAGCGCAGTGTGATGCAGCGCCGTCGAAATGGCTTGGGAAATTCCCGCTTCTGCTGATCGACGCAGACGGCCTCAATATCCTGAGCGTCCGTCCGGAGCTCATGCAGCTCGTCGACCAGATCGCACGGCAGATCCCGGTGGTCGTCACGCCACACCCGATGGAGATGGCGCGCCTCTCTGCGGTTTCGCTACAGGAGATCCTTCAGTGCCCGGCCCACGCGGCGGAAGCATTGGCCGCGGCACATGGCACCATAACCGTGATGAAGGGCTCGGAAACCATCGTCCTGGATGCCGACGGACACGCCTTCCAGAACCTGGAGGCGAGCCCGGCCCTCAGTAAAGGCGGCTCCGGCGACGTCCTGTCCGGTGCCATCGCCGGCGTCTATGCCGTCCTGCGCGCTGACCGGATCGACGCACTGAACGAAGTCCCGCCAGAAGAACAGCGTACGCGTTGGCGCAGGATGGCCTTCGACGCAGCCGTCACCGGCGTCCTGCTCCATGCAGAAGCTGGACGACAGGCCGCAAATATCCACGGAACCCACGGCGTACTCGCCAGGGAAACGGCGGACATGCTCGGAATCGTGATGCATGCGTGAAGATGATTCCTGCGACCCGCCCGCCGTTCTAAGATGCAAACATGTCAGAAAAGCTTGATTCTACGCCGTTTTTACGTTATAGTACTAGAGTTTGATTTAAACATCGATCAATTTTATATATGTAATTGAGGAGAGTATTATGTCAGGACATTCCAAGTTTTCAAACATCCGTGCTAAGAAGGAAAAGAATGATGCCGCAAAGGGCAAAATTTTCACCATGATCGGCCATGAGCTCGCACTGGCTGTAAAGGCCGGTGGACCTGACCCAGCTAACAACTCCAAGCTCGCTGCTGTCATCGCGAAGGCAAAGGCAAACAACATGCCGAACGACACCATCAACAGCGGTATCAAGAAGGCAGCCGGATCCATGGATGCGGATAACTTCGAGGAGCTTCAGTACGAGGGCTACGGCCCGAATGGTGTAGCCATCATCGTCAAGGTTCTGACGGATAACAAGAACCGTGCTGCAGCGGATGTACGTTCCGCATTTACGAAGGGCCACGGCTCACTCGCAACGCAGGGTGCCGTTTCCTTCATGTTTGACGAGAAGGGCCAGATCATCCTCGACCGTGAGGCGATGGACGATATGGGTAAGGACTTCGACACACTGATGGATATGGCCATCGAGGCTGGTGCCGAGGACATCACCGACGAAGAGGATTCCTACGTGATCATCACGGATCCGGCGGACTTCGAGACGGTTCGCGAGAACATCGAGAAGCAGGGCATCCCGATGGCAGAAGCGGACGTCGTGATGATCCCGCAGAACTACGTATCGGTTACCGATCCAGAGGTCGTAAAGGGACTTCGCAGAACCCTCGACCTGCTCGACGCATCCGAGGACGTTCAGACTGTATACACCAACTGGGAAGAAGAGAATGAGGAGTAAAAAAAAGACCGCGTAAGCGGTCTTTTTTTTATGCATTGAGTAGGTTCTTCGGCTCCACCGTCACCGACCAGTTCGTATGATAGATGACGAAGCCCGGTGCCTGATTCGGCACCTTCCGAAGATTCTTCCGAATCGTATAATCGACCTCGACCTTCGGATCCTCACGATGCGAAGAGAAGTACGCCGCGAGCTCCGCCGCCTCGATGAAGACCCGGTCCGGCACCTCCTCCATCGGCTGCCCGCCCGTCTTCACGATGACATGCGAACCCGTCACGCCCTTCGCGTGGAACCAGAGATCCCCGCCATCCCCGAGTCGGAAGCTCACGTCCTCGTTCTGATAATTATTCTTTCCGATGAACAGCTCATAGCCGTCGCTCGTCACCCAGTGGTACGGCTTCGACTTCCGCTGCAGCCGGTTCTTTCCCTTTCCCGGCGTCTTATGCAGGAAACCGAAATCGATCATCTCCCGACGGATATCCTGCAGATCCTCCTCGGACTCCGCGATATCGAGCGCCGTGCGAATCGACTCGAGGTGCTCGACCTCCTTCCGCGTCTCCTCGAGCTGCACCGTCACGTTCTCCTTCGTACGCTTCTGCTTCTGGTACTTCTCGAGGTAGCGCTTCGCATTCTCCGCCGCAGAGAGATCCTTCTGCAGTGGAATCGTGATCTCACTGTTTGTATAGTAGTTCTCGCAGACCAGCTGATCCTCCCCACCCTGCAGCGAGTAGCCGTAGGTGTGCAGCAGCTCACCGTATACGCGGTACTTATCCATGCCCTCGGTATCCCGGAGCTGCTTCTCCTGAATCATCAGCTTCTTCCCGGCACGCTCCATCAGCGTCGTCAGCACCTTCCGGAGATCCGTCGAACGCTGACGGATCCTGGAGCTCTTATCCTTCTCACTGTAGAAGCGGCGGATGACCTCACTCATCGAGTCGAAGTGCTCGACCTCGAAGGCGGCGTCCGCCTCATACAGCGTGAGATCGAAGGCGGAGAAGTCCGTCGGCACCTCATCCTGGTAGACGATGACCGGATCCGGCTGCCGCTCGATCGCAACTTCTTCTATAATATGATGGAAGCTTCCGTACAGTGCGGCTAATGCTTCTGCCGGCTGGCAGTTCGCGGAGAGGTCGGGATCGACACCGGCGCGGTGACAGAGCTCGGAGGCCGTCAGTGGACTGAGACCCGTGATGTGATGGAAGAGCGCCTTGAAGACCGGCTCCGGCTGCTGCGCGAGCAGCGCACAGAAAGCGGCTTCATCGAGTGTCAGCGGATTCTTCTTTACACCCGCATCCGGGATGAAGTACGGACGATTCGGCAGCACCTCCCGCACGGAGGACTGGGAAGCGGAGATGCGCTTCACGGAATCGATGATGCTGTGGTCATCGCGGAGCAGGATGATGTTCGAGTACTTGCCCATCAGCTCGACCGCGAGGTAGCGCTTTCCGAGGTCGCCCATCTCATCGAGATGCTCGATGGTGAAGAGGATGACACGCTCGAGACCGTCCTCGTGCAGCGCCTGGTCCGGCTGTCGCACGTCGAGGATCGCACCGTTTCCGATGTGCTTCCGGAGGGCCATACAGAAGGTCGGCGCGTTGATCGGCGCCGGCTTCGCATCCTCCGTGAGGGTGCAGAGCGGAAGGGACGGATTGACCGAGATCTGTACCTTCACATTATCCTTCTGATTTCGCACGGTCAGCTGGATCTCATCCTTCTCCGGCTGTGTGATCTTCGCAATCCTGCCGCCGATCAGACGCTCGCGAAACTCCTTTACGGTCGCCGAAACGACCAGTCCATCATATGCCATAGCACATCGCCTTTCTATATCAAAACCTTACGTGACAGTTCAGACAGGGGACCCCACGACCTGAACTGTTAAAACTTTACTTCTAAATTATAGTAGACTATAATTTATTACATATGACTAAAAAACGCAAGCCGCCCTCGGGCAGGCTGTGCACATCGAGGTAATCTATGAAATTAAAAAGCATGACCGGATTCGGACGCGCCGAGGTCTCGAACGACCAGTACCGCCTGTCCGTGGAAGTGAAGTCGGTCAATTCCCGTTTCCTGGATCTCAGCATCAAGATGCCGAAGAAGTTTAATGCACTCGAGGCCAATATCCGAAACACTGTGAAGGAGTACATCTCCCGTGGCAAGGTCGATCTCTTCATCACCTACGAGAGCTTTTCAGAGAAGAGAAAGGCCCTCCGGCTCGATCTGCCGCTCGCGAAGGAGTACCTGGAGTCCATGCGTACACTGGTGAACGCGCTGGGAGTCGAGGACAATGTTAAAGTCACCAATCTGGCGTCGCTGCCGGATGTGCTCGTGCTCTCTGAGGAATCTGAGGATGATGACGCGCTCTGGGAGAGCCTGAAGCCGTCACTCACCGGTGCACTCGAGCGTTTCTCCGAGACCCGTGTGATGGAGGGCGAGAACCTCCAGAAGGATCTCCTCGGAAAACTCGCCGAGATGGAAGCCATCGTGAACCGTATCGATGCGCGTTCGCCGGAGATCACAGCCGCCTATGAGGCGCGTCTTCGTGCGAAGGTATCGGAGCTCCTCGAGGGTACCGGCATCGACGAAGCCCGCATCGTGCAGGAGGTGACGATCTACTCGGATAAGATCTGCACCGATGAGGAGCGGGTACGCCTGCACAGCCATATCAAGAATATGCGGACGAAGCTCCAGAACGACGGCCTCGTCGGTCGTGAGCTTGATTTCGTCGCACAGGAGATGAACCGTGAGGCGAACACGACGCTCAGTAAGGCAAACGACCTGATCGTATCGGAGGATGCGATCGGGCTGAAGACCCTGATCGAGAAGATCCGTGAGCAGATTCAGAATCTGGAGTGAAGGAGTTTGCATAAGGCAAACTCCGGAACGATATCCCACAGAACTTTGTTCTGTGCCCGAAGGGCTAAGCAAGGGCTTCCATGGCCCGCAGCTTAGGGGGCGGAGCGCAGCGGGGATGGCCCAGTAAATCAGAACTCTGTTCTGTGCCCGAAGGGCTAAGCAAGGGCTTCCATAGCCCGCAGCTTAGGGGGCGGAGCGCAGCGGGGATGGCTCAGTAAATCAATTGATGAAGCCAGGTCGGAAGCATTGGACGAAAAGGAAGGTATACATGGAAAAGGGAGTTTTAGTTGTGATTTCCGGCTTTTCAGGAGCCGGTAAGGGAACGCTGATGAAGCAGCTTGTTTCCCGTTATGATCAGTATGCACTGTCGATCTCAGCGACGACGCGCCAGCCGCGCGAGGGCGAGGTCGATGGACGCGAGTACTTCTTCAGGACGAAGGAGGAGTTCGAGGAGATGATCGCACAGGATGCGCTCGTGGAGTACGCGCAGTACGTCGAGCACTACTACGGCACACCGAAGAAGTATGTCGAGGAGAACCTCGAGGCCGGAAAGGATGTACTACTCGAAATCGAGATCCAGGGCGCACTGAAGATCCGCGAGAAGTACCCGGAGGCGATCCTGATCTTCGTCACACCGCCATCGGGAGAGGAGCTTCGCCGCCGTCTCGTGGGACGTGGCACGGAGACCATGGAGGTCATCGAAAAGCGCCTTCGGAGAGCCATGCAGGAGTCGGAGGGCGTCGAGGCCTACGACTATATATTGGTAAACGATAATATTGACACTTGCACCGAAAAATTGCATAATCTCATACGTGCCGCGCACGAAAAGTCCAGCCGGCACATGGAGATCATCGAAAATGTAAGACAGGATCTGAGGAGGATAGAACATGTCACAGCAAACATATAATGACCTGATTGATGCAGCGAAGAATACGAACGCCATTCAGGACGACACGGATAAGCTCGTAGAGAGCCGTTACGCAGCCGTTATCGCCAGCGCGAAGCGTGCACGTCAGCTGATCGATGGTGCAGATCCTGTACTTCCGAACGCAGAAGGCAGAAAGCCGCTCGCGATCGCTGTCGAGGAGCTCGCACGGAATCTCGTGACCATCAAGCGTGGTACGGAGGTCGATGACGATCCGAAGATCGCGGCGAGAGAGAACCCGGGCTTCGCTTTTGACCTCGATGAGGACAGCGAGGACGAGGACAGTGAGGATATCATGCTGATGAACGATGCGCATGCAGCTTCCTCTGAGGATGACTACAACTCCGACAGCGAAGCATAATATATGAAGATTCACATGATATCCCTCGGTTGTGACAAGAACCGGGTGGACAGTGAGAAGATGCTTTCCAACCTGCTCGAGAAGTATCCGGGCAGTGAGCTCACCGATGATCCGGCTGAGGCAGATATTACAGTCATCAATACCTGCGCCTTCATCGGGGATGCGAAGGAGGAGAGCATCAACACCATCATCGAGAATGGTGAATATAAAGAAACAGGCAGGCTCAAGAAGCTCATCGTGGCGGGCTGCCTCGCAGAGCGCTACCGTGAGGAGATCCGAAAGGAGCTTCCGGAGGTCGATGAGGTCATCGGCGTGAAGGAGTATGTCGAGCGTCTGGATGTGCAGATGAAGCGTGTCGAGAACGCAGAGAACTACACGGCGTATCTCAAGATCGCCGAGGGCTGCGACAAGTGCTGCACCTACTGCATCATCCCGAAGCTGCGCGGACACTACCGCTCGGTGCCGATGGAACACCTTCTGGAGGAGGCGAAGCGACTTGCTTCCGAGGGCACGAAGGAGCTGATCCTCGTGGCCCAGGAGACGACCCTCTACGGTGTCGATCTCTATGGTAAGAAGAGCCTTCCGGAGCTCCTGAACCGGCTTTCGGAGATCGAGGGTCTCGAGTGGATCCGTATCCTGTACTGCTACCCGGAGGAGATCACGGACGAGCTCATCCAGACGATCCGCGATAACCCGAAGGTCGTACACTACCTCGACATCCCGATCCAACATGCGTCGGATAAGATCCTGAAGAACATGCACCGTCGGACCCGTGAGTCGGAGCTCCGTGAGCGCATTGCGACGCTTCGTCGTGAGATCCCGGACATCGCCCTTCGGACGACCCTGATTACTGGCTTCCCGGGCGAGACAGAAGAGGACTTCGACATCCTGAAGAACTTCGTCACGGAGATGCGCTTCGACCGCCTGGGTGTCTTCCTGTATTCACAGGAAGAGGATACGCCGGCTGCGGAGATGGAGGGCCAGGTGCCGGAGAAGATCAAGCTTCAGCGGCAGGATGAGATCATGCGGCTGCAGCAGGGCATCGCCTTCGAGAAGGCGAGAAAACAGATCGGACGAGAACTCAGGGTTATCATAGTCGGATATGATCCGGAGCATAACGAGTATCTGTGTCGTTCCTATATGGATAACCCGGATATCGACAGTCTCGTCTACGTCGATGCAGGTGAGTATCATAACGAGCTCAGCGGTGATATGATTTCCTGTCGTATCATCGAGGCGGATGGTTATGATCTGATAGGAGAGAGAATCTGATGAATCTGCCGAATAAACTGACTTTATTACGTGTTGTACTGATTCCGGTATTTGTGGTACTGCTTCTCCTGGAGGGCGGACAGAACGATACGCTCCGCATCGCGGCGCTGATCGTGTTCTGCTTCGCCTCCTTCACGGATTTCCTGGATGGTCAAATCGCACGCCGGAACAATCTGGTGACGAACTTCGGAAAGTTCATGGACCCGCTGGCGGATAAGCTGCTGGTCTGCTCCGCACTGATCTGCATGATCGAGCTCGGACAGCTTCCGTCCTGGTACGTCATCACCGTGATCGCCCGTGAGTTCATCATCTCCGGCTTCCGTCTGGTGGCGGCCGACAACGGCATCGTGATCGCCGCATCCTGGTGGGGAAAGTTCAAGACGACCTTCCAGATGCTTACGGTCATCCTGCTGATCCTGAACATCCCGGCACTTCATACCGTGACGCTGATCATCGCAGGCGTCGCCTTCGTCCTGACGCTGGTATCCCTGCTTGACTACATCGCAAAGAACTATAAGGTTATCACCGAGGGCGGCATGTAAGGAGAGAATCCGATGATTTTTTCTAAGCACATGTACTATGGAAGGCATGCAGCAGAGCACCGGTCCTATATCCTGGATAACCTCCGGAAGGGCCAGTTCCAGCCGGGGGCGTACGTCATCGTGCGTGCACCGGAGCCCAATCTATATGAAATCTACAATCAGGCCATGTTCCTGAATCCGAAGCTCGATACGGAGACGGTCGAGGTACTCGGGATCGGCTATGGCTATCGGGATACGATCGACTGCGTCACACAGATGCTGAAGGATCGCCACATCCTGTAAACACGAGGAGGACAGCAGATGCTTTTATGTATGATATTAAAAGTCATCGGGCTCGTCCTCCTCTTTCTTTTACTGCTGCTCCTGCTTCTCCTCGGACTCGTCCTGCTGGTCCCGTTCCGCTATGCGGGTGCCGGCCATAAGGGCGAAGAGAAGCGCGATTACGCCGCGCACCTCGAGCTCAGCTGGCTTCTCCATATGGTGCAGCTCCACGCGGACATCACCCCGGCAGGGCTTGCGTATTCCCTCCGCATCCTCTGCTTCCGCCCGGTCGATTCTTCCGGTGGTTTCGCATTACAGGATGAACATACAGATGTTGAGTTGAAGCAGCCTTCGAAAGATGAGAAAATATCGGAAGAGAGCGTGAACGTTCCTGAAAGTAAAGCAGAAGCATCTGAACGTGCTGCTGCACAGACGGCGGAGGTCGACAGCATTGAACTGAAAAGCAGTACGACGCCGGAGCAACTGAATGAGACGAAAACAGTTGCGGATGAAACGCCGACTTCCGACATCGATCAGGAAAGCAAAACGAAACGTACATCCCCTGCGGCTGAAGAACCGAAGAAAAAGAAGAGGAAAAAATTCTTATTTGCTGATAGAATAAAGAGAATCTGCGAAAAGGCTTCCTCGCTTCGCGAGATGGTGGAGGATGAGGAGAATCAGAAGGCCGTCCGTCTGCTGATTTCCAGAGTGAAGTACCTGCTTCACCATCTTCGCTTTCGGAAGTTCGAAGGTCGACTCGCGTTCGGCTTCGAGGATCCGGCGATGGTGGGACGGACGCTCGCTGTGCTCAGCCTGTTCTACCCGCTGTACGGGGAACGCTTCACGATCACGCCGGTGTTTGATCATACGCTGTTCGAGGGCGAGATCGCACTGAAGGGACATGTACGTCTCATCCACATCCTGATCGCGGGGATACAGCTGATGATGAATAAGAAGATACGCGGGCTCGTGCTCGATCGTATATAAGGAGGCTCAGTATGAGTGATTCTACGAATGTAAAAGATATACTCGATACCATGTTTAAGGGCATGGACGGTTTCGTGAATTCGAAGACCGTCGTCGGTGAGCCGGTGAAGGTCGGCGATGCTACCCTGATTCCGCTCATCGAGGTCAGCTGCGGCATGGGTGCCGGCGGCTATGTAAAGGAGAAGGATGCAAAGAACGGTGATGGTGGTGCGGGAGCGCTCAGCTCGAAGATCACCCCGACCGCGATCCTCGTGCTTCAGAACGGAAATACGAAGCTCGTCAATATCAAGAACCAGGATGCCATCACGAAGCTCCTCGATATGCTTCCGGAAACCATCGATAAGATCACCGGCGGCAGCCGCATCTCGAAGAGTGCCCAGGCAGCCGCGGACGAGATGGCTGAAAAGGCGACGTCGGAAACCGTCGTCGAGGATGCAGAAACCCTGTAATGCCGCTATACTGACTTTACATTTCGTGTCCCGGATGATATTTTGGAAAAAATGCGTAAAAGTACTTGCAATACAAATGGAGATTTGTTATTATAGGCGAGTCGCGAATTCCGGGGCATGATTGTGTCTCGATTCGATTAATTTGAAAGGGAGGTGCAACCATGGCAAAGTGCGCAATTTGTGAGAAGGCAGTTCACTTCGGAAATCAGGTAAGCCATTCACATAGAAGATCAAACAAGATCTGGAAGGCTAACGTTAAGTCTGTTAGAGTAAAGGTAAATGGTGGTACAAAGAAGATGTATGTATGTACTTCCTGCTTAAGATCCGGTAAGGTTGAGCGTGCATTCGGTACAGCCAAGGCTTCAGAGGCAGTAGCTGCAACAGAGAACGCTTAATTTTGAGATCGTTTGATTGAAAGATTATTGGGCATTACGATCGAATCGTAATGCCCTTTTTCTGTTTTAAGCGCTCCATAGATATGGTATAATCATAGTGTTTATGATTTAATATAGATCCTTATTCGGGAGGTACGATATGAGAGGAACGATTGCATCCAAAATGGGTGAGATTCAGATAACGCCAGACGTTATTGCAGCCTATGCGGGTATGACCGCCGTTGAGTGCTTCGGCATCGTGGGTATGGCGAAGGTTTCTGTACAGCAGGGCCTGGTCAAGCTCCTCAAGCGTGAAAGTCAGTCCAAGGGCATCCTCGTAACGATGGAGGAGGACGGAATCTCTCTGGACTTCCATGTCATCGTGGCATACGGCGTCAGCATTCAGGCGGTCGCGGAGAACCTGATCGAGAATGTCCGCTACAAGGTAGAAGAGTATACTGGTATGAAGGTGAAGGATGTGAACGTCTATGTAGAGGGCGTTCGCGTCATTGACTAAGTAGCTTTACAAGGAGGAATTACCTGTGGGTGATCAGATAGATGCTTTACAGCTGAAAAATGCATTTCTGGCTGGCGCGAACAACTTAAACGCGAAGAAGGAGTGGATCAATGAGTTAAACGTGTTCCCTGTACCGGATGGCGATACAGGTACGAACATGACCATGACCATCATGTCAGCGGCACGAGAGGTCGCCGCGATCAGTGCACCGACCCTGGAGAATGTCGCGAAGGCGATGGCCAGCGGCTCTCTTCGTGGCGCACGCGGAAACTCCGGTGTCATCCTGAGCCAGCTGATTCGTGGCTTTACGAAGGAGATTCGTGAGCATGCGGATGAGGCAGGAATCGATAACCTGATCATGGCACGTGCCTTCAGCCGTGCCGTGGAGACGGCGTACAAGGCGGTCATGAAGCCGAAGGAGGGTACGATTCTGACGGTGGCGAAGGGCATGGCCGATCGCATCACCGAGCTTTCAGTGACCGATGAGGATCTCATCACGCTGCTGGAGAAGGTCGTCGCGTACGGTGACGAGGTGCTCGCGAAGACCCCGGAGATGCTTCCGGTACTGAAGGAGGCGGGTGTCGTCGATTCCGGCGGACAGGGCCTCATGACGGTCGTGAAGGGTGCCCTGGCTTCGCTCAAGGGAGAAGAGGTCGTCCTCGATCTCGGCGATCAGGGCGCGGCGAAGGCCGAGGCTCCGGTGGAGCGGAAGTCCCGTGGCGAGATCTCAACGGCGGACATCAAGTTCGGTTACTGCACCGAGTTCATGGTGAACGGTGATCATGAGTTCACGGATGAGGAGGTCGACAGCCTTCGTGCGTGGCTCGGCGGGGTCGGTGACTCCATCGTCTGCTTCTCGGATGAGAACATCATCAAGGTACATGTGCATACGAACCACCCGGGCAATGCCTTCGAGAAGGGCCTTACCATGGGTTATCTCTCGAAGATGAAGGTCGATAATATGCGCCTCGAGCATCATGAGGTGCTCATCGAGGATGCCTCGAGGATCGCAGAGGAGAAGAAGGAAGAAGCTGCGTCTGCAGCGGCACCGGAGAAGCCGGAAGAGCCTGCGAAGGAGTACGGCTTCATCTCGGTATCGGCCGGTGATGGACTCACGGAAATCTTCCGCGGTATCGGCGTCGATTATGTCATCGAGGGCGGTCAGACGATGAATCCGTCCACCGAGGACATCTTAAACGCCTGCGATCAGGTCAATGCAGAGACGATCTTCGTCCTTCCGAATAACAAGAACATCATCCTCGCAGCCAATCAGGCGAAGGATATCATCGAGGATAAGACCATCATCGTCGTTCCGACGAAGACGATCCCGCAGGGCATCACAGCGATGATCAGCTTCAGCCCGGATATGAATCCAGAGGAGAACCTCGAGGCGATGAAGGATGCGTCCCAGTGCGTACGCACCGGTGAGATCACCTATGCGGTCCGCAACACCACCATCGACGGCCATGCCATCGAGAAGGATGACATCATGGCCCTGGGCGATGACGGTCTGCTGGCCGTCGCGAAGGAGAAGGACCAGGCGGTTCTGGAGGCGCTCAAGGCGATGGTAAACGACGAATCTGAGATCATCACCATCTACTATGGTCAGGATATCCCGGAGGAGGAAGCGGAGGCAGTGGCTGCGCGTATCCGTAAGGCGTACCCGCAGGTCGAGACCGAGCTTCAGTACGGCGGACAGCCGATCTACTACTATTTCCTGTCGGTAGAGTAATCGTAGGAACGAAACGGAGCTCCTGAGGAAACTCAGGGGCTCTTTTATATAGAAACATGGAACTTACAGAACTGAAGGGCATCGGCCCGAAAACAGAAAAGCTGTTTCAGAAGCTGGGGATTCGGACCGTGGAGGACCTCGTCTACTACTTCCCGCACACCTATCTGAGCTTCCCGAAGACGCAGGTGGTGGGGAGTCTCGTCGATGGCGAACAGCAGGCGGTCATGGGCATGCTCGAGAAGGATGCGACGGTGGTGCATCTCCACGGTCTCCTCATGACGACGGCCTATGTCCGGGATCTCTCGGGAAAGCTGCGTCTCTGCTGGTTCAATGCCGCCTTTCTGAAGAGTACACTGCGGGCCGGTACGGTCCTGGTCTTCCTCGGGAAGGTCACGAGCTTCAAGGGACAGAAAACGATGCAGCAGCCCCGGATCTTCCGACCGGAGGAATACGAAGCGAAGCCGGGCACCCTGGAGCCGGTCTATGGGCAGACGAAGGGGCTCTCGAATACGGCGATTCTGAAGGCGGTGCGGCAGGCGATGGACGTGTCGGTGTTCCGTCCGGATTTCGTCCCGGAGAGCATACGCTATAACCGGACCCTGATGGATATGCGGACGGCGGTCCGGGCAATGCATTTTCCGGAGAGCGTGACGCAGTTCGAAGCGGCCCGAAAACGCCTTGCGTTTAACGAGCTGTTCCTCTTTTCTCTGGCGCTGGCGGAGAAGAAGGCGCATCACGCAGCGGAACGCTCGCGCTTCGTGATCGAGGCGCATCCGGAGGTAGCGGCGCTGGTAGAGAAGCTGCCGTTTCAGCTCACCGAAGGGCAGAAGGCGGCCGTGCAGGACATCACGGCGGATCTCCGGTCTGGCTTCGTGATGAACCGCCTCGTGCAGGGAGATGTCGGCTCCGGAAAGACCATCGTCGCCTTTCTCGCGATGCTGGAGACGGCGCTCAGCGGCTACCAGGCGGCACTGATGGCGCCGACGGAGATTCTCGCGGAGCAGCATTTTGCGAAGATGAAGGCGATGATCGAGGAGCATGCGCTCGCGCTTCGACCGGTGCTCGTGACCGGTTCGATGACGGCGAAGGAGCGGAAAACGCTCTATACACGCATCGCCACCCACGATGCGGATCTCATCATCGGCACCCATGCCCTGTTCCAGGAGAAGGTCGTCTATGACCAGCTCGCACTCGTGATCACGGATGAGCAGCACCGCTTCGGCGTGAATCAGCGGCAGGAGCTGTCAGAAAAGGGCCAGCGACCGCATACACTCGTGATGTCGGCGACCCCGATTCCGCGGACGCTCGCTATGCTCGTCTATGCGGATATGCAGGTGAGCCTGATCCGGGAGAAGCCGGCGGATCGTCTCCCGATCCGGAACGCGGTGGTCGATGAGAATTATCGAAAGAATGCGTATAAATTCATCTACGAGGAGATCCGGAAGGGACGTCAGGCCTACATCATCTGTCCGATGGTGGAGCCGAACGATATGCTCGATCTCGAGAATGTATCGGATTATGTGCAAAAGATCCGTAAAATTTTCCCAAAAGAAGTGAAGATCGGGAAACTCCATGGTAAGATGAAGCCGGCAGAAAAAGAAGACATCATGGCACGCTTTCTCGCGCACGAGATCGACCTCCTCGTGTCGACGACCGTCGTCGAGGTCGGGGTCGATGTGCCGAATGCGACGGTGATGATGGTGGAGAATGCAGAGCGCTTCGGACTGGCGCAGCTTCACCAGCTGCGCGGACGAGTCGGACGCTCGGAGCATCAGAGCTTCTGCATCTTCGTCGATACGCAGAACTCGGAGAAGTCGAAGCAGCGACTGCAGATCCTCGCCCACTCAAACGACGGCTTCGACATCGCAGAGCAGGATCTCCGGCTTCGGGGACCGGGTGACATCTTCGGTGTCCGTCAGTCGGGTGCCCTGGATTTCGCCATCGCAGACATCTATGAGGATGGCGCGCTCCTCCGGGAAGCTTCGGAGGATGCAGCCTTCGTACTGAAGACGGATGCGGAGCTTACGCTTCCGGAGCATGGGGAGCTGAAAAGAGCGCTTGATCGCTTCCTCGCGAAGAGCTGTACACTATGAGATTCCCGCGTCTGTCAGGCGCAGAATGACGGACTCGAGCAGATGACAGAGATCAGACGGTGGCATCAGCCTTTGACAGGGATGCCGATGCATCCTTATATTAAGAAGAAAACTGAAGTGTTATAGAAAGAGAGCAGAGATGAGAGTAATTGCAGGAACCGCACGGAGCCTTCAGCTGAAGACCGTAGATTCGATGGATACACGTCCGACCCAGGACCGTATCAAGGAAACCCTTTTTAATATTTTACAGTTCGAGGTCCAGGGTATCGACTTCCTCGATCTCTTCGCAGGCTCCGGCGGCATCGGCATCGAGGCGATCTCCCGTGGTGCCCGTCGTGCGGTCTTCGTCGATAATGCACCGAAGTCGATCCGCTGCATCGAGGAGAACCTCACGCACTGTAAGTTCACCGAGGAGGGTGTGGTGATCGCCTCCGACTATATGTCGGCGCTGAACCGCCTCCAGAACGCAGGCTACCACTTCAGCGTGGTCTTCATGGACCCGCCATATAATCACGGCTTCGAGCGGAAGGCGATGGACATCCTCCACGATATGGATTATGTCGATGAGCATACGCTGTTCATCATCGAGGCGGATCTCAACGATGATCTGACGGATGACATCGAGGCACTCGGCTACACGCTCGTACGTGAAAAGCTGTATAAGACGAACAAGCACGTTTTCTTCCGTAAAAAGTAAGAAAAACTTCGGAAGATCGGACTTGTCAAGCGACGAAAAAGGCATAAGATAATAGCCTGGAGAGAAGAACAGTATGAAAATCGGAATCTATCCTGGATCCTTTGATCCGGTGACTTTCGGTCATCTTGACATCATCGAGCGCGGCGCGAAAATCGTCGATAAGCTCATCGTAGGCGTGCTTACAAACAACGCGAAAACGCCGTTGTTTTCAAGTGAAGAACGTGTTAGAATGATTAATAATTTGACGAAACATCTCGACAATGTCGAGGCGAAGGCCTTCGATGGCCTGACGGTCGACTTCGCACATGCGGAGGGCGCTACCGTGATCGTCAGAGGACTCCGTGCCGTGACGGATTTCGAGTACGAGCTTCAGCTCGCACAGACGAATAAGGTCATCGCGCCGGATATCGATACGATCTTTCTAACAACAAATCTGAAGTATTCCTATCTCAGCTCCAGCACCGTAAAGGAAATCGCAAGCTTCGGCGGCGATATCCATGAATTCGTGTCACCTGAGATACAGGATAGAATGAAGGGAAAATTTAAGGCGGTTAAGAAACATGAGCAGAATTGAGCAGTTAATCGGTGAGATTGAGGAGTACATTGACAGCTGTAAGTATCAGCCACTGTCGAATTCGAAGATCCTTGTAAATAAAGAGGAGATGGAGGAGCTTCTGGTCGAGCTTCGCCTCCGTGTTCCGGATGAGATCAAGAAGTACCAGAAGATCATTTCCCAGCAGGATGCGATCCTTGCAGATGCGAAGAATCAGGCAGAGAGCATGATTCAGGATGCAAAGCAGCAGACCGAGGAGATGGTATCTGAGAACGAGATCATGCAGCAGGCCTACACGAAGGCAAACGAGCTCGTACAGCAGGCACAGGCGCAGGCAGATCAGATCCTCGCAAATGCGACCGCTGAGTCCAACAACATGAAGCTGAACGCCATCCAGTACACAGACTCCATCCTCGCCTCCATCGAGACCCTGATGAGCCACTCGATGGTCGAGCAGCAGTCGAGATACCAGGCGCTCATGGAAAACATGCAGCAGACCTACGATGTCGTCGTCAGCAATCGTCGTGAGCTGAACACGGCAGTTTATCAGCCGGAGCCACAGCAGGAGACCGCGGAGCAGCAGCCGGCAGCGTCGGCGCCAGCGGCATCTGCGCAGGATGATGCACAGTAAGTGATGTGATGCACAGGTCGTGGAGTGAACACTCCACGACCTTTTCCGTACGGATGAGATGGAGTCATCGTTCAGGCAGCCGGGACCCGAAAAAAGTTTCAAATTAATGCTTGACACTCACCCGTCTGTCTGATATTATCTTACCTGTTGCTGAGGCAGACACAACACAGCAACGAAAACAACTTATCGATGCGTGGCTCAGCTTGGTAGAGCGCTGCGTTCGGGACGCAGAGGTCGCTGGTTCGAATCCAGTCGCATCGACTACCCTTGGGACTGACTCGTAAGCATGGCTTACGGGTTTTTCTTTTTGTGTTATCATACATACAGGACGGAATGTTCATTGATTCAGCTCTCTGAAAATGATATTCTAAGAGCAAACAATCATTCGGCTGTTGCAACAGATCGGAGGCAAGATGAGCTGTATCAGAGAAGAACTGGAAGCGCTGGAGCGGGAGACCCTGTCGCCGTATGCGGCACTCTCCTCGGAATCGCAGGGGAGAGACCGGGCGGAGGAGCCGGACGACATACGCCCGTGCTTCGAGCGTGATCGTGACCGTATCATCCACTGTAAGGCCTTCCGCCGCCTCAAGCATAAGACGCAGGTTTTCATCGCACCGGAGGGAGACCACTACCGTACGCGTCTCACCCATACCCTGGAGGTCAGTCAGATCGCCCGGACCTTCGGTAAGGCACTCCGTCTCAACGAGGACCTCATCGAGGCGATCGCCCTCGGCCATGATCTCGGCCATACCCCGTTCGGGCACAGCGGCGAGCATGTGCTGAACAGCCTCTGTCACGAGGGCTTCTCCCATGTCGAGCAGAGCGTGCGCGTCGTCGAGGTGCTGGAAAAAAATGGCCAGGGCCTCAATCTCACGAAGGAGGTGCGCGACGGCATCCTGAACCACCGCACCTCGGGTCATCCGAACACCCTCGAGGGTCAGGCGGTCCGCTTCGCGGATAAGATCGCCTACATCAACCACGACATCGACGACTCGATCCGCGCGGGCCTCATACGGGAGGAGGAGATCCCGTCGGAGATCAGCGACATCCTGGGGCACTCGGTGAAGGAACGCTTAAGCGTCCTGATCCATGACGTGATCTATCAGTCGAAGGGACAGCCGCTGCTTACGATGTCGGCACCGGTCGAGCATGCGATGCAGTCGCTTCGGGAGTGGATGTTCACGCATGTCTATATCGGCGGTGAGGCGAAGCAGGAGGAGGTCAAGGTTCGACGCATGATGACGCTGCTGTTCCAGTATTATATGGAGAACCCGGACTCGATGACCGAGGAGTTCATCACCATGCTCGAATCGAATCTCGCGAAGATCGCGTCGGATGATCCGGAGAAGGAGCTCAAGCGTCAGATCGCGCGCGAGCGCTCCGTCTGCGATTATATCGCCGGCATGACGGACGATTACTGTATCTATAAATTTAAGGAGTATTTTGTGCCGGTCGGCTGGCAGAAGTTTTAGAAGAACTGGAGAATCCTCTTGTATTATCCTGAAGAAGTCATAGAAAAAGTAAGATCACGGGCCGATATCGTGGACGTGGTCGGTAAGGTCGTCCATCTGAAAAAGATGGGCGCCAATTATTTCGGGCTCTGCCCGTTTCATGGAGAGAAGACGCCCTCCTTTTCCGTGAATCAGTCGAAGCAGATTTTCTACTGCTTCGGATGCGGAAAGGGCGGCGATGTCGTGAAGTTCACGATGGAGTATGAGAACCTCACCTTCCTGGAGGCGGTGCGGAAGCTCGCCGACGAAGAGGGCTATCAGCTTCCGGAGGGAAATGTCAGCAGTGAGGAGCGGCAGAGCCGTGACCTCCGGACGAAGCTTCTCGAGATCAATAAAAAGGCGGCTGTCTACTTTTACGATGCGCTCCGGAAGCCGGTCGGACAGCTCGGTATGAACTACTTCCGGAAGCGTCAGCTGAGTGACGAAACGCTCCGAGTATGGGGACTCGGCTATGCCGACCAGACCCGGGACGGACTCTATCGCTATCTCCGCCAGTGCGGCTATGAGGACGCGATCCTCCGGGAGTCCGGTCTCGTGAACTTCTCCGAGCGCGGCGCGTACGATAAGTTCTTTAATCGTGTCATCTTCCCGATCATGGATGTCAACAGCCGTGTCATCGGCTTCGGTGGCCGTGTGATGGGCGAGGGTGAGCCGAAGTACCTGAACAGTCCGGAGACCCGTCTCTTCGACAAGTCAAGAAACCTCTTCGGTCTCTGCTATGCGAAGAAGTCGCGGAAGAAGTATTTCATCCTCTGTGAGGGCTATATGGACGTCATCTCGATGCACCAGGCCGGCTTCACAAATGCGGTCGCTTCGCTCGGTACGGCGCTCACGGAAGAGCAGTGCCGCCTTCTCAGGCGCTATGTCGGTGAGATCCTTCTCACCTATGATTCGGATGGTGCCGGCATCAAGGCCGCGAAGCGCGCGATGCCGATGCTGAAGGCGGTCGGGATCCAGAGTAAGGTCATCAGCATGAAGCCATACAAGGACCCGGACGAGTTCATCAAGGCGAAGGGACAGGAAGCTTTTCAGGAGCGCATCGACCAGGCACAGAACAGCTTTCTATGGCTCATCGATGTGATGAAGCTCGACTACGACCTCAAGGACCCGGCAGGCATGACAGCGTATACAAATGCCGCCGCGGAGAAGCTGAGCGAGATCCAGGAGGCCATCGAGCGGGAGAATTATATCCAGGCTGTGGCCCGCGAGCAGATGATCGACGTGAATGCCCTGCGTCGCCTCGTAAATACGATGGGCGAGCAGCGGGCGCGCCGGAACTCCCCGCTGAACGAGAAGATGTATCAGTCCACGAGCTTCATGCCGCGGACGAACCCGAAGAAGAAGGTAGAGACGGCGCTTCAGAAGTCGGAGAAGCAGCTCGTCACCTGGCTCAGTGAAAAGCCGGAGCTCATACCGACGGTCCAGAAGTACATCCAGCCGGCGGACATCAGTGATGAAACCGTCCGTACGGTACTGGAGCTCGTCTACCAGCAGCAGCCGGTCAATACGATCCTCGATCGTTTCCGTGAGGATGAGGAGGCCTATGAGAAGGTCGCCGCGATGTTTAATGGGAATCTACTGCCGGAGGATGTCGACGAGCGCGAGTTCAAGCGTGGGCTCGAGGATGTGATTCGGAATGTCAAGATGAGCTCGCTGAATACGAAAATCGCGAATGAGACGGATCCTCGTCAGCTGTCGGAGCTCTTCCAGCAACAGTCGGCGCTGCAGGGTCTGCACATCGACTGAGTATATGGGCGAGGCTTCATAAAACTCGCCTGCTGCACTGTCTTGATGAAATAGGCTGGTACAGGACAGCAGAAGCATTTCGATGAAACAGGACATAGCTGGTCTGCAGAAGGATCCCGATGCATAGAACGATCAGGCTATATACAGGAGGAACGAATTGGAAAAGCAGTTTCAGCTTCCGAAAAGACTGGAAACCATCATAGAGCGGATGCCGGACTCCGGCTGCCTCGCGGATATCGGCTGTGATCATGCCTATGTCGCGATCGAGGCGGTACGGCGTGGGAGAGCGGCACGCGCCCTCGCCTGTGACGTACGGAAGGGTCCGCTGCAGCAGGCAGCGGAGCATATTCTCTGCGCAGGACTCGCCGGAAAGATCGAGACCCGCCTCTCAGACGGCCTCGAGAAGGTCGCGCCGGGGGAGGCCGACACCGTCGTCGTCGCGGGTATGGGCGGACCGCTGATGGAGCGCATCCTGCAGGGACGGCTCAGGGACTTCGCGCACTTCGTTCTGTCACCACAGTCGGAGATCCCGCACTTCCGCCGCTTCCTTCTCGCAGAGGGCATGCAGATCGACGAAGAAACGATGCTCATCGATGAGGGGAAGTATTATGTCATACTCAACGTATCAAAGCGTGCAGACGCGGCGTCTTCCGACTCGATGTATGTCACGGAGGAGGACTTCCTTTATGGTGGTCGTCTGCTCCGCCGGCTGGATCCGGTTTTAAAAAGCTTTCTGGAAAAGGAAAAAATGAGATATGAGGGCATCCTCAGACAGACCGATTCGCTGGAGGTACGTACCGCATATCAGCATTGTATGAACGCACTGGAGGCATATCGATGAACACAGTATCTATGATTACAGAAAAGCTCGAGCAGCTCGCGCCGAAGGCAGCCGCCTGCGACTGGGATAACCCGGGGCTGCTGGTCGGTCGTTCGGACCGGGAGGTCAGCCGCATCTATGTCGCACTGGATGCCACCTGCACGGTCGTCGATGCCGCGATCGATGCCGGCAGCGATCTGATCGTGACCCATCACCCGATCATCTTCCGTGGCGTGAAGTCCATCAATGATCAGTCAGCACTGGGGCTCAAGCTTCTGGATCTCATACGGAATGACGTTTCTGTCTTTTCGATGCACACGAACTTCGATTCCTGCCCGGGCGGCATGGCGGACATCGTCTGTGCGGCCCTGGGACTTCGGAAGACGGGCCTGATGGAGCCGACGGGATTTCTTCCGAAGGACACGCAGAACGGCGCAGCAGAGGGTCTTCAGCTGCGTGTCGTGGAAACAGAGCGCGATGTGAATCCAGATGCCTATGGCATCGGCTTCACGGCAGAGCTGCCGGAGCTGCTGAGCGCTGCAGAGCTCGCGGCCCGTGTGAAGGCGTGCTTCGGACTGCCGTTTGTTCAGTACTATGATGCCGGTATGCCGATCCGGCGCATCGCCTGCTGTCCGGGTTCTGGACGCGGCGAGCTGAAGGAGGTACTTAGCCTCGGGGTTGACGCCTTCCTGAGCGGCGATATGGGCCACCACGAGGGCCTCGACCTCTGTGAGGAGGGCATCAGTCTTCTCGACGCTGGCCACTACGGCCTCGAGCATATCTTCGTGCACTACATCGCCGAGTTTCTGCGGGCAGAGTTCCCGGAGGCAGAGATCATCGAGGAGGAGCTGCACTTCCCGGCGCAGATTGTCTGAGGAGGAAAGTACATGACGATTACAGTTCAGGGGAAGACCTGCGAATATCCAGCGGGCACGACATTTTATGAGATCGCGATGCAGCATCAGGCGGAGATCCCGCAAGAGATCCTGCTGGCGAAGCTCGGTACGAAGCTCTACGAGCTTCATAAGCATGTACCGGAGAGGGGCGGGGAGATCAGTTTCATCACCGGCGCAGACAAGGAAGGGCACATGGCCTACCAGCGCTCGGCGATCTTTATGATGCTGAAGGCCTTTTATCACCTCTGTGCCGATGTGAAGGATTTCGGCGTCGTGGTCGACTATACCCTCGGCGGTGGCTTCTACTGTTATCTTCGTGGCGGGGTCGAGGTGACGGAGACACTGCTCGCTCAGGTGAAGCAGACCATGGAAGCGTACCGGGATCAGAAGATTCCGATCATGAAGAGGAGTGTGCAGACCGACGAAGCGATCCGGATGTTCCGTGAGGTCGGGATGACGAGCAAGGAGCGTCTGTTCCACTATCGTATGACGAGCCGGGTCAATATCTACAGCCTCGGAAATTTCTTCGATTACTTCTATGGCTATATGGTGATGGATACCAGCTACATCCGGGCCTTCGACCTCGTACCGTACGGCAGCGGCTTCGTACTGATGCTGCCGACGATGCGGGATCCGGAGCATGTAGCGCGCTTCGTGCCGCTGGATAAGCTCTATAAGGTCCAGAAGGAATCCGCGGCCTGGGCGAACTCCATCGACTGCGGCAATGTCGCCGCGCTGAATGACTGCATCGTCCAGGGTGGCACCGATGAGCTCATCCTGATGCAGGAGGCGATCTTCGAGAAGACGATCGGCAACGTCGCGATGGAGATCGCGAAGCGGAATAAGAAGCTCGTCATGATCGCCGGCCCGTCGAGCTCCGGCAAGACGACCTTTTCACGTCGTCTCAGCATACAGCTCATGGCCCTCGGCCTGCATCCGCACCCGATCACCGTCGATAATTACTTCCGTGATCGCGAGCTCGCCCCGATCGGCCCGGATGGAAAGAAGGATTTCGAGTCCATAAAGTGTGTCGACATCGAGCAGTTCAGTGAGGATATGCTGAAGCTCCTCGCAGGCGAGACGGTGCAGCTGCCAGTCTACAATTTTATAACCGGAAAGCGCGAGTACCGCGGCCACTTCTGTAAGCTCGGCGAGAACGACGTCCTCGTCATCGAAGGCATCCACTGCCTGAATGACGAGATGTCGAAGCAGCTTCCGGTGGACGCACGCTTCAAGATCTATATCTCCGCCCTGACCCAGATCAATGTCGACGACCACAACCGCATACCGACGGCGGATGGCCGTCTCCTCCGTCGCATCGTGCGTGATAACCGCACCCGTGGCTACAGCGCGAAGGATACCATCACCATGTGGGACAGCGTACGCCGAGGAGAGGATAAGAACATCTTCCCGTTCCAGGAGACTGCGGATGTGATGGTGAACTCCAGCATGATCTATGAGCTTCCAGTGCTGAAGCTCTTCGCAGCACCCCTCCTGTTCCAGATCCGGCCGGAAGAGCCGGAGTATCAGGAGGCGAAGCGCCTGCTCAAGTTCCTCGACTACTTCCTCCCGATCAGCCCGGAGCTGATCCCGAAGAACTCCATCATACGGGAATTCATCGGCGGCAGCTGCCTCGACGTCGGCTGAACTGTATGCCCCAAGGAGCCCGCGGGTGCTTGACGGCGCGGGATTCCTGAGGTAAAATGTGGTGTCGAGTATCGGATGTGGTCGCTGCCAGCGTAGGGAAACCGGCTGGGAGAGGAAAGTCCGGGCTTCACAGAGCAGGATGCCTGCTAACGGCAGGTTGCGGTGACGCACAGGAAAGTGTAACAGAGAGTAGACCGCCGGCTTCGGCCGGTAAGGGTGCAAGGGCAGTGTAAGAGACTACCGCGGGCCTGGTGACAGGAACGGCATTATAAACCCCATCTGAAGAAAGACCAAACAGGAAGCATAGGGTGGCTCGTCCGCTTCCGGGTAGGTTGATGGAGGCGTATGGCAACATACGTCCTAGATAGATGACCACTTGATACATAACCCGGCTTATTACGATGCTCGACATTTCAAAAAAACAAAACGGGAACCTGTCCTCAGAGAGGACAGGTTCCCGTTTTTTAAAATTTATTAGCACTGCTCGAGATCGAAGCCGAAGTACTTCACAGCGTTGTTAAAGGAGATACCCTTTACGATTTCGGTCAGGGCCTTCTTGTCGTACGGATACTCACCGTTCTCTACCCACTGTCCAATCAGCTCGCAGAGAATACGACGGAAGTAGTCGTGACGAGCGTAGGAGAGGAAGGAGCGGGAGTCGGTCAGCATACCGTTGAAGTTTCCGAGTGCGGAAAGGTTTGCCATGTTGACCATCTGGTCGATCATGCCCTGCTTGTGATCGTTGAACCACCATGCAGCACCCTGGGTTATTCTGTTCTTTACAGGTGCCTTGCAGAAGCAGCCGGCGATGGTATTGATCGTGGTGTTATCGCAAGGGTTCAGTGAGTAGAGGATGGTCTTCGGAATCTCATCCGTCGCACTGAGAGCGTTGAAGAACTTCGCGAGCTGATCGGCCGGAGCGTAGTTGTCGACGGAGTCGAAGCCGGTATCCGGGCCGAGCTTTGCAAACATGTCGGCGTTGTTATCACGTACGCAGCCGTAGTGGATCTGCATGACCATGTCACGCTTGTTGTACTCCTTTGCAAGGAAGAGCAGCATCGCGGTCTTGTACTTGGCAGCCTCTTCTGTAGTCACTGCCTCGCCGTTCATCGCCTTCTTCAGGATCGCATCGAGCTCGGACTTCTCAGCCGGAGCGTATGCAACGTAACGAACACCGTGGTCGGTGACAGAGCAGCCCATGGACTGGAAGAAATCGAGACGGTCAGCGACTGCCTTCTCGAGGGAAGCCATATCGGTGATGGTGATACCGGATCTCTCCGCGAGCTTTGCGATGTATGGTGCGAAGGTCGGGAGCTCGATGTTGTTCAGCTTGTCCGGTCTCCATGCAGGAAGAACCTTTACGTCGAAGCTTGCGTCGTCCTTGAGCTTCTGATGCCACTCGAGGGTATCGATCGGGTCATCGGTGGTGCAGATGAGCCTTACGTTCGACTGCTTGATGATGTTCCGTACGGACATGGATGGATCATGGAGCTTCTCGTTGCAGAGGTTCCATACTTCCTCAGCGGTGTCGCCGTTCAGGTAGCCCTCGTAGCCGAAGTACTTACGAAGCTCGAGGTGAGACCAGTGGTAGAGCGGGTTACCGATGAGCTTCGGAAGGGTCTCTGCCCACATCTGGAACTTCTCGCGGTCCGGCTTATCTCCGGTGATGTACTCCTCCGGTACGCCGTTGACACGCATCTGTCTCCACTTGTAGTGGTCACCGATTGGTGGCTTTCCGAGCCATACCTGGAAGATGTTATCGTAGCTCTTATCGGTTGCGATATCCTTCGGATCGATATGACAGTGGTAATCGAGTATCGGTGCCTTCTCTGCGATCTCGTGATAGAGCTCCTTCGCTACATCGGTCGAGAGCAGGAAGTCCTTGTCCATAAATGGTTTCATAGCTTTACCTCCATGAGTTTGTGGTATCTGCCGAGCGGTCCGTGCATTTCGCTCCGGGGACAGCGACAGATAGGGATAAATATATATGCAACGCCTTACGGCATTGTCTTCAGAAACGTGTGGTTTCACGCGTGACGAGGCGCGTCGCAATGACGGTCTTCTTCGGGATCTCCGTCTCGAGCGGCTCGCCCTGCGCATCCTCCGCCGGATTCAGAAGCGTCATCAGATGCTGGCAGGTTTTCTGGCAGAGTTCCTTCAGCATCGCGTCGACACTGGTCAGCTCCGGAGAGGAGGCCACCGCGAGGGTGGAGTCATTCCAGCTGACGATCTGGAGATCCTCCGGGATCCGAAGGCCCATGCGTCGCGCGAACTTGACGGCACCGACACCGGAGGTGTCGGAGGAGCCGAGGATGGCGTCGAAGGCTTCCTCTTCGTAGGCTTCCTTCAGAAGCTGCGCCATCTCGTCGAAGCGGCGGTGGCCATGTACGGTGCGGAGTGCGTCCTGTGGGAGTCCGAGCTCCGCGATGCCCTGGTGCAGCCCGGCCAGCTTCTGTGTGCCGGAGTAGCTGACGCTCGAGTAGACATAGACGAACTTCCGTGCGCCGGTGTCATAGAGCTGGTGGAGCGCGTTTCGCATACCGCCCTGCTCGTCGCAGACGGTGCAGTAGATGTTCTCGCCCTCGAGATAACCGTTCAGAATCATGACCGGATGCTCCCGGGCACCCTCGATGATGTAGGCATTGTCCTCCGGATTCGGCTCGATAAACTGTGAACCGACGAGGATGAAGGCGTCGACTTGACGGGATTTCAGGAGCTCGAAGCTCGCCTTCTTATTCTCGAGCTCGAAGCCGGTGCAGCAGAGGATGGAATTATAGCCCTGGCTGCGCAGCTCGGTCTCGAGGAAGTTGATGGCACTCGCAAGGTACATATCGGTCGGGTCGGAGCACATGATGCCGATGGTCTTCATGGAACCGCGCCCGAGACCACGTGCATACGCGTTTGGTGTGTAGCCGTACTGGTCGATGACATCGAGCACCTTTTTACGGGTCTTCTCGGAGACGTTTTCCGCGCCGTTGATGACACGGGAGACGGAAGCGATGGAAACCCCGGCTACTTTCGAGATATCGTAAATATTCATACTGTTTCCTTCTTTGACGCTTCGCATGAAGAACGGTTACCAGGAAATGAGCTCTTTCGTGTAAGCGTTTACATTTTCCTTGATTATAACGAAAGAATGGTATAAAATCAATGCATTATATGCATTATCGACAATTTCGGAAGCATTTTCCGAGGCATGGGAGGCATGAATATGAATTTTCCGGATAGACCCTTTGATCTTGTAACCATGGGACAGCTGCTGCTTCGACTTTCGCCACCAGGAAACGAGCGTATCGCCCGTTCAGATGTGTTCGAGAAGAACGTCGGCGGTGCAGAGCTGAACGTAGCGGTAGGTGCCGCACTGCTCGGTCTTCATACCGGTATCATCTCGAAGCTTCCGGCACATGACCTCGGTCAATTTATGAAGGGTACCATCCGAAGCTACGGCGTATCGGATGACTTCTTTATCTACGATCAGTCAGAGGATGCCAGAGTCGGCGTGTACTACTATGAGTATGGCGCATACCCGCGTAAGCCGCAGGTCATCTATGATCGCCGGAACTCGAGCTTCTTCTCCCTGAGTCTCGATGAGATCGATCCGGAGGTGTATAAGAGCACGAAGTGCTTCCATACGTCGGGGATCACCCTGGCACTGTCTCCACAGCTTCGTGAGACGACCATCGAGGCGATCAAGCGCTTCAAGGAAAACGGCGCGCTGATTTCCTTCGACGTGAACTTCCGTGGGAACCTCTGGAGCGGAGATGAGGCACGCGAGACGATTCTGACGATTCTTCCGTATGTGGATGTTTTCTTCTGCTCCGAGTCGACGGCACAGCTTACCTTCCTGAAGACCGGAAGCTGCCGGGAGATGATCAAGAGCTTCACCGAGGAGTTCCCGATCAAGGCTGTATTTGCGACGCAGCGCACGGTACACAGCCCGAAGAGCCACGATTTCGGCTCCCTTGCCTACTGTGCAGAGCGTGACGCCTACTTCGAGGAGCCGACGTACGAGAACATCGATGTCGTCGATCGGATCGGATCCGGTGATGCGTATATTTCTGGTGCGCTCTATGGACTGATTCACTCAAACGGTGATGTTCAGGAGGCAGTGAAGTATGGTAATGCGACCTCTGCGATGAAGAATACCATCCCGGGCGATCTGCCGCAGAGCTCACTGAAGGAGATCGAGTCGGTGATCCGCGATCACTATTCCACTGGTTTCCACAGCGAGATGGATCGGTAATTCACATGATACCGAAGGGACGGCCCTTCGGAAATTCATGTCTGAACAGATCCATGGAACATCTGACATGAATATTAATTATGGATCGGGTGTTGACGATTCGGATTTAACGTGTTAAAGTACAGTCAATCGAATAAAACAAACCGATGACAGAGAGAAGTAGTTCATCCTGAATGTCAAAGAGAGCCGTCGATGATGAGAATACGGTACAGGATAGATGAGTGAATGGACTCTGGAGGGCGCTCCGAAAGGAATCGAGTAGGAAGCGACGGGTTCTGCACCGTTATCAGGCAGCACATATGCTGGTATGTGAAAAGTGACCGAAAGGTAAGATGAGTGGTACCACGGATTATGGATTAATTCGCCTCATGCAGAGAGAAATCTCCGCATGGGGCTTTTTTAGTACGAATCCATGAGAGGGCCACCCCGGAGGGGTGGAGAGGCTCGGGGATTTTCCGTGATACATCATATTTCGATCAGCTCCAGTTGAACATCTACAGAGGGCGAGCGCCCGACATCATGGAGGTAAATATTATGAAGAAGCAGTTTATGGCAGCGACGATGGCAGCACTGATGGCAGCGACACTGGGTGCCTGTGGTTCGTCCGGGGCTCCGGCCGCGACGACGGCTGCGGAGACGAAGGCGGAGACTACCCAGGCTGCAGCAGATACGGGAGCCGCTACTGAGGCAGCCGCAGAAGCGGGGAAGGAATATAAGGTCGGTATCGTTCAGTTCATGGATCATCCGTCCCTCAATCAGATCGAGGAGAACGTGGAGAAGGAGCTGGATAAGATTTCCGAGGAGAAAGGCGTCAGCTTCAACTATAAGGATTACACCTTCAATGGTCAGGGCGACGCAACGGTACTGAACCAGATCGCGAGTCAGCTGATTTCGGATGATGTAGACATCATCATCCCGATCGCGACTCCGGCGGCACAGGTTGTACAGTCTGCAGTGGAAGGCCAGGATATCCCGGTGGTATTCTCCGCCGTATCGGATCCGGTATCTGCGAAGCTGGTCGCGACCATGGACGCGCCGGGCGCCAACATTACCGGAACCTCAGATGCGCTGAACACGAACGCGATCATGGATCTCATGCTGGCCGTGAATCCGGATACCGATTATGTCGGACTGCTGTACTCCAACTCGGAGGACTCCTCGAAGCAGCCGATCGAGGATGCGAAGAAGTACCTCGATGGAAAGGGCATCAAGTACATCGAGAAGACCGGTACGAAGACCGATGAGGTACAGGCGGCTGCCGATGCACTCGTCGCAGAGGGCGTGGATGCGGTATTTACACCGACCGACAACACGATTCAGCAGGCCGAGCTCGGCATCTATGAGAAGTTCCTCGAGGCGGGGATCCCGCACTACGCAGGCGCGGATTCCTTCGCACTGAACGGTGCCTTCATGGGTTATGGTGTCGATTATTCGAATCTCGGTGTCGCAACCGCAGACACCGTAGCGGAGATCCTCCTCGACGGTAAGGATACGGCAAGTCTCGCGGTCAAGACCTTCGATAATGGTATCGCGACCATCAACACCGACAGCTGCGAGGCACTGGGCCTTTCCCTCGATACCGTGAAGTCCGAGATCCAGGATCTCTGCACACAGATCGTCGAGACGAAGACCGAGAAGGAATTTGCAAACTAAATTGTAACAGTTCAGGCAGGCAGGGGACCCGGAGGGGCGGCAACGGAGGCCATACGTAGAGACCGTGTGAAATCAAGCCGGGTCCCCTTAGCGGCACTTGGTACATATCCATGCGCCTTTGGCGCGTGGATGCCCCCGGGCGGCGAGGCCGTTTTGCCACCTTGGTGGCAAAATCAAACGACGATGCCCGCGCCGTAGGCGCATCTGATGGCATCGTCTCTTTGGTGTTATCTCTCCCTGGAAACCTCTGCAACGCTGAGTTTTCATAAAGAAAACTCAGTGATTGCAGAGGGCCTAGTGCCGCTTAGGGTCCCCGGTTTAGATTGAACCGGTCTCGGAGTACTGTGCCTCCGTTGCCGCCCCTCTGGGTCCCCTGCCTGAACTGTTACACTAAATTAAAACTTTTTTTAGGAGGTATGAACCCTTGACTGGTTTTCTCACAGCGGGCATCATCCGCACGGCACTGGAGGTAGGTCTCGTCTACTCACTGGTGGCGCTTTCACTGTTTATCAGCTATTCCATCCTGAATATCTGTGATCTCTCTACCGACGGCTGCTACACCCTCGGCTGCGCGGTGGGCGCGGTCGTGACGATCGCAGGCCACCCCTTCCTCGCGATTTTCGCGGCGATGGCAGCGGGTGTCTGCTCGGGCTTTGTAACGGCGTTTCTGCAGACGAAGCTCGGTGTCGAGAGCATCCTCGCGGGGATCATCGTGAACACGGGCCTGTATACCGTGAATCTGGCCGTCATGGGCTTCAGCTCAAACGTCTCTATCTTCGGCACGGACACGATTTTCACGCTCTTCGGAAAGCTGAGCAGCAGTAAGGCCTTCGCGAGCTGGAGCAAGCTGATCCTCCTTGCGGCGATCGTCCTCGTGGTCTGCCTGCTGATCCGCTGGTTCCTGAGCACGACCCTCGGTCTCTCGATTCGTGCGACGGGTGACAGCCCGGCGATGGTCCGTGCATCCTCCATCAACCCGGCGTTCACGATCACGGTCGGTCTCTGTGTGGCCAATGCCATCACCGGTCTTTCTGGATGCCTCATCGCGCAGTACAACAAAACCTGTGACATCAATCTCGGAACCGGTATGGTCACGATCGCCCTCGCGTCCCTCGTCATCGGCGAAACCCTCTTCGGAAAGCGGAAGATGATGGCGCGGATCCTCGGTATGGTCGTGGGCTCCTGCCTCTACCGCTTCATCATTTCCGTCGCGCTGCGTCTCAATGTTCCGACTGAGGCCTTCAAGCTGGTGTCGGCGGTGATCGTCGCGGTGGCGATCACTGCACCGCGTGCGAAGGAGCTCGTCGCATTCAGGCATAAGCAGCTGAACGCGATCCGTGAACGTAAGTCCATGCAGGGAGGTAGATGAGATGCTGAAAATCGAACATATCTTTAAGACCTTCAATGCAGGCACCGTCAATGAAAAGCGTGCCATCTCGGATCTGTGCCTCACCCTCGAGGATGGGGATTTCGCCACCATCGTCGGTTCGAACGGCGCCGGCAAGTCAACGCTGTTCAATGCCATCGCCGGAACCTTCTACACGGACTCCGGCTATATCGAACTCGACGGGGAGGACATCACCTTCGTTCCGGAACATGTCCGCAGCCGCTATATCGGACGCCTCTTTCAGGATCCGCTGATGGGCACGGCACCCCACATGACGATCGAGGAGAACCTCTCGGTGGCCTATCTTCGGGCCAGCGAGCATAAGAAGGGACTCTTCAGCTATGTGACGAAGAAGGACCGCGAAGCCTTCCGGGAGCAGCTGTCGCTCCTCGACATGGGACTTGAGGACCGGATGAGCCAGCCGGTGGGACTGCTGTCCGGCGGTCAGCGCCAGGCGCTGACCCTGCTGATGGCCACCATGGTCACGCCGAAGATTCTTATGCTCGATGAGCATACGGCGGCTCTCGACCCGTCGACGGCGAAGAAGGTGCTGGAGCTCACGAAGAAGATTGTGAAGGAGCGGAACATCAGCTGCCTCATGGTCACCCACAACATGAACCAGGCGCTGGAGCTCGGGAACCGGACACTGATGATGAACAGCGGAAACATTGTCTTCGATGTACGTGGCGAGGAAAGAGCGAGCATGAGTGTCAACGATCTCCTCGAGCGTTTCGCCGAGGGTGCCGGTAAGGAGATGAACAACGACCGTATCCTCCTTTCGACGAAGGAAGGTATCTGATACATATTGTAACGCGGGTTTCAAATGGTATATAATTATAGTATCAACAGGTAATCACATCAGGAGGCAACTATGATTAAGAAGCAATTCGTCATTACGATCGGCAGACAGTATGGTTCCGGCGGACGCCTCGTAGGTAAGCGTCTCGCGGAGGATCTCGGCATTCATTTTTATGATGATGATATTCTGAAGCTCACCTCGGAGAAGACCGCGATCGGTGAGCAGTATTTCCGTATGGCAGACGAGAAGGCCGGACGGAACTTCCTGTTTAAGGCCCTGTACGGTCTGAAGCCGGACATCGGGAAGCCGAACACCCAGGAGAATATCGTTTCTCCGGAGAATCTGTTTCGCTTCCAGGCAGAGGTGATCCGTGATATCGCCTCGAAGGAGAGCTGCATCATCGCCGGACGCTGCAGTAATTACATCCTGACCGAGGCGGATATGGAGAACCATGTCGATTTCTTCGTCTATGCAGATCTTGTAACCCGTACGAAGCGCGTCATGGACTACGATAAGGTCAACGAAGAGGAGGCCCTCCGTCGCATCCGTAAGATCGATAAGGAGCGGAAGGACTACCATAAGTACTACACCGGTGAGGACTGGATGCAGCCGGATAATTATGATCTGATGATCAACGCGAGCCGCATCGACTTCGACGAGATGGAAGTCCTGATGAAGAACTACATGACGATGAGAGGATTTATCGACTGATGAAGAAAACCATACATGCAGCACAGCATCCCCTGAAGGGGAGCCTGACGGTGCCGGGAGACAAGAGCATTTCGCATCGTGCCGTCATGCTGGGTGCCCTCAGCGAGGGTGACACCCACGTGAGCGGTTTCCTGAATGGTGCGGACTGTCTATCGACGATTGACTGCTTCCGACATATGGGTATCGCCATCGAGCTTGACCAGCGTGAGACCGAGGTCGTGATTCACGGCCGCGGTCTTCGTGGTTTACAGAAGCCGGATGGAATGCTCGACTGCGGAAACTCGGGTACCACGACGAGACTTATTTCCGGCATCCTGGCCGCGCAGGACTTCGATTCCGAGCTGACGGGAGATGAGAGCATACAGAAGCGCCCGATGAAGCGCATCATGATCCCGCTTCAGGCGATGGGGGCGGATATCCGCTCGATTCGAGAGAACGGCTGTGCACCGCTCGCGATCCACGGGCAGAAGCTGCACGGGATCCGCTACAACTCCCCGGTTGCCAGTGCCCAGGTGAAGTCCTCGATCCTGTTCGCCGGCCTCTACGCGGAGCGTCCGACCACGGTGATCGAGCCGGCCCTGTCCCGAGACCACAGTGAGCGCATGCTGCGTGCGCTGGGGGCGGATGTCTCCACCCGGCTGCTTCCGGATGGACGGGCGGAGATCACGCTGCAGCCGGGTGCGAAGCTCGCTGCGCTGCCGGAGACACTGGAGGTACCGGGTGATATCTCCTCGGCAGCCTACTTCATCTCGGCGGCGCTGCTCGTGCCGGGCTCGGATGTGCTCATTCGAAACGTTGGCATCAACGAAACGCGTGCGGGTATCCTCGATGCCTATGCTGCGATGGGTGCGGACATCACACTGGAGAATCGTCGTCTCGCCGGCTTCGAGGACGTCGCAGATCTCCATGTCCGCTACAGTGCCTCGCTGCACGGCACCGAAATTTCTGGTGCGATGATCCCACGTCTCATCGATGAGCTCCCGGTCATCGCCGCGGTCGCCGCGGGTGCGGACGGTCGCACGGTCTTCCGTGATGCGCAGGAGCTGAAGGTAAAGGAGTCAAACCGCATCGCTGTGATGGTCGAGGGCCTGCGTGCGCTTGGTATCTCTGCAGAGGAGACGGAAGACGGCATGATCATCGAGGGACGGGGCAGTGACCTTCGTGTTGGCTCCGGCACCATCGACACGCATAAGGACCACCGCATCGCGATGACCTTCGCGGTCCTCGCCCTCGCCGGTGATGAGCGCACCGCCGTCGAGCTCCTCGACGCGGACTGCATCAATATTTCATATCCGACGTTCTACGACGACCTGAAGGATCTGCTGTGACGAACATCGAGCCCCTCCGGGGGCTCGAAAAAAATATAAAAAAGTAGTTGACTTTCGGGAGGGTGACTGTTATAGTAATCGAGTCGCCTTGAGCGACACAAATATGGCGGATTGGTCAAGAGGCTAAGACGCAGCCCTCTCACGGCTGAATCCCGGGTTCGATTCCCGGATCCGTCATTTAAAACTTTATATCACATGGCGGATTGGTCAAGAGGCTAAGACGCAGCCCTCTCACGGCTGAATCCCGGGTTCGATTCCCGGATCCGTCACTTCACAACTTTATATCGCATGGCGGATTGGTCAAGAGGCTAAGACGCAGCCCTCTCACGGCTGAATCCCGGGTTCGATTCCCGGATCCGTCACTTCATGAGCTTCAGGTTTTCCTGGAGCTTTTTGTTCGCTCATTTTTATTCCAGTTGGTCCCGGATTCGCCGAGGAAAGGATGCTCATCTACAGACGGTATATCATCCAGACCACGATTGTTTTACGTAAATAGCGTAAATGCTAAAATAGAAGAAATGTTAACACAAAAGAAATGTGGGAACAGATCCGGGATATATGATAGAATTTAATGAGAATCAGGAAATGGATCCCTTGCGTATGGATTTGAGGATTACGTATGTCGGATGAAAGATCTATGAGTATCCAGGCCGATCGATGAGTTGTTGGAGGTAGAAGTATGGTCAAGAACGAGAAACTGAAGCTTCCGGTAGGAATTGATGGATTCGAGAAGATCCGTCGTAACGGTTTTTACTATATCGACAAAACAAAATTAATCGAACAGTTATTTTTTAACTGGGGCGAGGTGAATTTATTCACACGTCCGCGCCGTTTCGGAAAGACGCTTAATATGAGTATGCTGAAGTGCTTTTTTGAAATCGGAATGGATCCGTCGCTTTTTGATGGGCTTTATATTACTGAGAATAAGGAACTGTGCGAGCAACATCAGGGACAGTATCCGGTCATTTTTCTTTCTCTGAAAAATGTCGAAGGCAATGACTTCGAGAGCGCAAAGTACCAGATGATGGAATTGATCTCGAAGGAAGCTATACGACATAGCTCTTTAAGAGAAAGCGAAGCCATGGATGAAAATGCGAAAAAGGCATATGAAGCACTGACCACGTTTTCAGACGGACGATATCAAATGACGGAGGAATCACTGCTTAGCTCATTACAGACGCTTTCCGAGCTATTATCGACACATTATCATAAAAAGACGGTTATCCTGATTGATGAATACGATGTACCGTTAGACAAGGCATTCCAGCATGGTTACTATAAGGATATGGTTTCGCTTATCAGGACGATGTTCGGGAAGGCGCTGAAAAGCAATTCTGCACTCGCATTCGCGGTATTGACAGGTTGCCTCCGCGTTTCAAAGGAAAGTATCTTTACCGGCCTCAACAATTTTAAGATCCTGTCGATCACGGATACGCGTTTTGATGAGCAGTTCGGTTTTACAGATACGGAAGTACGGAAACTGCTTTTCGATTATCATCTGGAAGATCGCTTCGAAGAAGTGAAGGAGTGGTACGATGGATACAGATTCGGAAATGCAGACGTGTACTGTCCGTGGGATGTAATAAATTTTGTGGACCGCGCGAAGGATGACAAAGAAGCGAAACCGGAAGCGTACTGGATCAACACGAGCGGAAATGACCTCGTAAAGCGCTTCATCGATAAAGCAAATAAAACAACAAAGAGTGAGATCGAACGCCTGATAAATGGCGAAGCCATCGAAAAGGAGCTTCGCCTGGATCTCACGTATGAAGAGGTCGATCAGAGCATCGAAAATCTCTGGAGCGTTCTTTTTACGACCGGGTATTTGACGCAGAGTGGAAGAGACGAAAGCGGAGCCTATCGGCTGATTATTCCAAACCGGGAAGTGCGTGAAGTATTCAGACTTCAAATCAACGAATGGTTTAAAAAGTCGATCTTCAGTAACACGGCACGTCTCACAGCATTCTGGAAAGCTTTTGAAGAAGGAGATACCGAAGGTATCGAGCAGTATTTAAACCGCATACTAAGTAATTCCATCAGTGTTTTTGACACGAAAGCAAGAAAAGAAGAGAAGGAAATCTCTTATCATAATCTTCTCGTTGGTATCCTTACCGGAAACGCAGACTGGCTTGTGAAGTCAAACGTCGAAGCCGGAGAAGGATTTGCAGATATCATCGTAGAAACGGATGATCCGGATGCGGGAATCGTCGTAGAGCTAAAATATACGAAAAACTTTGACGATATGAAGATGACTTGCCAAAAGGCCATCGATCAGATCAGGGATCGCCGTTATCAGGAGTATCTATTGAACGATGACCGGAAGAACATCCGGCTGTATGGCATTACCTTCTGTAAAAAACGGTGCTGTGCAATCAGTGAAAAACTGTGAGAGGTTGAGATTTATGATGGTCACGCGATCACTTTGTAATTTTCTCAAAAATATGTATCTGACCTGTGGAATGTTAACTGTACCCCAACCCGCGCATTTATGCTAAAGTATGCTCTATGTTGAAGATCAGGCGGACGGGCACTACGCCCGTCATGGATATCATAAAAACAGAAAACGCGGATGGAAGCGAGCTCCTCTATATGCAGATCCCGGCGATCCGGGCGACGGGGATCGTCGAGCATGCGTTTTCCACACGAATCGGCGGGACGAGCCAGGGCATCTTTAGCTCGATGAATCTGCGCTTCGGGCATGGCGATGAGGATGCGCGGGTGCGCGAGAACTTTCACCGGATGGCGTCGGTGCTGGGGACTGATGAGGCACACATGGTGCTCACGAAGCAGACGCATACGACGAACGTCCGGGTCGTCACCGCGGCGGATGCGGGCTACGGCGTCGTGCGGGAGCGTCCGTACGATGACGTCGATGGTCTGATCACGGATGTGCCGGGGCTCGCCCTCGGGATCTTCGCGGCGGACTGTGTGCCGTTGCTGTTCGTCGATCCGGTGCACCACGTGATCGGCGCGAGTCACTCCGGCTGGCGCGGCACGGTTAAGCGTATGGGCGAGGTTACCATTCGGGCAATGCAGGCGACCTACGGGTCGGTGCCTTCGGATCTCATCTGTGCCATCGGGCCGAGCATCTGCCGGGACTGCTATGAGGTCTCGGAGGATGTGGCGGAGCAATTCAGAACGGCCTTTCCGGGACATGCTGCGGAGATTCTGCGTGACGATGGGCTCAATGCAGCCGGCGAGCAGAAGTTTCATCTCGATCTCTGGGCGGCGAACCGCATCGTGCTCGAGGAAGCGGGCGTCCCGGCAGCACAGATCAGTGTGACGGATATCTGTACAAACTGTAATCCTGCGTTGCTGTTCAGTCATCGCTATACGCATGGGTTCCGGGGAAACAATGGTGTATTTATCATGCTGAAGTAGAGGTGTTATTATGAATTTACCGATTGCAATTTTACTGATCGTGGGGATCGCGGCGCTGACGGTCTATATCTTCCGTCATGCGATGAAGAAGGAGGATCTCGGGAAGGATGGCTGCTCCGGCTACAAGGGCTGCGCGTCCTGCGCGGCGTCCGAGTACTGCAACCATATCACGAGCCTCGAGAAGTTCGCGGATGAGCGGGACAAGGAAAAGAAGACGAAGAAGTAAAGATCGTTTATCCGACGGCGGCGTCCGTAGATGAGCGGGACAGGGAAAGAAGTAAAGATCGTTTATCCGAGGGTGGCGTCCCCGGATGAGCAGGACAGAGAAAAGAAGACGAGGACATGAAGATCATTCATAAGACAGCGGAGTATACGGTCGTCTGCAAGGCGGCCGGTGAGGATTCGGAGCATGATCTGCCGGAGATGCTTGCGGAGCAGAACGGCGATCGGGCGACGGATTATTATGTCGTGCACCGGCTTGATAAAGCGGCGTCTGGACTGCTCGTGCTGGCACGGGATCGTCAGACGGCGGGCGAGCTCAGCCGCCAGCTGACGGAGAACCGTCTTCGGAAGACCTACCTCTGTGTCGTCCCGGGGGTGCCGGCGCCGGTGAGTGGGGAGATGCAGGACCTTCTTTATCAGGATAAGATGAAGAAGAAAATGTTTCCGGTGAAGCGGAAGCGCGCCGGCGTGAAGGAGGCTTCGCTTACATACAGGGTACTGGAGACACAGGCACCGCTCACGCTCGTCGAGGTGGAGCTTCAGACGGGACGCTTCCATCAGATCCGCTGTCAGTTTGCGGCGCGGAAGCTGCCGCTCGTCGGAGACGGGAAGTATGGCTCGCGGGTGCGGAGTCCGCATCTCGCGCTGTTCTGCCGTCAGCTTTCGTTTTATGATGCGAAGGAGAAGAAGGAGTGTTCCTTCACGGCAGCGCCACCGGCGGAGTTGCCATGGACGGCGTTTTCCTGCGCTTCCGATGAAGTGAAGTGAGGTCATCTGAAAACGGGGCGGAAGCATTGGCCTAAAGAGTACGAGAGGTGGTTGTCGAGCCTGCGGAGGGAAATCGCCGGGGCTGCGTTTGAGTCGTCGGGAAGATGAGGGAGAGATATGACGGAATTCGAATTTCTGGACATCATGCATCGGGCGGAGATGCTGAAAAATAATACACGGCACAGCTGGACCTCGCAGGATCGGCATGAGTCGGTGGCAGAGCACAGCTGGCGGCTTGCGTTCATGGTGCTCATGTACAGCTACGAGCTGAAGAAGGAGTTTCCGGAGGTCGACATCGACAAGGTGCTTCGGATGTGCATCATCCATGACCTCGGTGAGGCCTTCACCGGCGATATCCCGTCGTTCTACAAGACGGACGCGGATTCGGTGAAGGAGTCGGACATCCTGCTTGACTGGTTCCGCTCGATGCCGGCGCCGTTTGACACGGAGCTTCCGGCGCTCTGGGAGGAGATGGAGGCGCTTGAGACGACCGAGGCGCGCATCTACAAAGCCTTCGATAAGATCGAGGCGGTGGTGCAGCACGATGAGGCGAAGCTCAGCACCTGGCTCCCGCTCGAGCGCGAGCTGCAGCTCACGTACGGCGCGGAGAATATGAAGTTTTCGAGGAAGCTTCAGAAGCTTCGCGCTGTGATCGATGAGGAAACACGGAAGAAGATCGCAGAGGGCAGGTAAGACCAGCAGCCGCGCTGGACAGGATCGATAGAAGTGGCCCGGCGGCGGACATGGTTGACAGAAGCGGGCAGCGAGCGGAGATGTTTTCGCCCGCGCGGACGGCACGCGATACGCATCAGCGATGAGAGGATGTACATATGAAGGATTACGAGCCGGAACGGCAGCCATCGATTGAAATCTCAACACAGGCGTCGGCAGATCAGCATTGGCAGACGCTCGACCGGAGCACGCTCGCACCGCGCTCCGTGCTGCTCTACGCGGAGCGGCTGTCGGAGGCGGTCGATCTCAGGCCAATGCTGTCGACCGGTCTGATCATGGCGGTGCAGGTGGCGGGTGATCCCGCGGAGGATGGTGCCGTACTGGATTTTGCTTACGTGCAGGGTCTTCGGAAGCAGTGCATCGCGGCAGATGTGCCGTTTCACTTTGCGGGCACCGGCGCGAACTTTCAGATGAAGGGGCGGATGTTCCACATTCCGGCGAAGCTGCAGGCCTCGCAGGCGGCGAAGGCGGAGCTGGAGTATTTCCCGATCTGCCTCGCGATGAACGCACCGGTGCCGGCATTGGCCCAGGACTTATCAGAGGATGCAGGGAAGGCGGCGAAGATCGACACGACGTCCGTGGAGACGCGTAAGCCGCAGCGAAGCTACGCAGGCAGAAGGTCCGTACAGACCGGTGGATGGGAAGCAATGGGCCATGCACCGTCGATGTTTGATCAGATGTCGGGTGGTCAGGATCGTGGAAGATCGATGCCCGGTGTCGCAGTTGCGCTGCCGGATGCGGATGGCTTTGCGCCGGTGAGCTTCAATCCTTTCGAGGATGGGGAGGATACGGCGCAGGAAAATGCGCATCCGGAGGACGAGGACCCGACGTTTTTCGGCTCGCCGGAGCATCCGAGTGTGAAAAATCTGCACTATACGATCGAGGTCTCGGATGACGATGATGATTATCAGGGGGCCAGTGCCGAGGATCATCGGCAGCTCGAGGAGAGTGAGCGGGCGCGGAAATCCGGTGCGCAGGTGCAGTTCCTTCAGGAATCACTGCGACTCGCCGAGGACGGAGGTCATCCCTGACCAGGCGATGGCGCGCCTCTTCGAGCGCCTCGCACAGAGTAAATTCCGGTCCGGCTTCCATCTTCGGGCGCAGGAGCGCGCCTACTTCGAGAAGCAGGGGCGTGCGAAGATCGAGGAGCATGCGCGGGATTTCATCCGGGAGCGTCTGGCACCGGCAGAACCGCGTAACGATGGGAAGCAGACCCCGTGGCGGGGGCACCCGGTCTTCATCGCGCAGCATGCCACCGGCTGCTGCTGTCGCGGCTGCCTCAGTAAGTGGCATCACATCCCGCCGCATCGGGCGCTCCGTGAGGACGAGCAGCGCTACATCGTTTCGGTGCTGATGTGCTGGATCGACCGGGAGATGAAAGCGTAAAAGCGAGGCCCCGGAGGGGCGGCGACGGAGGCACAGTACTCCGAGACCGGTTCAATCTAAGCCGGGGACCCTAAGCGGCACTAGGCCCTCTGCCTGAACGATACAGCAACGTTTCAGGTGTCACGAAAAGAACTTGCATATACAGGTCGTGCGTGCTACATTTTTTAATTATTGAAATGAACTGGGCGGTGTCAGCATCACTGGCAGTATGTCCAGATTTAGGGGGTAAGTATGGGACTGATCATTCCAAAGGATTATGATCCGCGTCTTTCTGTGCGTGAGACACAGGAGGCAATCAAGTATATCAGAGATACATTTCAGAAGGAGTTCGGTCGGGAGATGAATCTCAGCCGTATCTCTGCGCCGCTTTTCGTGCCGAAGAGCTCGGGTCTCAATGATAATCTGAACGGTTATGAGCGTCCGGTCAGCTTCGATGTTCCATGGTGGCCGGATGAGACGATCGAGGTCGTGCATTCGCTGGCGAAGTGGAAGAGAATGGCACTGAAGAAGTACGGCTTCAAGCCGGGCGAGGGTCTCTATACCAACATGAACGCGATTCGTCGCGATGAGGAGCTCGATAATCTGCACAGTTGCTATGTCGATCAGTGGGACTGGGAGATGGTCATCAACAAGGAGGACCGGAACACCACGACCCTCGAGGGTACGGTACGTATGATCTTCCGTATCATCAAGCACATGGAGCATGAGGTATGGTACAAGTATCCGAATGCGGTCAACAAGCTGCCGGATGATATTTACTTCATCGATTCCGAGACACTGCTTCAGATGTACCCGGATAAGACGCCGAAGGAGCGCGAGAACGCAATCTGTAAGGAGCATGGCTGTGTGTTCATCAGTCGCATCGGTGATAAGCTGTCAAACGGGGAGCCGCACGATGGTCGTGCACCGGACTATGATGACTGGGCACTGAACGGCGACATCCTGTTCTGGTATCCGACGCTCGACTGTGCACTGGAGATCAGCTCCATGGGTATTCGTGTCGACGAGATGTCGCTGCGTGCGCAGCTGAAGAAGGCCGGCTGTGAGGAGCGTGCAAATCTTCCATACCATAAGATGCTGCTCGAGGGTGAGCTTCCGTACACCATCGGTGGTGGTATCGGTCAGTCGCGTCTCTGCATGCTTCTGCTGAATCGTGCGCACGTCGGTGAGGTACAGGCCAGCATCTGGCCGCAGGAGATGATCGATACCTGCCGTGAGCATAACATCATCCTGCTTTGATTCTGATTTTGAGAGCCTGCTTTCAGCAGGCTCTTTTCATATTTGAATTCTGGCAGGACTCGATGCTATAATGGAATGGCAGTAAAGCGGTTTAGAAAGGAGGGCAGAGTGATGGCGACGAGGAGAATGCAGAAGCTGAGTGCGGTATGGATGCTGCTGGCTGTGCTCTGTCTTTTACTGATCACGCCTTTTCGTAATATCTCTGCACTTCGTGTGAACGGGGAAAGCAGTGTGGCTACGCATCAGATTTCTGCGGAGGATTCACTGACGGCGCGGATCGAGGAGGGGAAGCTTTCGGATATGGCGGAGCTTCGTCACTTTCTGAATGTGACGATCGAGAAAAGCGGCAGCAGAACGCGTATGGCCCAGCGCTTCGATGAGGGTAGTGATGCGCTGCTTCGTCGTGATTTTGCGCTGAAAGCTGTGAATGCTTTTCGATGTCATGAATTTCTCGAGCACGGGGCTTCACGTTCACCGCTGTCCATCCTGACGGTTCTGGATTCGGTTCGACTTCTGAATTAAATACTCTTTTCAATTTCGTGCGATAAAGTACCGGACGATGATCGATACATACAGGCTTATCCAGTCTATGTATAGGGGTTCGGTCGATACGATCATACACTGCATGTCCGTCGAGTGGGGCAAGCATGATGATGTAAACATTGAAAAGAGGTTCTATATGAAGGAAACGCGTAGAGCGTTCATGCATCGTCACCCGATCATGTACGCCATCATGACGGCGCTTTCCTTTCTTCTGATTTTATATTTCACGGCACATGTTACACAGGGAATCGAGATCCCGGGCTATGGCGGACTGCTTCTTCGTGAAGAGTCGGCGCTGATTCTCACCATGCTCGTACTGGCGGGCTTCGGTATGCTGCAGGAGATTCCGTGGGAGCAGGATAATTTCATGGATACGCTGAAGGCGGGTGGTTTCATCCTTCTGCTGGATGCGCTTCTTCTTCAGTATGAGCGTATCCTGATGATCGAGAATGACGCCCTGCCATGGACACAGATACTGATTTTCCTCGCCTTTATCTTCCTGGTGGGGCTCCTGGAGGAGACGGTCTTCCGGGGCATCATCGAGGAAACACTGATCCGCAGCTTCCGGCCGATTGCGCTCGGTCGGCTGCAGGCAGCCTATCTGACCGGTCTTCTTTTCGGCCTCGCCCATGTCATCAACATGAGCTGGGCAGCGGATCCGATGGCCGTCGTTTTCCAGATGATGCAGAATGTAGTCATTGGCATCTATCTGAGTCTCATCTATGCTCGTGCGCGGAACGTTCTCGCGATGATTTTCCTGCACGCCTTTTATGATTTCACTTCCCTCATGATGTCCGGTATTTATGGGATCGGCAGCATGCAGCAGGGAGTCGAGGCGATGAACGCGACGAGCCTCTGGGTGCTCCTCATCTATCTCGGACCGATCGTCTACCTCACGATCCGGATCCTCGTCGATGTACATCGGCAGAAGCTTCGCGAGCGTGGCACGGAGGTGGCGGAGCGCAGTCACGAAAGTAAGCAGGCCTACGCGTGAGCTGATTCATACATAATATCAGAAGAAAAAACGTCGTCAGCAAAAAGCTGCCGTTCTGCCCCGGGATTTCGGAGTGGGACGACAGCTTTTTCAGTGCAGATAAGCTTAAGAATTTCGTAAAGGGGGTCTGACCCCATTAAATTTTTATAAACAGAATCTAAACAGAAGTTTATGGGGTCAGACCCCATAAACTGACGTCAGGCGATGCCGACGGAGGCCTTCGCGAGCTGGTCGACGAGCTCGTTGAAGCGGACGCCGGTGTGTGCCGCAACCTTCTGGAAACGGATCTCTATGCGTGGTCGGATCGCCTCGATGAAGGCCTTGTATGCACGTGTGCCTTCCTTGTTCGTTTTCCACTGGCCGTTCGCCCACATCTCGATGCCCATATAATCATAGAAGATCGTGATGCTCGCGATGCCGGCATCGGCTGCCGCCTGTATCGCCGCCATCGAGCCATGAATCTCGCCCGCGACGTTCCGCATCGTACGTAAGGTCTCGTCTCGTCCGTGCCCCTGAAGCGGGCGAATGCTTCCGTCCCGACACAGCAGCACCCCGCCATAACCATAGACACCCGTCGAGAGATTGAAGCTGCCATCAACGTACGCGAGCGCCTCGGTCTCGACCGCTGAAAGCTCCTGCATCACATCCTCCCGCGTCACATCCGAGACGGAATGGAAGAGCGGGCCCTTCGGAGCGATGGCCGTTCGGCTGGAAGAGGCCTTCGCACCGCCTGCAGACGATGGGATCGCGCTTCGTCTGGAAATGGACGTTTTCGCAGATTCGGTAGAACGTTGAGGTTTCATACTTCTGGAAGCGACAGAAGCGGAAACAGACGACGAATCCGAAACTTCCGGCACATCAAACGGCAATTGCAGATCATAGCCATCTGCCTTCACAAATGCCTCTGCCTCCGCCCGGGTTTTAAACTTCTTAAAGACCGCACCGGCTGCACCGGTCACCTCTCTCTGGCAGTCACTCCAGTTCTCATAAACACCCGGATGACGCCCCTTCTGCACTGCATAATAAAACTTCATATTTAGATGAACTCCATTTTCTGATTTCGTATTCCGTTATTCTAGCATGGTTTCGCTTGAACTGCAGATAAAAAACGAAGGCCCTCCGGTTCCCTGCTTGATCAGTACACGTGTGAACAGTAACGGCTCCCCTTTCGTAAACACTCAGTTTATACGAATTTAATACTGCAGTGCCGCCTTTCGTGCTATAATTTCCATGTTTTAAACACAGGAGGTTGCTATGTCTCAGAAATACAGTGCACTATTAATGGATCTCGATGGAACGCTCGTGAACACGCTCTACAGTCTCCAGGACACCATGAATAAAACCATGGATGAGCTGGGCCTCGACCGCATCACGCTCGAGCAGACGAAGAAGTTCGTCGGAAACGGCGGTGAGAAGTTCGTCGAGCGCGCCCTGGCGGCCACGGCGGACCGTTACTATAGAGAAGCGGAGAAGTGGGAGGAGAAGGACGAGGACCGGGCGATCGATCTCGACCAGAAGGCGGATGAGGTGATGGAGCTTTTCGATGACGCCTGGAACCTGTACATGGATTTCTTCCAGGAGAACTGCACCTACAAGGCGGAGCCGTATCCGGGGCTGAAGGCCTGTCTCGATGAACTGAAGGCGGAGGGCTGGAAGCTCGCCTGTATCACGAACAAGTCGCTGCATGAAGCCATCAAGGTCCTCGATACTGCCTATGGCGCCGGCTACTTCGATTATATCTCGGGCGATGACGGCACCCATCCGCTGAAGCCGGACACCGGCGTCGTCGATGATGCCCTCGCGCACATCGGAAAGACTGCAGCGGACTGCCTCTATGTCGGCGACACGAACACGGATATGGAAACGGCGAAGCGCGCAGGCATCCCGTCCATCGGCTGCATCTACGGCTTCCGGACGCAGGAGGAGCTCGAGGAGAGTGGCGCAGCGATCTGTATCGAGCAGGCCGCAGACCTTCGGAAGGCGATCGACTACCTTTCTGAGTGAGCCCTTTCTTCCACTGTACGATCGCTTCCGCATCCGAAGGAGAGGCCAATGCAGGCGGCCTCAACTCTTAAATCTTTCGAAACTCTTCGGATTGCGGAGCTGCTTGATTGACAAGCGGAAATGCGCTGACTATACTTAGCAGTGTTATAAAGAGAGTGCTAATAAACCGTGAGGTACGATTGTATTATGCTACCGGAGCTTATGGGCCGGGTATGTACCGTACGGTCGTTTGCATTGTCCTGATAAATGACATGATGACTGGAAGGAGTAATCATATGACACGTATAGATATCGTATCCGGTTTCCTCGGAGCCGGAAAGACCACCTTCATTCAGCGCCTGCTGGATGAGGCCTTAAAGACGGAGAAGGTTGTGCTGATCGAGAACGAGTTTGGTGAGATCGGCATCGACGGCGGTTTCCTGAAGGATGCCGGCATCGAGATCCGTGAGATGAACCAGGGCTGCATCTGCTGCTCACTGGTTGGTAATTTTGAGAAGTCTCTGCAGGAGGTTGTGGAGACATATAAGCCGGATCGTATCATCATCGAGCCGTCTGGTGTCGGCAAGCTGTCGGACATCATCGGTGCGGTGAAGGCGGTTTCCGCTAACCTCGATGTCGAGCTGGATGCGGCGGTGACCATCGTGGATGCACAGAAGGCGAAGCTCTACTCGAAGAACTTCGGCGAGTTCTTTAACAACCAGATTCTCTATGCTGGTACCGTCGTGCTGTCGAGAACCGATATTGCAGCTGAGGAGAAGGTCGATACTGCGGTGAAGATCGTGAAGGAGATCAATCCGAAGGCACAGGTCGTGACGACCCCGGAGGCACAGCTCAGCGGTGAGCAGCTCATCCGTATCATCTCCGGTAAGGATGATCTCGAGGAGTCCATGATGAAGGAAGTCATGGAGAGAGTCCATGCACATGAGGGTGAGGAAGAGGACGACGATGATCACGATGTGATCGAGACCCTCGATAATGGCATCACCATCCACCATCATCACGATCACCATCACCATCATCACCATCACCATGATCACGATCACGAGCATGAGCATGACGAGGACGAGCACTGCTGCCACCACGGCCATGACGATGAGGACCATGATCATGAGGAGCACGAGCACCATCACCACGATCATGATGAGGACGAGCACTGCTGCTGCCACCACGATCACGAGGATGAGGACCATGATCACGAGGAGCACGAGCACCATCACCACGAGCATGACGAGCACGGCCACTGCTGCTGCCATGACCATGACGCGGACGAAGTATTCACGAACTGGGGCATGGAAACCCCGCATCCGTTTAGTAAGTCGAAGCTCGAGTCCATCCTTCACGAGATGGCCGAGGGTGAGACCTACGGCACCGTCATCCGCTGCAAGGGTATGCTCGAGGATGCGGAGAACCGTGGTCACTGGATGTACTTCGACCTCGTACCGGGTCAGACCGATGTACGGGAGGGCTCTCCGGAGTTCACCGGTAAGGTCGTCGTGATCGGCGCTCATCTCGATGAAGAAGCACTGAAGCACGCATTCTGCGAATAAATAGGAGTTTTTATGGCAACAAGTGATAATTACGAGTTACAGGATGATCAGATTCCTGTATTCCTGATCAACGGCTTCCTCGAGGCCGGCAAGACCGAGTTCATCAAGTACACCATGGCCCAGGATTATTTCCAGACCGAGGGCACGACCCTGCTTCTCCTTTGCGAGGAGGGTGAGTCCGAGTACGAGGAGGCAGAGCTCCTGAAGTACCATACGGTCGCGATCCGCATGGAGAAGGAGACCGACTTCAACGAGGCGTACCTCTCGAAGCTGCAGGCAGAGTATAAACCGGAGCGTATCATCATTGAGTGGAACGGTATGTGGAACCAGGATGATCTCTACGACGGTCCGATGTCCGAGCAGGAGCTCGCGAAGGATCAGGGACGTCCGGCGAACTACGCGCTGTCGATGCCGGAGAGCTGGGTGATTTACCAGGTCATCACCATCATGGATGGATCCACCCTCGGCATCTACATCAATAACAACAATATGCGCAGCTTCCTCGGACAGATGCTCCGGGAGGCGGAGCTCGCGATCGTGAACCGCTGTGATGACGTTTCCAGCGATCAGCTGGTGGACTTCCGTCGTAAGATTCGTGCGATGGGACAGGGGGCAATGCTGATCCTCGAGGACAAGAATGGCGAGATCCAGCAGGACATGCTCCCGGAGGATCTGCCATATGACCTCGCGGCCGACAGCATTGACCTGAAGCCGGAGGACTACGGCATCTGGTTCGTCGACTGCATGGATAACCCGGAGCGCTATATCGGAAAGAAGATCACGTTCACCGGTATGGTTCTGAAGCGCCGCGGTATGCCGTCGAACGAGTTCATCCCAGGCCGTATGGCGATGACCTGCTGCGCACAGGATATGACCTTCCTCGGCTTCGTAACGAAGGGCGATCCGGCCGTGATCGCGCCGTATAACACGAGAGACTGGGCGAAGCTCACGGCGACTGTTTCGATGGAAGAGCGGGAGGAGTACAGCGGCGAGGGCCCTGTGCTGGAGCTCGAGTCGATCGATCGGACCGGTCCGATCGATGATGTCGTCACATTCTAATAAAGATTCTGAAACGAAAACTTCTGAAATCAGGAGTGAGTTTAAAACGAAAGCCGTGGCAGATGCTGCGGCTTTTATTTATGTTTTGAGCCGGGCGGTTAAACGATCAGAGCTATAGAAGATATAAACACAGGTGATTGCCTGCGCCTTTTCTATAATTTATCCTTGCATTTGAAAAAATACGCGCTATAATACATTCATAACTAATCCACTTTAAAGTGTTAAAGCTTCTAAGACTTTAAAGGATAAAAGCGGATGAGAAAGAGGAGATGCATTATGAAAAAGATGAACAGATTTACAGCGATTTCCATGGCCGCGATGATGGCTGTGGCTTCCTTAAGTGCCTGTGGCTCCAGCTCCACACCGACCGCGACGACCGCGGCAGCAGCAGAGACGACAGCAGCCGCAGCAGAGACCGATGCGACGACCGCAGCGGCAGCCGAGGCGACCGACGGTAAGACCTATAAGATCGGCGTACTCCAGCTCGTACAGCATGCGGCGCTCGATAAGGCAAACGAGGGCTTCGTAAAGGCACTCGATGATTCGGGTATTTCCTATGAGATCGATCAGCAGAACGCGTCCGGTGAGCAGTCTGCCTGCCAGACCATCGCTGAGAAGTTCGTAAATGATGGAGATGACCTTATCTATGCGATCGCGACGCCGGCAGCACAGGCCGCTTCCGCGGCGACGACCACCATCCCGATCGTTCTTTCCGCGGTAACCGATCCGGCAGAGTCCGGCCTCGTAGCTTCCAACGACGCGCCTGGCGGAAATGTCACCGGTACCTCTGATCTGACCCCGGTAGCGGAGCAGATCGATCTTCTGAAGCAGCTTCTTCCGGATGCGAAGACCGTCGGTATCCTTTTCTGTACCGCGGAGTCGAACTCCGAGATTCAGGCACAGATGGCGAGAGACGCCTGCGATAAGGCCGGCCTCGCACATGCGGATTACACCGTTTCCAGCTCGAACGAGATCCAGACCGTCGTGGAGTCTATGATCGGTAAGGTTGACGTCATCTACGCACCGACCGATAACACCATCGCAGCCGGCATGGCGACCGTCGCTTCTGTCGCAACCGACAACAAGATCCCGATCATCTGTGGTGAGGAGAACATGGTCAATGAAGGCGGCCTCGCAACCTATGGCATCGACTACTACCAGCTCGGCTACATGGCAGGTGAGCAGGCTGTGGAGATCCTGAAGGATGGAAAGAATCCTGCAGATATCCCGATCGGCTACCTCAGCGCGGATAAGTGCACGATCGCTGTCAATCAGGAAACCGCTGATACGCTCGGCATCGATGTTTCTTCTGTCAAGAAGTAAGTCGCTTTTCAGCCTTCTGTGCCGGGCGGTGGATATAAAGACTTCGTTCTTCGCATCATCGCAGGGGCGTCACGGATGAGGATGAAAACGAAATTTATTTTTCAGAACCGAGGGCGGAGCAGAGGCTTCGCCCTTTTTATATTCCTTGTTGACTTTAAAGTACTAAAGTCCTATGATTATGAAAGTTGTATCAGCGCTTTAAAGCGTCTATGTGACAGAATATGTAGACCGCTTGGGAGGATGCTTTCTTGCGCAGGATACAACCTTATTTTTTATTACAGGAGGAAACCTCATGAACGGTTTACTTGCATCCATGCTGGGCGCGGTTTCACAGGGACTCATCTGGTCGATGATGGTGCTCGGCGTCTATATCACCTTTAAGCTTTTAAATATCGCCGATATGACGACGGACGGTGCCTTCGCACTGGGCGGCTGTGTGTGCGCGACGATGATGCTCGCGGGACTCGATCCGACCCTCGCACTGATCTGCGGTTCACTGGCAGGTGGCGTGGCAGGTGCGGTGACCGGTGTTTTACATACCTTCTTCGGTATTCCGGCGATCCTCGCTGGAATCCTGACCCAGATCTCACTCTGGTCCATCAATCTCCGGATCATGTCGGATAAGTCGAATCAGTCGGTGAATAAGATTGCGTCCGACATCACCTTCTGGGTGGATAAGCTCGGCATCACCCAGTCGCAGGCGACGCTGATCGTCGGACTCATCGTCGCGATCGCACTGATCGCCATTCTCTACTGGTTTTTCGGTACCGAACTCGGTGCGGCACTGCGTGCAACGGGTAACAACGAGGATATGATCCGGGCCCTCGGCGTAGATACGAACCATGCGAAGCTGCTCGGCCTCGTCATCGCGAACGTCCTCTGCGGCCTGTCCGGCGCCCTCGTCTGCCAGTCCACGAAGTATGCGGATGTCGGTATGGGTACCGGTGCGATCGTCATCGGTCTCGCGTCCATCGTCATCGGTGAAGTCATTTTCGCCCATGCACGTAATTTCGCAATGCGTTTAAGCTCGGCGGTCATCGGCTGTGTCATTTACTTCGTTATCCGTGCCGTCGTGCTCCGTCTCGGTATGAAGGCGAACGACATGAAGCTTCTGTCGGCGGTTATCGTCGCCCTCGCGCTCTGTATCCCGGTAGCGATGCAGAAGTATCGTGCAGCGAAGAGCTATCGTGAGCGTGTATCCGAGGATGAGGAAGCGACGGATGCACTCGAGCAGAAGGAGGCATAAGCGATGTTAGTGATCAAGAACGTACGAAAGACCTTTAACAAGGGAACCGTCAATGAAAAGAAGGCACTGCGTGGCATCAACCTGACCCTGAACGATGGTGATTTCGTGACCATCATCGGCGGTAACGGTGCCGGCAAGTCGACCCTTCTCAATATGATCGCCGGTGCCTATCCGGTCGATTCCGGCATCATCGAGATCGATGGTGAGAACATCACGAAGCAGCCGGAGTGCAAGCGCGCGAAGTACATCGGACGTGTATTCCAGGATCCGATGAAGGGCACGGCTGCCGACATGCAGATCGAGGAGAATATGGCGCTCGCCTTCCGAAGAGGAGAGCGCAGACGTCTCCGCTGGGCGGTTACCCAGAAGGAGCGTGAGTTCTATAAGGATGCGCTCGAGCGTCTCGGCCTCGGTCTGCAGAGCCGTATGACCAGTAAGGTCGGACTCCTGTCCGGTGGTCAGCGCCAGGCCCTGACCCTGCTGATGGCGACGCTCAAGCGTCCGCATCTGCTCCTGCTTGACGAGCATACCGCGGCCCTCGATCCGAAGACCGCCTCGAAGGTCCTGGCTCTCACCGAGGAAATCGTCGGGGAGAACCATCTGACGGCCCTCATGGTTACCCACAACATGAACGACGCGATCCGCATCGGAAACCGCCTCATCATGATGGATAACGGAAAGATCATCTATGATGTCGCCGGGGAAGAGAAGAAAAAGCTCACCGTCGAGGATCTGCTTCAGAAGTTCGAGGAGGCCTCCGGCGGAACCTTCGCGAACGACCGTATGATGCTCGCGCGATGATGTGACGGACGGAAGCATTGGCGCAGGGCAATGCAGGCGACTGGAACGCAGGCGGCTGTGCCGTGCGCTTCTGAAAAAAATAATGTAAATACAGGACCCCTATGCTATAATGCTCGTGATTTTGAGTTTATAGGATAGGGGCATTTTTATGGGAAAGCCTGGAAGAAGCAGAAAAAAACAGGGTATGGGAAGTGAGGCGAAGCAGAGGATTCTTCTGATTTCGGCGCTCGTTTTCTGCGTCCTGATTATGGGCCTCCTGATCCGCGTACTGGTGCGCGGCGGGAAGCAGGAGGCCGTCGTGGAAGAGCAGCAGCTGAGCTCGGAAAGTGAGTGTACGGCGGTCCCGGAAACGATTTCGACGGAATCGCAGATTCGGCGTCTCACCGATCAGATACAGGCGGATACGTTGCAGCGGGTGCTGCAGCAGTATGCGACGCTCGGCATCGTGAAATGTGACAGCTACATCAACTTCCGTTCGGCACCGAACCAGAACGATCTCACGAACATCATGGGTGAGCTTACGAATGGTGCGGCCGTGAACATCCTCGAGATGGATCCGGAGGGGGCCGAGGGCTGGGTGCATGTGCAGTCCGGCGGGATGGATGGCTATATGTCGAAGCGCTATCTCGTGACCGGCGAGGAGGCGATCGCGATGGTGCCGGAGCTGATCCGCGTGCGTGCGACCGTCATCACCGATCATCTCCGGATGCGTTCGGGACCGGTCATCGAGGACGGCAATACGGTCGGCTCCGCGGCGAAGGGCGAGAAGTATGAGGTACTCGAGCGTGCCGGTCAGAGCTGGATCAAGATCGCGCCGGATAACATCGATACCATCGACACCTGCTATATGTCGGCGGATCCTCAGTATGTGACGATCGACTACGGCCTCGACGAGGCGCGCACCCTGAACCTGAAGGCGAAGGTGCTCAATATGTACGATCATCTCGGTGTGTCCCTCGCAAGCGACTACATCAACGTGCGCTCCTCACCGAAGGAGGACGGAATCAATAATATCGTCGGTAAGTTCCCAGGCTATGCCGGCTGCAATATCCTCGGCGAGGAGGACGGCTGGTATAAGATCCAGTCCGGTCCGGTCACCGGCTATGTGCGGAAGGACCTCATCGCGACGGGCGATACGGCGCAGAATCTCGCCGTGCAGCACGCGCAGGTCATGGCGATTGTAAACACGGAGTCTCTGAACGTCCGCTCAGAGGCCTCGACCGATTCGAAGGCCTGGACGGCGGTCACCTCCGGTCAGCGTTATAATGTACTGAATCAGCTGGACGGCTGGGTACAGCTCGAGCTGGACGCGGGTGATGATGACGGTGAAGATCAGGGAGCGTTCGTCTCGACGCGTGACAGCAACGTCACCGTGCAGTATGCACTGCAGGAGGCCATCGAGTACTATCCGGCGGTCGAGGCTGCGAACGCGGCCATGGCCTTCCGAAACAAGATCGTCAACTTCGCCTGTCAGTTCGTCGGTAATCGCTATGTCTGGGGCGGCACCTCGCTCACCCATGGCTGTGACTGCTCCGGCTTCACGCAGTCAGTACTGAAGAACTTCGGCATCTCTGTCCCACGTGTATCCCGTGATCAGGCGCGGAGCGGATCGAAGGTGACGAGTGCGAATATGCGCCCGGGCGACCTCATTTTCTACGCAAACCGCAGTGGTACGATCAACCACGTCGGTATGTACATCGGAAATGGCCAGGTGGTCAACGCCGCTTCCACCCGCTCCGGTATCCGCATCTACCGCTGGAACTACCGGACCCCGGTGGCCATCCGAAACGTCATCGGCGACTGACCCACCGCGCCAGACTTAATGGGGTCTGACCCCATTAAATTTTTATAAACTTTTAGAGGAGAAGAAACATCTATGCAGAATAACAAGATCAGTGCAAGCCGCATCGCCGGTATGCTCCTCGGCTGTGTCGTGATTTCCCTCGGCATCGCCTTCTTCAAGCAGTCCGGGCTGGGCAATGACTCCATCACGGCGCTTAACCTCCGGACATCGGAGCTCCTCGGGATCTCCCTCGGCACCATGAATCTGATGGCGAACACGCTCTTTTTCATAGTCGAGATCCTCTGGGGCCGGAAATACATCGGTCTCGGCACCTTCTTTAACTGGGTGACCATCGGCTACATCGTGACCTTCTTTTATCAGCACATCGAACAGATCTTCGGCGTGGCGTCGTCCTTTCCGGTACAGCTGATCTTCGTGATTCTCGGTGTCGTGATCACCTCCGTCGGTGTTTCAATGTACCAGACCGCGAACCTCGGCATCGCCCCGTACGATTATCTCGCCATCGGTCTCGCCGACCATACCCCATTTCCATACTTCGGCTGCCGCGTCTTCACGGACGCCCTGACCGCGCTCATCACCTTCCTGCTCGGCGGACTTATCGGCCTCGGTACCCTGATCTGCGCCTTCGGCCTCGGCCCCTTCATCAGTTTCTTTGATACCCATTTCTCAAAGAAGTGGATTCGCTGAAACAATGATGCCCTCCTGGGCCTCACTTTAATCGAAACAAATTGTTTTAACGAACATGCAACGGGGTTATGGAGAATTTTACAAGTAGTTATTGAAACTATGTGCATGCGGGTGTATGATAGGCTCAATGTTTCAAAAGGAGTGATCATACTATGCATTCTTATATACTCAGCTGTTGCTCAACGGCGGATATGCCGGAGTCCTGGTACCAGGAGCGCGAGGTCAATGTCTGCTACTTCCACCTTCGTGTCGGAGACGATGAGTACCTCGACGATTTCGGACACTCGATTTCCTCGTCCGAGGTATATCGCCGTATGCTGGCCGGTGAACGTTCGCAGACCTCACAGGTCAATGTCGAGGAGTACGTCGAGCGTTTCCGCCCATACCTCGAGGCAGGAAAGGATATCCTGCATGTCACGCTTTCGAGCGGTATTTCCGGTACCCTCAACTCTGCACGGATCGCAGCCGAGGATCTGCAGGAAGCCTTCCCGGAGCGGAAAATCTACATCGTGGATTCCCTCTGCGCATCCTCTGGCTACGGACTGCTTATGGATAAGCTCTGCGATTTACGGGATGAGGGGATGGACATCGACGCACTTCGTGACTACGCAGAGACGGAGAAGCATAAGGTGCAGCACCTGGTACTGACGACGAACCTTAAGTTTCTCATCATGGGTGGTCGTGTATCGAAGGCCTCCGGTGCGATCGGTACGATCCTCAATATCTGTCCGATGATCGAGCTCGTGAAGGATGGAACCCTCAAGGTGAAGGAAAAGCTTCGTGGTAAGCGGAAGGCCATCGCACGGCTCGAAGAGAAGATGGAGGAGCTTGCGGAGAACGGACTTCAGTACAGCGATACCTGCTTCGTCGGAAATTCCGAGTGCGAGGAGGATGCCGAGAAGCTGCGGGAAATGATCGAGTCCCGTTTCGAGCACCTGAAGGGGAAAATCCGAATCTATCCGATCGGCCCGACCATTGGATGTCATACCGGCCCTGGAACCCTGACGGTGTTCTTCTTCGGAAAAGAACGAACTGAATAAAACGAAATATACGATGAGATCGTAAGTGTTCAGCCAGGAGCCCCTGGCTGAACGCTTACGACATAAGGGGACTGCCTGTGCGCAGCCCTCTTTTTGATTGACTTTCGCGATGTGCAGTGCTAATCTCCGCATAAAAGACGCAAGTCGTAATTTACAGTATCGCGCAGAACGAAGCCCAGCGTATGCATCCGTTGAAGCATCCACTGAGCGGTCAAAGGCATCTGTGTCATGAAGGATGCATCTGATGTTCGCGCGGTCGAAGAGTATGGAGCAGATCTATGATTAATGTTGCAATTGTAAGCCCGGATCATTCGCTGGAGCCTGTAGAGAAGGTCATCGCAGAGCATGATTTCGGCTGTCAGTTTTTTCAGTATATCTATCGAAAGATGAGTGACATCGATGCCATCTACCAGGATGTGAAGGGAAAGTGCGATGTCATTTTCTTCTCTGGCGAGCTGGGCTATCACTATATCAAGAACAAGTTTCCGGATAACCGCATCCCATGTACCTTCACGGCATATGAGCCGATCGATGTGCTGTCGATCCTGCTGCAGTTTCAGATCGACCATCCGGAGACGAAGCTGAATCGTGTTTTCTGTGATTTCCTGACGACGACAAACAACTATATGGAAGTGCCGCAGTATGTAAAGAAGGAGAACTGTCCGTACTTTTTCGAGGACACGCACTACGACTACCGGCATATCACCGCGTATGCGAAGAAGCTCTGGGATGAAGGAAAGATCGATCTGATCCTGTCCCGGTCCATCAATAACCTGACCCGCCTCGATGAGCTGCATATCCCGTATGTTGCCGTGTTCCCTTCGGAGGATATGATCGTGAAGTCGATCCGCTCCGCACTGAACGAGCTCCGTCTGGACTCGATCAATCTGAAGGATGAGCTCAGCATCCTGATGCGTCTGCCGTTTGACGAGGATGTCGAGCAGGAGGAGCAGGAGTACCGTGAGGCGACGGTCTACAAGCTGCTGGCGGACTACCGGAAGGCGAACCATCTGCACTTCCGTATCTCCCAGGGCTTCAACCAGTTCGAGATCCATGTGCAGGTCCCGTCCGGTGCGCCACAGCTCGATACGATCCGTACACTGCTGCTGATCCTGAAGAAGGAGCTGAACTTCCCGTTCCGCATCGGTGCCGGTGTCAGTCCGTCCTATGAGCGCTCACGTTACTTCGCGGAGCACGCCCTCATGGAGGCGGATCGCTATGGCCGCAATGATGCCTTCTTCATGGACGAAGAGGATAAGATCACCGGACCGCTCAGTGCGGATAATCAGCTGATGTACAACTACTCGAATGAAAAGGCACTTGCGTTTGCAAGAGAGAACGGGATCAACGAGACCAATATCCTGAAGCTGATCAGCATCTTCGAGCAGAATGAGGCGCAGCTGATCAGCTCCCATGCGCTCTCCGAGAAGCTTGGCATCACGATGCGTTCCGCGAGCCGTATCCTCGCGAAGCTCTACGATCTCGATATGATCCGCTTCCGTGATACCGCTCCGGATACCAAAACGCCGCGTCAGGGTCGACCGTCGCATTATTATCACTTTAATCCGTCTGCGTTCAAGGAAGCGCTGCTCTGAACGAGCACGCACAAGTATCGATATAGACGCAAACGCCTGTTTTAGATATAGATTTTGCTGGAGTTTTGGAGTATAATACTAAAGTTACATTCAGATATTACGAGCAGGTGAGGTGATATGGGTAGACCGAAGGGCAGCAAGAATAAACCGAAGACGACAGCAAATACCAGGGCGCGCTCCAGCAGTAAGGCACAGGAGTATGATGCACCCTTGATGGGGGACGAGGCCGCGATCATCATCACCTTCGCCGTCTCGCTTTTTCTGTTTCTGTCGAATCTGGGTCTCTGTGGTCCGATCGGCGCAGCACTGAAGGCTGTGCAGCTCGGACTTTTCGGCGTGGTCGGCTATCTCTTTCCGATCGTGCTGTGCTTCGTGGTGGCCTTCATCCTCTCGAACATCGATAACCCGCACGCAACGCTCCGTATGAGCTCGGCGCTGTTCATGCTGGTGTTCCTGTCGGCGCTTTTCCAGCTGTTTACCGCAGGTGGCGTGCAGGACATGAGCCTGATGGATTTTTACAGTGAGGGCGCGGAGCTCGGCATCGGCGGCGGTATCGTCGGCGGTGCCCTCGCGATGGTGCTGCATACGATCGCCGGTACGGTCGGCGCGGCCCTGATCCTCATCGTGGCCAGCTTCGTGTGCCTCATCTATACCACCGGAAAGCCACTCGCACGTATCATCGCGAAGCATTCCGCACGTGCCGCTTCCCATGCCCGTGATCGTGCGCGGGAGGACTTCTCACAGGTGGCGGAGTCTGCACGTCTCCACCGGGAGGAGCGTCGTCTCGCCCGGGAGGAGGAGCTGCGTGCACGTCGGGCCGGTGTTGATATGCAGGCGATCGATCTTTCTGCACATCAGTCCCTCTCCGAGATGAGTGCAGGGGCGACGGTGTCTGCGGAGGCCAATGCTGCCGATCAGACCACCGCCCGGCAGACAGCGGTGCCGGAGGATCCGTTTACGATCCCGGCACTCGACGACACGGCCGCCTATGAGGCAGCCCTCGGGGCGGGTGCTGATGTGAAGCAGCCTGTCTCGGTTGAGCCGAAGCTGAACGCCGAGCCGACGATCACCGGCATGGGTGCGATCCTCGGTCCGGATGAAAATGCAGCGAACAGTGTCGAGCTGCCGCTGAACGTCCGTCATACCCCGGTGACACGGGACGACCGCGCGACGATGCCGGGCAGTGATGCCGTGGTAGCTGCGGCAGGAAGCACTGCGGAAGCAGTGACGACCCCAGGAGGAAACACAACAGCGGTGACCAGCGCGGAGAACGTCATCCCGATCCGGACCGGAGCGAACACGGCGTCGGCAACTATGACGGTCGCTGAGCAGTCAGCTGCGAAACCAGCGGGTATGCAGGTGCAGGCCCTCGATGAAGATTTCCCGATCAGCGGCAGCCTGTGGGATGAGCAGAACCTCATGGACAGCTACATGGACGCTGGGGCGGCTGCGACTGCCCGACACGCAGAGGAGACGTCCGATCCGTATGCGAAGGATACACGGATCCTGGTGGATGCGCACGCCCATACAGCGGACGATACACTGACTATAGAAGATGAAGCTGCGCTCGATGCAGAGCTGCACCCGCTCGCGGACAGCGATGATACAGAGTCGGCCGCGGCCTATGCGGGTGATGATGAGGTAAGCGTCGCTCGCAACGGCGTGGCCACCATCGGCCGCGGTGATATGGAGCAGGGAACACGGCGCATCGTGGCCTCGAACGGTCAGGTGATTGACGCGGATGTTGAGCCGATCAAAAAGAAAATCGAGTCACAGCTCGACCGTGAGAAGAAGGAAAATACACCGACGGATGCGGATAACGCGAAGGTCCAGCAGGAGATTCTCGAGAAAAAGAAGCCTAAGAAGCCTTACGTGATCCCGCCGCTCAGCCTCCTGCAGAAGCCGGCACGTCAGGACTTCGATACGAGAGAGGAAATCCGCCAGAACGCGCTGACCCTCCAGGAAACCCTGAAGAGCTTCGGTGTCAATGTCACGATCACGAACATCTCGATCGGCCCGGCCGTCACGCGGTATGAGCTGCAGCCGGAGATCGGTGTGAAGGTGTCGAAGATCGTGTCGCTCACAAACGATATCAAGATGCGTCTCGCCGCGGCGGATATCCGTATCGAGGCGCCGATCCCGGGCAAGTCAGCAGTCGGCATCGAGGTGCCGAACAAGCACGGTGCGACCGTCTACCTCGGGGATGTGCTCGGCAGCAGTGAGTTCCAGGGAGCGAAGGCGAAGCTCGCGTTCGGTGTCGGTAAGGATATCGCCGGTAAGACCATCGTCACCGACATCGCGAAGATGCCGCATCTGCTCATCGCAGGTGCCACCGGCTCCGGTAAGTCGGTCTGCATCAACACCCTGATCATGTCCCTCCTCTTCAAGTATAAGCCGGAGGATGTCCGCATGATCATGGTTGATCCGAAGGTCGTGGAGCTCTCCGTCTACAACGGCATCCCGCACCTGCTGATTCCGGTCGTGACCGATCCGAAGAAGGCAGCCTCCGCGCTGAACTGGGCGGTCGCCGAGATGACGGATCGATATAAGAAGTTCGCTGAGAGCGGCTCCCGTGATCTCAAGGGATACAACGAGAAAATCATGGCCGTGCGGAATGATCCGGAGATCCCAGAGGATCAGAAGCCGGAGAAGCTGCCGCAGATCGTCATCATCATCGATGAGCTCGCCGACCTTATGATGGTGTCGAGCCAGGAGGTAGAGGACGCCATCTGCCGTATCGCGCAGCTTGCACGTGCCGCCGGCATGCACCTCGTCATCGCGACCCAGCGTCCGACGGTGGATGTCATCACGGGTCTGATTAAGGCCAATGTTCCGAGCCGTATCGCCTTCGCCGTCTCGTCCGGTACCGACAGCCGTACCATCATCGACATGAACGGTGCCGAGAAGCTGCTCGGAAAGGGCGATATGCTCTTCTTCCCGCAGGGCATCCCGAAGCCGGTGCGTGTGCAGGGTGCCTTCGTCTCCGATCAGGAGGTATCCGATGTCGTCGATTTCATCAAGCAGGAGATGGGCGAGGTCGAGTACAGTGAACGCATACAGCAGCAGGTACAGGCCGGTGGTGGCGGCGAGGGCAGTCTCGGCGGTGCCGGAAACCAGGACGAGCTTTTCGTCGAGGCCGGCCAGCTGATCATCGAGACCGAGAAGGCCTCGATCGGTATGCTCCAGCGAAAGTTCCGCATCGGCTTTAACCGTGCAGCCCGCATCATGGACCAGCTCGCCGAGGCCGGCGTGGTCGGTCCGGAGGAGGGCACGAAGCCACGGAAGATCATCATGACGCTCGCCGAGTTCGACGAACTGATCTCGAACGGTTGACGTCACAGGTCGTTCGTGCTCCGGTTGGGATGTGACGATGCGCCGTCGGATACATTGTTCTCCTGAAGAAGCACCGGAGGCGTAAATGACCGCTTTGCCACAGTTTTCGAGGGCGCGTCCCTGAAAATACAACACTTAGAAGCTATGAGAGAAAGAGGTAAGAGATGAAGTCTGATATTGAGATTGCACAGGAATCTACGATGAATCGCATCACAGACGTAGCGGCTGCGTATGGTATCGAGGCGGATGAACTCGAGCAGTACGGAAAGTACAAGGCGAAGCTGAGCGACGATCTCTGGGATAAGATCAAGGATCGTCCGAACGGAAAGCTCGTTCTGGTCACCGCGATTAATCCGACACCGGCCGGGGAGGGGAAGACCACCACATCGATCGGTCTCGCCGACGCACTGAATCTGCTCGGAAAGAAGACCGTGGTCGCACTGCGTGAGCCGTCCCTCGGACCGTGCTTCGGCATCAAGGGTGGCGCGGCCGGCGGCGGATATGCGCAGGTCGTTCCGATGGAGGATCTGAACCTTCATTTCACCGGTGACTTCCATGCCATCACGAGCGCAAACAACCTGCTCGCCGCACTCCTCGATAATCATATCAAGCAGGGCAACGAGCTTCGCATCGACCTGAAGGCCATCAACTGGAAGCGCTGCGTCGATATGAACGATCGTCAGCTCCGAAACATCGTGATCGGACTCGGCGGAAAGGCCGACGGTGTCGTACGTGAGGATCATTTCGTCATCACCGTGGCGTCCGAAATCATGGCAATCCTCTGCCTCGCAGACGATATGGAGGATCTCAAGAAGCGTCTCGCCCGCATCATCGTGGCCTACGATGTCGATGGGAAACCGGTCACCGCAGCGGATCTGCAGGCGGTCGGCTCCATGGCTGCACTGCTGAAGGATGCCATCAAGCCGAACATCATCCAGACCCTCGAACACAACATGGCCCTCGTGCATGGCGGCCCGTTCGCGAACATCGCGCATGGCTGCAACTCCGTCCAGGCGACCCGCTTCGCACTGAAGCTCGGTGAGATCGCGGTGACGGAGGCCGGCTTCGGTGCCGATCTCGGTGCTGAGAAGTTCTTCGACATCAAGTGCCAGATGGCCGGCTTCCAGCCGGATGCAGCGGTACTGGTTGCCACCGTACGCGCACTGAAGTACAACGGCGGTGTGCCGAAGACAGAGCTTGCCGGGGAAAACCTCGATGCACTCGCAAAGGGCATCGTGAACCTCGAGAAGCACATCGAGAACCTGCAGAGCTATGGTATCCCGGTTGTGGTAGCCATCAATCAGTTCGCGACGGATACCGAGGCGGAGCTTCAGTTCGTCGAGAACTTCTGCCGTGAGCGTGGTGCAGAGTTCGCACTCTCCAAGGTACATGGGGAAGGCGGCAAGGGCGGCGTCGAGCTGGCAAAGACCCTGCTGGAGACCCTCGAGAAGAAGGAGGCGCACTTCACGCCGGTACAGAAGCTTGAGGATAATCTCTATCAGAAGATCGAGGCCGTGGCGACGAAGATTTACGGTGCGGATGGTGTAAACTACGAGCCGAAGGCACGGAAGGCCCTCGATAAGCTCACCGAGCTCGGCTTCGGTCAGGTTCCGGTCTGCATGGCGAAGACGCAGTACAGTCTGAGCGATGATGCGAAGAAGCTCGGCCGTCCGACCGGCTTCCGTATCACGGTTCGTGATGCCTATGTATCGGCGGGTGCCGGCTTCGTGGTCTGCCTCACCGGTGACATCATGACCATGCCGGGTCTCCCGAAGAAGCCGGCGGCGTTCGGCATCGATGTAAAGGACGGAAAGATCACCGGACTCTTCTGATGATCTCTGTTGCGGCCCTCTGGTATCCCTGGAGGGCCGATCTACTTTTAAGACGAAAAGAGAAAGATTATGGCAAAATTTGCAGACTGGCTGAGTGACATACAGTATGAGACCGTCCATGGTGACACTTCGGTGCCGGATGTCCGGGAGGTCGTGTTTGATTCGAGAAAAGCAGTGCAGGGAACCGTCTTTAATGCGATGAAGGGTGCCAATGTCGATGCGCATCGCTTCATCCCGGCGGTCATCGCGCAGGGCTGTCAGGCGATCGTGATCGAGGAGGATCCTTCTGCGTTTGGTCTCGCGCTTGAGACCGTGCCGGCGGAGGTTGCGATCATCCGTGTGGAGAATGCGCGGGCGTCCCTCGCGGCGCTCAGTGCGGCACGCTTCGATCATCCGAGCCGGGAGATGACGGTCATCGCTATCACCGGAACGAAGGGCAAGACGACCACCGCCCACATGATCCAGCAGATCCTCGAGGACGCCGGCGAGAAGGTCGGCTGCATCGGTACGACCGGTGTCGAGTATTGCGGGCATCACCTTCCGACGAAGAACACGACCCCGGAGTCCTATGACCTCCAGCACTACTTCCGTATGATGCGGGATGAGGGCTGTGATTATGTTGTGATGGAGGCCTCCAGCCAGGCCTTCAAGCTCCACCGTGTCGACGCCATCACCTTCGACTACGGCATCTTCACGAACATCGAGCCGGATCACATCGGACCGAACGAGCATGCGGATTTTGAGGAGTACAAGTACTATAAGAGCTGCATCTTCAAACAGTCCCGTGTCGGCATCATCAACCTCGATGCGGATTATGCGGATGAGCTCCTTGCCGGTGCGCCGTGCAAGATGTTTACCTATGCGATCGACCGTACGGCCGACTTTATGGCCGACAACATCGAACACGTGAACCGTCCGGACTTCGTCGGGATCCGCTTCGATGTGAGTGGCCACACGGAGCTCGAGATCCAGATGGATATGCCGGGGAAGTACAATGTCTACAATGCGATGGCCGCGATTTCCGTACTGTCGCTGATCGGGATCCCGCATCGCGCGATCATGAGCGCCTTCCGGCGTGTGCACGTCGACGGACGTACGCAGATCGTCTTTAAAAACGACACGATGTCGGTGCTCGTCGACTATGCGCACAACGAGATGGCGATGGAAAATCTGCTCAGTACCTTACGGGAGCTTCATCCGAAGCGTCTCGTCGTTGTCTTCGGCTGCGGCGGCAACCGTGCGAAGGACCGTCGCTACGGCATGGGCAAGGCGGCGGCCGCGTTCGCGGATTTCAGCATTCTCACGGCGGATAATTCCCGTGATGAGGAGACGACGGACATCATCGCGGATATCAAGTCCACTCTCGTGCCGGCCGGCGGACACTATGTCGAGATTCCGGATCGCCGTGAGGCCATCGAATATGCGATGACCCACGCCGAGAAGGGCGACATGATCGCCGTGATCGGAAAGGGACATGAGGACTACCAGGAGGTGAAGGGCGTGCGTACCCACTTCCTCGACCGGGAGGTCATCCTCGAGACAGCAGCGAAGTATAAGCTTTGATGGAGAACAGTATGAATACAGCGGATATCAGTTTCGGATTCAGTGACGAGGGCATCGAGGAGATCGTGCTCGACTCGCGGAAGAAAATGCAGCATGCCCTCTTCGTGCCGATCATCGGTGAGCACAGCGATGGACATGATTATATCGATATGGCCATCGCGAACGGCGCGGTCGCCGTGCTCAGCTCCCGTCCGATCGAAGCGCTGCAGGCGAAGCATCCGGCGGTCCGCTTCTATCAGGTTACGGACACGACGAAGGCGCTGCAGGAGATCGGCTACATGGAGCGGAAGAAGTTCCACGGCACCGTCATCGGTGTCACCGGCTCGGTCGGGAAGACCACGACCCGCAGCATGATCGCGACCGCGATCGCGGCAGGAAAGAAGGTCTTTCAGACGGCGGGCAATGCGAACTCCCAGGTGGGTGTTCCGATCACCATGTTTCAGATGGCCCGCTCCGGTGCGGAGGCGGCGGTGATCGAGCTCGGCATGTCGGAGCCGGGAGAGATGACCCGGATCGCGCAGATCGCCTGTGTCGATATGGCGGTGATGACGAACATCGGCATCGCCCACATCGAGCAGCTGAAGACCCAGGAAAACATCCTCCGGGAGAAACTGCACATCCTCGACGGCATGCGGGAGGGTGGCGCACTCTACCTGAACATGGACGACGCGATCCTTTCGAAGCTGACGCTCGAGGAGATCCATGCCTTCGGGATCGCGACGGAGCAGATGTTCGAGCTCCGGTCGTATGAAATGAAAGATTATGATCTTCACCTCATGGTGAAGGGCAGCCACATGCTTCAGAATGCGTCGGCCGCGATGCATATCGCGACGGCGCTCGGTGTCGATGAAGCGTCGGCGCAGCATGCGCTCGAGAACTTCTCCGGGCTCGCCGGCCGTGGAGAGACCTTCCGTACGAAGGAGGGGGTCCTCGTCATCGATGATGCCTATAACGCATCACCGGCGTCCATGAAGGCAGGGCTGGAGGCCCTCGCCGCCCTCGAGGGAAAACGTCACATCGCGGTTCTCGCCGATATGCTCGAGCTCGGTGAGAAGACGCTGGATTACCACCGCGAGGTGGGAAGCTACCTCGCGACCCTGCCGATCGATGCGGTCTTCCTGTACGGAGAGCGGGCCGCTGCCATCGGCGAGGGAATACAGAACGCGGTCGCCGAGCCGCACAAGCCGATCGGGGACGAGGCCGCACGCCGCGTGCCGACGATCGAATACTTCACGGATCTCGAGGAGCTCCGCAACACCCTTCACGCCATCGCCTGCAGCGGGGATGTCCTCCTCTTCAAGGGCTCGAACAGCATGAAGCTGTCCGAAATCGTGCGTGACTTCAGACAGGAACAGTGCTGATGTACGCAGAAATCATCATTGACATCACAAATGAAGCACTGGACCGTGCCTATACCTATCACATTCCGGAGGGCATGGACCTTCACGTAGGGGATCGTGTCACGATCCCCTTTGGTGCGTCCAATGCAGAGAAAACCGGCTATGTCGTCGGTCTTCGGGAAAACTTCGACTATGATCCGTCGAAGGTGAAGGACATCGTCGCGGTGATCCCGGATGCCATCTCCGTACAGGAGCAGCTCATCCACCTCGCCGCCTGGATGTCGACCGAATACGGGACGACGATGAACCAGTGCCTGAAGACGGTCCTGCCGGTGCGCCGGACCGTGCGAAAGAATGCCCGCCGCATCGATCCGATCCGCATGTATCAGAACGAGCAGGATGAGTACCACGATCTGAATCCGGCACAGGCCCAGGCGGCCGCTGCCGTCATCGCGGGGTACCAGGCCTGTGTGGCGAAGCGCACGGCTTCGCCGGTCACGAGTGTGCCGGGAGATACGGAAACCGCGGAACCGGAGAGCACCGGGACGTCTGCATTGGCCGAAGCGAAGGCAGCGGGCGAAGCAGCTCCGGCGGATGGACATCCTGTGCCGCGCTATCTGCTGCACGGGATCACGGGCTCTGGAAAGACCGAGGTCTACCTCCACATCATGGAGGAGGTGATCCGGCGCGGGGATCAGGTGATCCTGCTGATTCCAGAGATCTCGCTCACCTACCAGACGGTGCGCCGCGTATCGACCCGCTTTCAGGGCCGGGTCGCGATCCTGAATTCCCGGATGAGCATCGGCGAGCGCTTCGAGCAGTATACGAAGTGTGAGCGCGGCGAGGTCAATGTCCTCATCGGCCCACGTTCAGCCGTATTTGCGCCGTTCGAGCGGCTCGGCCTCATCATCATGGATGAGGAGCATGAGTCGGCGTACAAGTCGGAGACGGCACCCCGCTACGAGACGCGGGATGTCGCGTATGAGCGGGCGCGTCTTGCAGGCTGTCCGGTGCTCTATGGATCAGCGACGCCGTCCCTCACGATCTACAGCGCCGCTCTCCGGGGCGAGGTGCAGCTGCTCGAGCTGCTGGAGCGGGCCCACGCCGGTGCGAAGCTCGCGGAGACCGAGATCATCGACCTGCGGGAGGAGCTGGCGAAGGGAAACCGGAGCATCCTCTCGGAGCGGCTCTATACGCTCATGCAGGAGAAGCTCGAGAAGAAGGAGCAGATCATGCTCTTCATGAACCGGCGCGGCTACTCGAATTTCGTGTCCTGCCGGAGCTGCGGTGAGGCGCTGAAGTGCCCGCACTGCGACATCACCCTGACCCTGCACCGGGATGGTTCCCTGCGCTGTCACTACTGCGGCTACCAGACACGGCTCATGAAGCTCTGCCCGAGCTGCGGAAGCCCTTACCTCGCGCCCTTCGGCTTCGGTACGGAGAAGCTTGAGAGCTATGTGAAGAAGGTCTTCCCGACGGCGTCGGTGCTCCGTATGGATGCGGATACGACGAAGCGGAAGGGGGACCACGAGCGTATCCTTGAGAAGTTCCGAAAGCACCAGGCGGACATCCTGATCGGTACCCAGATGATCGTGAAGGGACATGACTTCCCGGATGTGACCCTCGTCGGGCTCATCGCGGCGGACCTCAATCTCTCGGCACCAGACTTCAAGGCCTCGGAGCGCACCTTCCAGCTGCTGACCCAGGCAGCCGGGCGGGCAGGTCGTGGTGCGCAGGCCGGTACGGTCATCATCCAGACCTATCAGCCGGATCACTATGCGATCGTGCTGTCGAAGCGGCAGGACTACAGGGCCTTCTATGAAAAGGAGTTCCGCTTCCGGAAGCTGATGGGGTATCCGCCGACGGAGCGCCTCATGACGATCCAGCTCGCCAGCAAGGATGAGGATTTTCTCTCCATGGTGAGTTCCGCTGCGGCGGAGGGCTTCCAGCTCGACTGCAGTGCCGAGGGTGCCGAGCTGATCGGACCGCTCGAGGCCTCGGTCTACCGGATCAACGACGTCTATCGAAAAATCGTCTATATCAAACACCCGTCTCATGATATAATCATCAGGTTACGGGATCATTTTACCGAACGTGTACGTCAGCACGACCGTCGCGGCCTCGTGCTGTTGAATTTTGATTTACAGTAGTTAGGAGAGTATTATGGCATTAAGAACCATTCGTGAAATTGGAGACCCGATTCTGGAGAAGGAGTGCAAGCCGCTGAAGGCGGTGTCGGATCGTACCATCGACCTCATCAACGACATGTTTGAAACCATGTATGCGGCGAACGGTGTCGGACTCGCTGCACCGCAGGTCGGCATCCTTCGCCAGCTGTTCGTCATCGACATCGGTGATGGCCAGCGCTATATCTGCATCAATCCGACGGTGACCCCGATTGGCGACGAGACCCAGACCGGTGACGAGGGCTGTCTGTCCGTACCGGGCAAGCAGGGCGTGGTGACGAGAGCGATGAAGGTGCATGTCGAGGCACTCGATGCGAACATGCAGCCGTATGCCTTCGACTGTGAGGGTCTGCTCGCACGTGCGATGGCGCATGAGAACGACCACCTGCACGGCATCCTCTACACCTCGAAGGTCGAGGGAGAGCTCGAGGACGTGAACTACGAGAACCTCGACGAGGAGGAGTTCGAGGACTTCGAGTGATCAGCCAGGACCCCGGAGGGCCTTCAACAGAAGCACAGTACTACGAGACCGGTGAAATCTAACCCAGGGACCCTAAGCGGCACTAGGCCCTCTGCAATCACTGAGTTTTCTTTATGAAAACTCAGCGTTGCAGAGGGTTCCAGGGAGAGATGACACCAAGTGCCGCTAAGGGGACCTGGATTGATTTCACACGGTCCCTTCGTATGGCTTCTGTTGACGGTCCTCCGGGAACCCCTGATGGATTTTGTACACTTATGATGTTGTAAATGCCCTTGGATGGAGGTAAGAGGTGAAGGTTATTTTCATGGGAACACCGGATTTTGCGGTGGCGACGCTCGATGCACTGGTGAAGGCGGGCTATGAGATCCCGCTCGTGATTACACAGCCGGATCGTCCGAAGGGACGGCATGGTGAGGCACAGAAGAGTGATGTGCGTATCGCGGCGGAGGGCTACGGAATCCGTGTAGCGACGCCGGAGCGGATCCGGAAGGATGAGGCGCTGAAGGCAGAGATGCGTGCGCTCGCACCGGATGTGATCGTCGTGACGGCATTCGGACAGATCCTGCCGAAGGATATCCTTGAGATACCGAAGTATGGCTGTGTCAATGTGCATGCCTCGCTACTACCGAAGTACCGTGGCGCGGCGCCGGTGCAGTGGGCCGTGCTGAACGGCGATGCCGAGTCGGGCGTCACGACCATGCAGATGGATGAGGGCCTCGATACCGGTGATATCCTGATGATGAAGCGGATTTCGCTTGAGGCGAAGGAAACCGGCGGCACGCTCTTCGATAAGCTGGCGAAGCTCGGTGGGGAGCTGATCGTGGAGACCCTCGAGGGTCTCGAGGACGGCAGCATCACGCCGGTGCCACAGGATGCATCCCAGGCGACGAAGGTCGGTCTTTTCACGAAGACCTCCGGTCGCATCGACTGGACGGAGGATGCGGTGGTCATCGAGCGGAAGATCCGCGGTCTGAATCCATGGCCATCCGCCTACAGCTTCCTCGGCGGGAAGCAGCTGAAGCTCTGGGATGTCGACGTACTGACGGACGCGGAGTGTAAGCAGTATCCGCTGCCGGAGGTGGCCGTGATGATGCCGGAGCAGGACAGAACGATGCCGGAGGGAACGAAGGCAGGGCATGTATATGCCGACCAGAAGATGCTGGTGGTGCGCTGTGGTCGGGGTGCACTTCTTATCCGGGAGCTGCAGCTCGAAGGCAAGAAGCGCATGAAGGCTGAGGATTTCCTGCGCGGACATCGTTTCTGATTCTTCAGATAAAGTTTAGACTTTTTACATACACTGATCACGAATATGTCGTACACTGTAGGGCACAACTTTGAATACGTTCGCCACTAAGGCATCACGGGGATCCCCGCGCCCTACGGGCGGCACTCCCCCGTGATATACAAAGAAGCTGTGCATAAGGCACAGCTTTGAATACGTTCGCCACTAAGGCATCACGGGGACCCCCGCGCCCTACGGGCGGCACTCCCCCGTGATATTTAATGGCAGGAGGAAATACTATGTACGGTTACTATGGATATCCGATGTTTTATGATCCGACCTATGTACTGGTACTGATCGGCTTCATCGTCTCGATGCTGGCAAGTGCCAATGTCAACCGGACCTTTCAGAAATATGCGAAGATCGGCGCACGCGCCGGCATTACCGGTGCGGATGCCGCACGCCTGATCCTGAGCCGGAACGACATCACGAATGTCCGTGTGCAGGGGATCGCCGGAAATCTGACGGATAATTATGTGCCGAGTAAGAAAGTTCTGAACCTGAGTGAATCAACCATCAACAGCCACTCGATCGCAGCCATCGGTGTCGCGGCCCATGAGTGCGGGCATGCGATCCAGGATCACGTCTGCTACGGGCCGCTGGTGCTGACGCGCACGATCACGCCGGCCTGTGCCGTCGCTTCGAAGATCTCGATTCCGTTGATCTTTTTCGGGATCCTCATCAGCTGGTCGCCGCTCATCAAAATCGGCATCATCGCCTTTATCGTGGCGATCTCGATCCAGCTGCTGACCCTTCCGGTCGAGTTCGACGCATCCCGCCGCGCGGTGAAGACGCTGCGCGAGAATCAGGTGCTGACCGAAGAGGAGCTTGACGGCGTGAAGGCGGTTCTGACAGCCGCCGCACTTACCTATGTCGCCGCGGCGGCATCGTCTCTGCTGCAGCTCCTTCGACTGCTGATCCTGACGAGGGGCAGCCGGCGAAGTGACGACTGACGCTACACGGCATATTAAAGAGAGGAAACTGCAAAGAATCATTTATGGTGAATAAGAATCAGCGAAAAAAAACGACCCGGGCAGAGGGCCCGCTGCATAAATTTATGCATGCCGGAAAGAAAAAAATATCAGAGATTTCGAGAGAAAAGACCGCAGCGACGCCGCGGTCTATTGCTGTACTTAGCCTTATGAAGATCCTTGAGGAGAAGAAGCTCTCGCATATCGTGCTGCGTGATGCACTGTCGGCGTATCCGGACTGGACGCCGCGCGACCGTGCCTTCGTGACACGACTCGTCGAGGGAACCCTCGAGTATACGATCCAGATCGACTTCATCCTGAACCAGATCAGTAAGACCCATACGAAAAACATGGAGCCCCTGGTTCGGACGGTGCTCCGCATGGGCAGCTACCAGATTCTCTACATGGATAAGGTGCCGGACAGTGCGGCCATCAACGAGGCGGTCGAGCTCGTGAAGAGCCAGGAGGACAAGGCCTTTTTCCTGAGCGGCTTCGTGAATGGCGTTCTTCGGAGTGTTTCCCGGGATAAGGAAATCATCTTCCAGAACCTCGCCCATACCGGAAAGACACCGGCCTATATCCGCTACAGTGTGCCGCTCTGGATGTACGATGCACTGAAGAAGGTCTATGGACGGGAGGAGACGGAGCGCATGCTTGCCTGGTTCCTCGAGGGTGAAAAGAAGAACTTCGTCCGCTTCCAGGATGGACACTGTGAGGAGATGGAGGGCGACATCGTGCACAGCGAGGCCTTCCAGCGCGGTGAGATCACGATTCAGGACGTCGCATCACAGCAGGTCGGCATCGAAGCCGATCCGCAGCCGGGCGACCAGGTCGTCGATGTCTGCGCGGCACCGGGCGGCAAGAGCTGCCATATCGCGGCCCTCCTCGAGGGAACGGGCCATGTCGATGCGCGGGACCTCACGGAAGCGAAGGTGGCGCTCATCGAGCAGAACATCGCACGGCAGCAGCTTACGAATATCACGGCGCAGGTGCACGATGCACGCACGCCGGACCCGACGCTGCTGGATGACGCCGGACAGGGAACGGCAGATATCGTCATCGCCGATCTCCCGTGCTCCGGTCTCGGTATCCTCGGGAAGAAGCCGGATATCCGCTTCAACGCGAGCCGTGAGGGCATCCGGGAGCTGCAGAAGCTGCAGCGCGAGATCCTCGATACGGTATGTACCTATGTGAAGCCGGGCGGAAAGCTGCTGTACTCCACCTGCACACTGACGAAGGAAGAAAATGAAGACAACCGGGAGTATATCCTCGCGAAGGGCGGCTTCACCCTCCTGAAGGAGCGGAAGTTCCTGCCGGGTGCGCCATCCGACGGGTTTTATCTTACGGTATTTCGAAAAGAATGAAGAATTTACGCGATTTAGAAATTAACGATTTGAAAAAGCTGCTCGAGGAGATGGGCGAGAAGCCATTCCGTGCGAAGCAGATATATACCTGGCTGCACCAGAATCTGGTGGAGCACTACGACGAGATGACGAACATCTCGAAGGGACTCCGCGATCGGCTGAGTGCGGAGTACAGTGTGGCCCTGCCGGAAACGGTGGAGGTGCTCACCTCAAAGATCGATGGTACGAAGAAATTTATCTTCCGTATGCAGGACGGACATGTCATCGAGTCCGTCTGGATGGAGTACCAGCACGGGCACAGTGTCTGTATCTCCTCCCAGGTCGGCTGCCGCATGGGCTGCAAGTTCTGTGCATCGACGCTCGACGGCCTCGCACGGAATCTGACGAGCGGAGAGATGCTCGGACAGATCTACCAGATCCAGCGTACGACCGGTGCCCGGGTCGATAACATCGTCATCATGGGCTCCGGCGAACCGCTTGACAACTACGATGAGTTCACCCGTTTCATCCGCATGATCTCGGATGAAAACGGACTCCATATCTCGCGACGGAACATCACGATCTCGACCTGCGGTCTGGTGCCGAAGATCCGGCAGCTGGCGGATGAAAATTACGGGATCACGCTGGCACTCAGCCTGCATGCGCCGAACGACGAGACACGGAAGACCCTGATGCCGATCGCAAACAAATATTCGCTCTCGGAGATCATGCCGGCCATCGAGTACTACTTCGAGAAGACCGGTCGACGGGTGACCTTCGAGTATTCCGTCGTCGAGGGTGTCAACGATAATAAGGCGGAAGCGATGGAGCTTGTGAAGCTCATCCGCAGCATGAAGAACGGCGGGAAGCTCCAGTGCCACGTGAACCTGATTCCGGTGAATCCGATCAAGGAGCGGGACTGGAAGCGACCGGATCGCTCGAAGGTCGAGGCCTTCCAGCATATTCTGGAGAGGAACGGCATCGCGGCGACGATCCGCCGGGAGATGGGCTCCGACATCTCGGGCTCTTGCGGTCAGCTCCGCCGGGATTACCTCGAGACGGAGGGAATCGATTCGAAGGCGTAGGGAGTGAAACGAGGCGCTGGAGGATGCGCGAAGCTTCGTATCGCCGTGGAGGCCACGAGGGACTGCGAAGTGAGGATGTCGAGGACGTCAGCATTGAACCACGATGATGAAGTGACGAAGTGACAGGTGAAGCATGATGGACTTTTTTGCGAAAACCGATAAGGGACAGCGGCGGCGTATGAACCAGGATTACGTCTTCGCGAGCGATCAGCCGGTGGGAACACTACCGAATCTTTTCCTGCTCGCAGACGGGATGGGCGGACATAAGGCGGGGGACTATGCCTCCCGCTATGCGGTCGATGAGCTCCGGCGTTATATCGAGAAGGCTGCGCAGCCACAGCCGGAGATCCGCCTGCTGCAGGAGGGAATACGTGACGTGAACCAGCGGCTCTACCGCCTGGCGCAGCAGAATCCGAATCTGAGCGGGATGGGCACGACGCTCGTGATCGCGCTGATCGAGGGGCCGAATCTGACCGTCGGTAATATCGGCGATTCCCGGGCATACCTCATCCATGGGAACAGCATCCGACAGATCACACGGGACCACTCCTATGTCGAGGAGATGGTACGGCGTGGTCTCATGCGGCGTGGCTCGAAGGAGTATATGGCGTCCCGCAATATCATCACGCGGGCCGTGGGCATCGAGCCGCAGGTGGAGGCTGATTTCTTCGAGATCGAGCTCAGTGAGGGCGATTATCTGCTGCTCTGCTCGGACGGTCTCTCCAACATGGTGGACAATGAAAGCATCCGAAACATCATTCGTGAGCACAGCACGGTACAGGAAAAGGTACAGGCGCTCATCGATATGGCAAACATCAACGGCGGGAAGGACAATATCGGCATCGTTCTGACCGGCCCTTACCGAGAGGAGGCGACGATATGATGCTGGAGCAGGGACAGGTGCTCGACGAACGTTATGAGATCGATACGCTGATCGGACAGGGTGGCATGAGCTATGTCTATCGTGCCAACGACCGGAAGATGGGGCGTGTGGTCGCGATCAAGGTCCTGAAGGAGGAGTACTGCGAGGATGAGGATTTCATCCGGAAGTTTCAGAATGAGGCCCAGGCAGCGGCGAAGCTGAATCATCCGAACATCGTCGCGGTGTATGACATCGTCGATAATCCGGAGACGAAGCTGCACTATATCGTGATGGAGCTCGTCGAGGGTATCACACTGAAAAACTATATCAAGCGTGCGGGACGCATGGACTCGCAGGAGACCATCGCCATCGCGCTGCAGGCGGCGGCCGGTATCGAGCTCGCGCATAAGATGGGCATCGTGCACCGGGATATCAAGCCGCAGAACATCATCGTCGACAGTGAGGGAAATGTGAAGGTGGCGGATTTCGGGATCGCCCGTGCCGCGACGCAGCAGACGGTCAATGCGACCGTCATGGGCTCTGTCCACTATATTTCGCCGGAACAGGCCCGCTCTGGGCAGTCGGATGAGCGTTCGGATATCTACAGCTTCGGCTGTACGATGTATGAGATGCTGACGGGCAAGGTGCCGTATGATGGCGACACCTCGGTGTCCGTCGTCTTCGCACACCTCGAGAATCCGATCCCGCACGTGAAGGAGCTGGTGCCGGATGTGTACCCTGCCCTCGATATGGCGGTGTACAAGTGCATGCAGAAGAAGGGAAAGCTTCGCTACCAGCACATCGGCGAGCTGATGGAGGACCTCCGGAAGGCACTGAAGGATCCGAGCGGTTCCTTCATGTCCGGGGAGATGCCGGAGGACCTCAGTGAGACCCGGGTGCTCTCTCCGCGGGAGCTGAATCAGCTGAAGCACCGGCAGAAGCTTCGGAGGAAGCTCGCACATCTCGATGATACGGATGCACTTCCGCTCGATGATACGGAGGAAGATGAAACCAGCTTCCACATGACGAAGATCTACCGTGTGATCGTCGGTGTCTGTATCCTGCTGATCATCGTGCTCGTGCTGATCATCGGCCGCAATATGTTCTCCTTCTTCCGGGACAGCCGGACGGCGCTGGAAACGAGTCAGCCGATCGAGGCCTCCACCGAAACGACGGAGGCGGCGACGATCAATATCACGATCTCCGCGCTCGATAACCTGCTTCCGAACATCCTCGGAAAGACGGTGGCGGAGGCGGAGGACTATCTCGGAGACTATCATATCCATCTCCGGAGCGCGAAGGAAAGCTTCTCGGATCAGTATCCGACGGAGGGCACGATCATCGCTTACCAGAAGAAGATCCAGAACGGCAGCACCCTCGATGTGACCGTGTCGAAGGGCGCAGAGACCATCCGCTTCTATGATCCGGCAACGCCGGATAAACTGGATGCACTTCATGCCGTGAAGTGTGACACCCTGGTCGAGGCGCTGGAAAAACGAAAAATCAATTATAAGATCCAGGACGCGTTCTCAGACACGGTGCCGCTGGGCTATGTCATCAGCACGAACAAGCCGGATACCAGCGGAACATCGATGCTGATCATCACGCGTTCCGCCGGGTCTGCGAGCGAGAATGGCATGGCGCTGGTCCCGGAGCTGCGTACGCTTAGTGCGGACGATGCGCTGAGCACGCTGGAGGATGCAGGACTCACACTTGAGGGCATCGACTCTGTGCCGGATGCTGAGCATGAGGAGAATACGGTCATCGACCAGAGTCTGACACCTGGATCCGTGGTCCTGAAGGGGACGACGATCTCGCTCACGGTTTCCTCCGGCTCCGACGGAGAGACGAGTCAGAAGAGCACCACGACCGACGGTCAGGGTGACTGGTACGGCTCGATCAACACGGCCGTAAAGATCGGCGGTGAGACCAGTCCGGCGGCAGATACACGGCGGATCATCCTGATCCGTCTCTGTCAGGAAATCGATGGTGCGGAGCGCTATACGACGCTTCAGGAAGCGCGAAGCTATGAAGCCGGCACCGAGCTTCAGGTCGTGATCCCGAACATCCGGGGTGCAGCCGGCATCGGAAAGGGCACCGTCGAAATCGTCGATGCATCGAACGATACCGTCATCGCATCCTATACTGTGAATTTCGCACCACGTTCCTAGAGAGGTAATGCATGGCTTTAAAAGGTAAAATTTACAAGGGCATCGGTGGCTTCTACTATGTCCATACCCCGGAGGGCGACTATGAGTGCCGCGCGAAGGGTATCTTCCGAAACCGGAACGAGAAGCCGCTCGTCGGTGATGATGCGGAGATCGAAGCGGTACAGGATTCAGAGAAGGAGCATGAGGGCTCCGTCATCCGCATCCTTCCGCGGAAAAATCAGCTGATCCGGCCGGCCGTCGCGAACGTCGACCAGGCGGTCGTCATCTTCGCACTCCGCCATCCGGATCCGAATCTGAACCTGCTCGACCGCTTCCTCATCCATATGGAGCAGCGGGAGATCCCGGTGGTGATCTTCTTTAATAAAGTGGACCTCGTGCAGCCAGGCGAGGATCCGACAGAGGAAGAAGAAACGATGCCGGAGGAGCGCGATGCCTGGAAGAAGAAAAAGTCACGGGCGAAAACGATCCCGGAGATCCATGCGGAGCACCCGGAGATGATTCCGGAGATCTACCGCGCGGCGGGCTATCCGGTGCTCGAAATCAGCACCCGGAACGAGGACAGTCTGCCGAAGATCATGGAGGTACTGCGCGGAAAGACCACCGTTCTTTCCGGGCCGAGCGGGGTCGGCAAGTCTTCGCTTACGAACCTCATCCATCCGGCTGCAAACATGGAAACCGGGGAGCTCAGTAAGAAGATCGAGCGTGGGAAGAATACGACCCGTCACTCGGAGTTCTTTTATATCGATGACGAGACCTATGTGCTCGATACACCGGGCTTCACCTCGCTCTATGTGACGGATATCGAACCGGAGCGGCTGATGTACTACTTCCCGGAGTTTGAGGACTACCGCAGCGCGTGCCGCTTCAACACCTGCGTGCACGTCGGTGAAAAGGACTGTGCGGTGAAGCGTGCCGTCGCGGAAGGAAAGATCGCTCGCGAGCGCTATGAAAGCTATGTCATGCTCTATCAGGAGCTGAAGGAGCAGAAGCGATACTGATTATGAAACGTCGTCTTAAGACGGCAGAGGAGAATACTACTATGAATTATGATCTGTCCCCATCGATTTTATCCGCTGATTTCGGAACCCTGCGTGACGACCTCCGTGTACTCGAGGAGGCGGGCACGAAGTACCTGCATTTCGATATGATGGATGGCGATTTTGTGCCGAATATTTCCTTCGGCATGCCGGTGATCCAGTCGGTACGTAAGGATAACCACTGCTTCTTCGATGTCCATATGATGGTAACTGAGCCGGGCCGCTACATCGACGCAGTCGCCGATGCCGGTGCGGACGGCATCACCGTACACCAGGAGGCCTGCACACATCTCGACCGTACCCTTCAGCAGATTCGGGAGCGTGGCCTCAAGGCCGGTGTAGCCCTGAATCCGGCAACCCCGATCAGCACCCTGGACTGTGTCCTTCCGATGCTGGACCTGGTGCTCATCATGTCGGTCAACCCGGGCTTCGGTGGGCAGAAGCTGATCCCGTATACGATCGAGAAGATCCGTGCCCTGCGGAAGCAGACGGACGCGCTCGGCCTCGAGCTGAATATCGGCATCGATGGTGGTGTTACCCTCGACAACGTGCAGGAAATCAAGGATGCCGGTGCGAACTTCTTCATCGCCGGCTCTGCCGTCTTCAAGCCACGTGAGCGTATGGTGGAGAATGTGAAGGCATTTAACGCCATCCTGCACGCATAAAGGAGTTTTCCGTGATAAAGAAACTTGCGCTCATCAATGATTTATGCAGCGTCGGACGCTGCTCACTTTCCATCCAGATTCCAGTGGTTACAGCACTTCAGCTCAGCGCCTGCCCGATTCCGACCGCGGTGCTCAGCAACCATACGGCCTTCCCGCACGTATCCAGCACAGGACTTGGGGCGGTGATGGAAGAGCGGCTCGAGACATTGAGCGAAAATGACATCCATTTCGATGGGATCCTGATCGGCTACCTCGGTGACTGTACGGATCTCCGGGCCCTCGACGCGTATCTCGAGGCGGAGAAGCTGCGGAATCCGGCGCTGCGCATCTTCCTCGATCCGGCGATGGCGGATCATGGCCGTCTGTATCGCGGGATGACGGAGGAGCATATCGAGGCGATGCGGGCCCTCTGTCGGAAGGCGGATCTCATCTGCCCGAACCTGACGGAAGCGGCCTTCCTCGCCGACTTCGATTATGCGGGACTGAAGGAGACACTCGACCGCTGTACGAGCGCTGCGACACGCGGGATGGTGATGCACGCTCTGCTTTCGGAGCTGCATCATCTGACGGAGGGACAGATCGTCGTGACTGGTGTCGAGGCCTATCCGGAGACAGCGGAGGATAGAGCCACGACGCCGGAAGCCCTGATCAATGTCGTCTCGGAAGCGGATGGCGATCTCCGTTTCGTCGAGCATGCCCGGTCCGGCGATGCCCGTCCGGGGACCGGCGACCTCTTCAGTGCCATCGTCGCGAGTCTCTGTCTTCGCGGTGAGGAGCTCGAGAACGCCACGCGTCGCGCCGCCGACTTCGTCGCGCTCTGCATCCGACACAGCGAGGAGGAGAAGGTCCCGATCGTTTACGGCGTACAGTTTGAGGATGTCCTCGGAGCGCTGTAGATGTTCGGACGCAACTGTCCCTCCGGGTCCCCACCTGTCTGATCGGTTGCGACCCGTCCGTCAACTGTGACGGAATGACTTGAAAACAGACGTAAATAAGGCTATAGTAAATGGTGGTTTATCGCCAGAAAGATTTCGCAGAAGTGGAGAGGATCCTATGTTAGATATTAAATTTGTCAGAGAAAACCCGGAGCTTGTCAAGGAAAACATCAAGAAAAAGTTTCAGGATGAGAAGCTTCCGTTAGTCGATGAGGTCATCAAGTATGATCTCGAGGCGAGAAAGTGCCAGCAGGAGGCCGATGAGCTTCGTGCGAAGAAGAATGCGGTTTCGAAGCAGATCGGTGCGCTGATGGCGCAGGGGAAGAAGGCGGAGGCCGAAGAGGTCAAGGCCGAGGTCGGCGCATTTACCGCACGTCTCAAGGAGCTCGAGGAGCAGGAGCCGAAGCTTCAGGCGGAGGTGACGAAGCGCATGATGATCATCCCGAACATGATCGATGCATCCGTTCCGATCGGTCCGGATGATTCTCACAACGTCGAGAATGAGCGCTTCGGTGAGCCGGTCGTTCCGGCATTTGAGGTACCGTATCATACCGATATCATGGAGTCCTTCGGCGGTATCGATCTCGATGCAGCCGGACGTGTCGCAGGTAACGGCTTCTACTACCTGATCGGCGACATCGCGAGACTGCACTCTGCGGTGCTCAGCTATGCGCGCGATTTCATGATCAACCGTGGTTTTACCTATGTGATTCCGCCATATATGATTCGTTCCAAGGTTGTAGATGGTGTTATGTCCTTCGCAGAGATGGATGCCATGATGTATAAGATCGAGGGCGAGGACCTCTACCTCATCGGTACCTCGGAGCACTCGATGATCGGTCGCTTCATCGATGAGATCCTTCCGGCAGATACCCTTCCGCTTACCCTTACTTCCTATTCTCCTTGCTTCCGTAAGGAGAAGGGTGCACACGGTATCGAGGAGAGAGGCGTGTACCGTATCCACCAGTTCGAGAAGCAGGAGATGATCGTCGTCTGTGAGCCGGAGGATGCCATGGACTGGTACGAGAAGCTCTGGAAGAACACCGTTGATTTCTTCCGTTCGATGGAAATCCCGGTCAGAACACTGGAGTGCTGCTCCGGTGATCTCGCAGACCTCAAGGTGAAGTCCTGCGATGTCGAGGCGTGGTCACCACGTCAGAAGAAGTACTTCGAGGTCGGCTCCTGCTCGAACCTCGGCGATGCACAGGCGAGACGTCTGCACATCCGTATCAAGGGCAAGGATGGAAAGATCCATCTCGCAAACACCCTGAACAACACCTGTGTCGCTCCACCTCGTATGCTGATCGCGTTCCTCGAGAATCGTCTTCAGGCCGATGGCAGCATCACCATCCCGGAGGTGCTTCAGCCATACATGGGTGGTACCAAGGTGCTCATCCCGAAGTGGAACTCCATCGAAGGCAAGCCGGCAAACGCTTGATGATCGAAGACCTGTGCAGTAGCACAGGTCTTTTTATGTACATTCAGGCAGGGGCCGCGGAGGGGTGGCAATGGAGGTACAGTACTCCGCGGTCACTGCCCGAGCTGAAAGTCTTAATATTATTGACGAAGTTGTTAATGAATTCGTTTATTGTTTATAGATGGCAGCTATCATATAATGAAGGCCATGAAGCCAGTTTATGATTTGACAAGTTGTGGGAGAGATGTAGTGGAACCGATCATCAAGGTGCGGGATTTATATAAGATTTTCAAAATCGGAGACAATAAGGTCTACGCGCTGAATGGTGTGTCCTTCGATGTCTACCAGGGGGAGTTCGTCGCGATCGTCGGCACCTCCGGCTCCGGTAAATCGACCTGTCTCAATATGCTGGCCGGTCTGGAAGCGCCGAGTCGAGGGGCGATTCAGATCGCGGGGAAGCGCATCGATAGGATGAGCGAAGCGGAGCTCGTCAGCTTCCGGCGTCAGAATGTCGGCTTCATCTTTCAGAGCTATAATCTGATCGGCTCGATGAATGCGGTCGAGAATGTCGCGATGCCGCTGATGTTCCGCGGGGTGCCGTATGAGAAGCGTATCCGGGAAGCAGAGAAGTATATGAAGCTGATCGGCATCGGGGATCAGGGAGAGCATATGCCGAACCAGATGTCCGGTGGACAGCAGCAGCGTGTCGGGATCGCTCGTGCGCTCGTCATCGACCCGAAGATCATCTTCGCCGATGAGCCGACGGGTAATCTTGATTCACATACGACGGAGGATGTGCTGAGCCTTCTTCGGAAAATCGTACGTGAGGAGGACCGCACGCTGATCATGGTCACCCATGATGCACACATCGCTTCCTGGGCGGATCGGCAGCTGCGTGTCGTCGATGGAAAGATCGTCGAGACCGTGATCCGTCCGGATAGCCCGATCGAACAGAAAATAGAAACAGAAACCGGAAATCCGCCTTTTGCGCAGGTGACGCCACTCGGCTGAGTACGGTGTATATAGAGGGGTATAAAATCATGAATCATTTTCACACACAAAAGCATACGATCCTTCGGCGTTTTCTGTGCGGCGCGATGGTGCTCGCGCTCCTGTCGCCGGCATTGACCTTCGTACAGCCGATGGAGGCCCAGGCGTCCTACGTCGATACGAATATGAACACCTTCATCCATGATGCGGCAGACACACCGGTTGCGGGGATCGGGCAGGATTTCCAGCTGACCGTGAAGGTCGGCTTCAACGGCGTGAACGGTCTCTATAATCCGACCGGTGACGTCATCAACAACGTGCGCGTGCGCCTGAGTCAGGACCAGAATCTCTTAAATACGAAGGGCATCGTGCCGAATTCAAAAAAGTCGAATCCGTATGATGAAGACTCGGACAACGAGCAGGAGTCCCTGCAGCATGATGCGTACAATGAAGGCTACCAGGCGGGGGCGCAGCGTGCCTATAATGCGTCGCTGGGCCTCACCTATCCGGTGGACGGTGGTACCTATCCGCTCGAGATCGGCACATCGACGATGAACCAGGAGAAGAACCTTGGCTCGCTGCAGAAGGGCGAGTACAAGGAGGTGACCTTCAATGTAAAGATCCGGAACGATATCAAGGAAGGCTACTATGCGATCCCGATTTCGATGAACTATGATGTGCCGTACAACTCGACGGGGCAGTACGGCAGTCTCAGCCGCGCCGAGTTCATCAATATCTATGTGCAGGACCTCGGAACGATTTCGAATCCGACCAGCGCGACGAAGGATCAGGCCTTCGTGCTCGGCGAGGGACAGTCGACACCGAGCGGTACCTATCCGGGAACCGTACAGTTCGCCGTGAACCTTCGGAATAAGAAGGGACGGGCCCTCTATGATGTCGTCGTGAAGATGAATAAGGGAAACGGTGGTGCAGCCTCGGGTGATTCGTCTTCGACGGCGGCCGCTGGAAAGGTCGACTACAGCAGCTTCCCGTTCCGTGTGACGGAGGAGAACTATGACCGCAGCTTCGCCAGTGTCGAGGCGGATCAGACGATCTCGGCTCCGTACTCGATGGCCATCGCGAAGGATTCGAAGAGCGGTGACCATGCCATCGGCTTCACGGTGAGCTATAAGGAGACGCCGAACGCGACCATCACGAAGACAGAGCAGTATACCTACTACGTACATATCAGCAACCCGACCACGGATGAAACCGACAGTCAGCGTGATTTCAATGCTAACGACCGTTCGAAGGCACGACTCGTCGTGGCGGGCTATCATACCGAACCGGAGAAGGTGTTTGCCGGTCAGCCGTTTAAGCTGGTGGTGCAGATGCAGAACGCAAGTACCGGCATCAGTGCCAGCAACATCCTGCTTTCCCTCGAGTCGGAAAAGGTGAATGAGTCCTCGGCACTGTCGACGGAGAACGGCGCGAACTCCTATGTCATCAACAGCCTCGCGGCCGGGGAGACGAAGGAAATCGCCTGGAATATGGTGGCGGAACCGGGGGTCGACCCGCGGTCCTATGCGCTGACCATCAATGAAAAGTATGACTCCCCGGATTTCAAAAATGCCGAGGAGAAGGTGACGCTGAATATCATGGTCAATCAGGAGGCACGACTTTCGGTTTCCAACTACGATGTGATGCCCGAAAGCATTGACGTCGGCAGTGAATCTAACGTGATGTTCAATATCAACAACACCGGTAAGGTGATTCTCTATAATGTCACTGCGGAGTTTAAGGCGGATTCCATCAATGATACCAGCAGCTACGTCGGCAACATCAAGCCGGGTGAGTCGGGCTCCGTGGATGCGATGATCACGGGTGCGGCTCCGACCATGGATGATGGTACGATCCAGGTCATCATCAGCTACGAGGATGTGAACGGAGAGGTGCATACCTCCGAGCAGACGGTGAACCTCATGGTGAACGAGCCGATGGAAAGCACGGATGACATGAACGGCATGGATATGATGCCGGAAGAAACGCCTGGATTTTTCCAGCGCTTCCGACTCCCGATCATCGGTGGGGGCGTCGTTCTGCTGGCGGCAGCTGCGGTTTTCGTGAAGAAGCATAAGGATAAGAAGAAGCAGGAAAAGGAAAACGATGAGACTATTTGATCTTATCAAGCTCGCAACGAGTAACCTGAAGCGACGAAAGATGCGAACCGTACTTACGGTCCTCGGTGTCGCTATCGGTACGGCGTCCATCGTGGTCATGGTGAGTCTCGGCATCGGGATGAGTGCGATGATGCTGAAGTCCTACCAGAGCATGGGCTCGCTGACCCGGATCGACGTATACGAGGGTGGTTATGGCGGCGGCACGAATGGCGATCAGTCCATGATGCTGACCGACGAGACCGTGGAGAGCTTTAAGCATATCCCCCATGTGACCGGCGTGAGTCCGTCAATCGAGGTGAATATCGAGGCGAAGTGCAAGGGCGTCAGCGGCTCCTTCAGCATTGTGGGTGTCACCCAGGATTATCTTCAGCAGCTTGAGCTCCGGGACGGCGGACATCTGCCGGCGGCGAACTCGGATACGCTGGAGCTCCTGTATGGTAATCAGATTCTGTACAGCAGCTTCTATAAGCAGAAAACCTGGGAGAATGTCGAGATCGACCCGGAGAAGGATACGGTATTCATCACCTTCCCGCAGCCGAGCACCTCGCAGGGAACACAAAGCAGTGAGGGCAGTACGCAGGAGCCGAAGCAGAAGAAGAAGTACATCTTCCCGGTGGCCGGGATCATGAAGGGCGGCGCTGAGGACTGGTCGGATGGCTCGTATAATGTCTACACGGACATCGACAGTCTGAAGCGTTTTCTGAAGAAAATCTATAAGAAGGCGCTGGTGCCGAATCCGAGGACGAATAAAAACGGGAAGCTGTATCCGTACTATGTATACAATAATGTCTATGTTTTCGTCGATGACATGGATAACGTCAGTGCAGTACAGAAGCAGATCTCGGACATGGGCTTCAGTGTGAGCTCCAGTATGGAGTGGCTGAAGCAGGCGCAGCAGCAGCTCAATATGGTGCAGCTCGTGCTCGGCGGTATCGGCGGTGTATCGCTTCTCGTCGCGGCGATCGGTATCATGAATACCATGATGATGTCGATCTATGAGCGGACGAAGGAAATCGGTGTTATGAAGGTGCTGGGCTGTGCGATGCCGGATATCCGGAACATGTTCCTCTGTGAATCCGGTATGATCGGGCTCATGGGTGGTATCGCGGGACTCGCTGTCAGCTATCTGATTTCCTATATCATCAATTCCTTTACGAAAAATGCCGGTTCGATGATGTTCGGCTCCGGCTCGACGGGCGGGCTGTCCAGCATTCCGCTCTGGCTCGCGGCCTTCGCGATCGGCTTCGCCATCGCGGTCGGCACGATCGCCGGCTATGTTCCGGCGGCGCGTGCGATGAAGCTGAGTCCGCTGGCAGCGATCCGAAATGAATGATTCTATAGCCGGTCTTCCGACGCCCTTCTATACTTCTCATGATTATTAATTATATTGAGTATTTTGAAGCACGATGATATAATGCGGCAAAATGCCAAATTTGGAGGGAGTACGAAATGATCAAGGTTGCAAAATTTGGCGGAAGCTCCTGCGCCTCCGCGGAACAGTTCAGAAAAGTAAAGGACATCGTTCTTTCTGATAAGTCGAGACACTATATCGTGGTTTCGGCACCAGGTAAGCGGGCTTCCGGCGATACGAAGGTGACCGATCTTCTCTATCGTCTCCAGGATGCAGTCGAAGATGAGAAGAAGTTCCAGGAGACGCTTCAGACGATCAAGGATCGTTATCAGGAGATCATTGACGGCCTCGGGCTCGATTTCAGTCTGGCAGCGGACTTCGATCGGATCGAGCAGGATCTCAAGGCTGGTGCAGATCGTGATTATGCGGCTTCCCGCGGTGAGTTTCTGAATGCGAAGCTGATGGCGGCCTATCTCGGCTTCAGCTTCATCGATTCTGCAAGCTGCTTTGTCTTCAAGGAGGACCGGAGCTGTGATTACCAGAAGACGGAAGAGGGCATCCGCGCAGCACTGAAGGATATCGATTATGCGGTATTCCCGGGCTTCTATGGTGCGAACGAGAAGGGTGAGGTCGTTACCTTCAGCCGTGGCGGCTCAGACGTGACCGGCTCCCTGATCGCAGCGGCGGAGCATGTCGATCTCTATGAGAACTGGACGGATGTATCCGGCTTCCTCGTTGCGGATCCACGCATCGTGCCGAATCCGGAGGTCATCGATTACATCACCTACCGTGAGCTTCGTGAGCTGAGTTACATGGGTGCCGGTGTACTGCATGAGGACGCGATCTTCCCGGTACGCCGTGAGGGTATCCCGATCCAGATCAAGAACACGAACCGTCCGGAGGATCATGGTACCCTCATCGTGCAGAATACGTTGAAGAAGCCGCGTTTCATCATCACCGGTGTCAGCGGAAAGAAGGATTTCTGTGCGATCAACATCGAAAAGGCGATGATGAACTCGGAGATCGGCTTCGCCCGGAAGCTTCTTTCCGTCCTCGAGGACAACAACATCTCCTTCGAGCACATCCCGTCCGGTATCGATACGATGACCCTCGTCATCCATCAGGAGGAGCTCGAGCACTGTGAGCAGAAGATCCTGAACGGCATCCAGCGTGCCGTGAATCCGGACCTCATCGAGCTCGAGTCGGACATCGCTCTGATCGCGGTCGTCGGACGTGGCATGAAGTCATCCCGTGGTGTGGCCGGTCGTGTATTCTCTGCACTCGCCCATGAGTACATCAACATCAAGATGATCGACCAGGGCTCCAGCGAGTACAACATCATCATCGGTGTACGGAACGAGGATTTCGAAAAAGCCATCCGTGCCATCTACAAGATGTTCGTCATGAGCGCTAAATAATATGAATGTTTGACATAAGTCCCGGGGGCAGGCTTTCAATGGCCGCCCCGGGACTTTTATCATGCCCGGACATATGATATAATGCGCGAAGCGAGGATAAAACGATGAGAATAATTGTGATCGGCGGCGGAGCTGCCGGACTGATGGCGGCGATCGCGGCGAAGGAAACCGCGGCGGACGCCGATGTAGTTTTAATAGAAAAGAATGATAAACTCGGAAAAAAGATCTTCATCACGGGAAAGGGGCGCGGCAATCTGACGAATGCGGTGGCCATCGAGGATTTCTTTCCGCAGTATGTGACGAATCCGCGTTTTCTGTACTCGGCACTGTATGACTTCACGAATCAGGATACGATCGAGCTGCTGGAGGCGCACGGCTGCCGGACGAAGGTTGAGCGTGGCGACCGAGTCTTCCCGGTATCGGATCATGCCTACAGTATCACGGATGCACTTAAGCACTCTATCAAGAAGCTGGGCGTCGAGATCCGCTATAAGACCGAGGTGAAGAAGATCGAGCTTCGGGACGGGCAGGTCCGTGGTGTGGTGACGGATCGTGGCTTCCTGCCGGCGGATGCGGTGATCGTTGCGACCGGTGGCCGCAGCTATCCGTCGACCGGCTCTACCGGTGATGGCTATCGCTTCGCCGAGGAGGCTGGCCTCCAGGTGACGGAAACCTATCCGTCCCTCGTCGCCCTCGAGGTGCATGAACCGGATGCCTACCGTCTGAAGGGCTTAAGCCTCCGAAACATCGCGATCGATATCCGGGACGAGGATGGAAAAAGCTACTACCGGGACTTCGGTGAGCTCGAGTTTATGGAGAGCGGACTGCGTGGCCCGGTGATCATCTCGGCATCGGCGGTCGTAACGAAGCTCGTCAATGCTTCCGACCATAAAAAGTGGAAGCTCCTCACCGTGCACATCGACCTGAAGCCGGCGCTGGAGGATGCAGAGCTCGACCGTCGCCTGCTCCGTGATTTTGATACCTATCGGAATAAGGAGCTCCGCAATGCGTTTTCCGAGCTCCTCCCATCGCAGCTGATTCCGGTCTTCACGGCACGACTCGCCGCGCAGGGGATCGATATCAATCGAAAGGTCACCGAGGTCGATCGCGAGACACGGAAGAAGATCGCGGGCCTCATCCGGGATTTCAGCTTCACGATCCGCGGTACCGGCAGCTTCAAGGAGGCCATCGTCACCCAGGGTGGCGTCGCTGTGAAGGAGCTGAATCCGAAAACGATGGAAGCGAAGAAGGTGAAGGGACTGTACTTCGCCGGCGAGGTCATCGACGTCGACGGCTATACCGGCGGCTTCAATATGCAGATGGCCTTCTCCACCGGCCACCTTGCCGGTAAGTCTGCCGCTGAAGCACTCAATTATAAATATTAGATAAATGGAACAATTCCGGTCACCGCCCCTGCGAGCACTGACCTGAATTGTAACAATGTGAAATATGAAGGAGGCTGTTATGCCATATAGTATTGCCATCGATGGGCCGGCGGGTGCCGGCAAGTCGACGATTGCGAAGGCCGTAGCGCGAGAACTCGGCTATGTTTATATCGATACCGGTGCCATGTATCGTGCCGTCGGTCTGTTCTGTCTCGATCAGGCTATCGCCCTCACGGATGAGGCGCGCGTGTCGGAGGCGGTGCGCGACATCGACATCACGATCGCCTATGATGAGGAAGGAGCTCAGCAGGTCTTCCTGAACGGCGCCAATGTCTCCACCCGGATTCGTACCCAGCAGGTCGGTGATGCCGCATCCACGGTGTCCCAGTATCCGGCCGTGCGGGAGAAGATGGTGAAGCTGCAGCAGAGCCTCGCGGAGCATACCTCGGTCGTGATGGATGGCCGGGATATCGCATCGAAGGTGCTTCCGCATGCGGATACGAAGATCTATCTCACTGCATCCGTCGAGGAACGCGCACATCGTCGTGCGAACGAACTGCGTGAAAAGGGAGAGACCTGTGACATCGCAGAGGTTGAGGCGGAGATCCGTGCGCGGGATGACCGCGATATGCATCGTCAGCATTCCCCACTCATCCAGGTGCCGGAGGCGGTGCTCGTCGACAGCTCGACACTGACCATCGATGAGACGATCGACCGTATCCTCGAGATCTGTATGCAGCATTGAGGTCGGCGCGATATGAAGGTAACACTTGCAAAAACCGCCGGCTTCTGCTTCGGCGTGCAGCGCGCGGTTGATACCGTGTACCGCGTACTCGAGGAGGAGCATGAAAAACCGCTCGATGAACAGCGTTCGATCTATACGTACGGACCGATCGTGCATAATGAAACCGTGATTCAGAAGCTCGCCGCAGAGGGCGTGGAGGTACTCGAATCCGAGGAGGAGCTTGCGACGCTCCGCGATGGCATCGTCATCATCCGTGCACATGGGGTGCCGAAGCACATCTATGAGCTGCTTGAAAAGCAGAAGGTCGAAGCCGTCGATGCTTCGTGTCCCTTCGTTCAGAAGATCCAGCGCCTCGTGCGGCAGCACACAGCAGCCGGGGAAGAGGTCTTCGTGACCGGAAACCCGGAGCATCCGGAGGTGATCGGCATCATGGGCTGGGCGGAAGGCGGCATTTCAGCGATTCCGGACATCGAAACCGCTGAAAAATTACCAAACGGAGAGGGCAGAAGCGTGGTTGTTGTGTCACAAACCACGTTTAATATCGATAAATTCAAACTAATTATTGATATTTTGAAAAAAAAGCATTATTATGTTAATGCTATTAATACGATTTGCAACGCAACGTTTGAGCGACAGTCGGAGGCAAAGGAACTGGCGAAACAGTCCGACGCCATGATTGTCATTGGGGGACGCAGTTCCTCCAACACGAAGAAACTTTTTGAGATTTGTAAAGACCAGTGTCGTAACACCCAGTTGATACAAACGGTTGGAGATCTTAACTTCGTTCAGGATGAAGCGGTTCAAAACGTAGGTATTACAGCTGGGGCAAGCACCCCGAAAGAAATTATTGAGGAGGTTCAAAATTATGTCAGAGATGAGTTTTGAACAGATGCTTGACGCATCATTAAAGTCTATTCATGCAGGGGAGATTGTTACTGGTAAGGTTATTAGTGTAAAGCCTGACGAGATTGCACTCAACATTGGGTACAAGTCCGATGGTATCATGACCAGAAGTGATTACAGCGCAGATAACACTGTAGACCTCACCACAGTAGTCAATGTCGGCGATGAAATCGAGTGCAAGGTAAAGAAGGTAAACGATGGAGAGGGACAGGTTGTTCTTTCTCACAGAGAGGCTCTTGCTTCCAAGGCTTCCGAGGAGCTCAAGGATGCATTTGAGAACCAGACCGTTCTTACCGGCAAGGTTGTTCAGGTTGTCAAGGGCGGCCTGAATGTTGAGGTAAATGGTGCACGTGTATTTATCCCTGCATCCCTCGTATCTGATACCTTCGAGAGAGATCTCACCAAGTATCAGGGTCAGGATATCCAGTTTGTGATCACTGAGTTCAATCCGATGAAGCGCAGAGTCATCGGTGATCGTAAGCAGCTTATGACAGCTACGAAGAAGGAGCAGCACGACAAGCTCTTCAGTGAGCTTCAGGTCGGCGATGTTCGTACCGGTGTTGTTAAGAACCTTACTGATTTCGGTGCATTCATCGATCTCGGTGGCGCTGATGGTCTCCTTCATATCTCCGAGATGTCCTGGGGCCGTATCGAGAACCCGAAGAAGCTTTTCAAGTCCGGCCAGGAGGTTAAGGTACTTGTTAAGGAGATCAACGGTGAGAGAATCGCTCTTACACGTAAGTTCCCGGATGAGAACCCGTGGAAGGATGTAGAGACCAAGTTCGCTGTTGGTACGGTTGTAAGCGGCAAGGTTGCACGTATGACCGACTTTGGCGCATTCGTAGAGCTTGAGAAGGGCATCGATGCACTTCTTCACGTATCTCAGATTTCCAGAGAGCATGTGAACAAGCCGTCAGACGTTCTCGAGGTTGGCCAGGAGATCGAGGCGAAGATCGTCGATCTCGACGTAGACAGTCACAAGATTTCCCTGAGCATGAAGGCTCTTTCTGAGCCGGAGCGCAAGGAGGATCTCGATGTTGCAGACGTTGACATCGAGGCTGTAGGCAAGGCTGAGGCTGAGCGCGTAGACGAGGAGTAATCCGCATAGACAGAGGGTCGGACAGAAATGTCCGGCTCTCTTTTTTTAAAATCCTTGCGTGGGACTTTTTTACGTGCTATACTCTTGACTCGGATATGTTGACTCATGGGAGAAGTATGCGCATTTCCCCTGTGCGTTTGCATAATATATAAAACGAAAGTTTCGGAGGTACTCTTAATGAGCGTTAAAGTTGAAAATCTTGAGAAGAATATGGCTAAGCTGACCGTTGAGGTGGACAATGCTGAGTTTTTAAAGGCCATCGATGTAGCATACAAGAAGAACCGTAACAAGTTCAATCTTCCTGGTTTCCGTAAGGGCAAGGCACCGAAGGAGATGATCATGAAGATGTACGGACCACAGGTATTCTTCGAGGATGCGCTCAATGAGATTCTTGATAAGACCTATCCGGAGGCTGCGAAGGAGTCCGGCCTCGAGATCGTTTCCAGACCGGAGATCGGCGTAGAGCAGATCGGTATGGATCAGAACGTGATCTACACAGCAACCGTTGCTGTAAAGCCGGAGGTTACCCTCGGTGAGTATAAGGGCGTTACGGTAGAGAAGGCAGAGACCACGGTAAGCGCAAAGGAAGTCAACGAGAAGCTGGCTGCTGAGCTTGAGAAGAATGCACGTGTCGTTGAGGTTGATCGTGAGATCAAGAAGGATGATATCGCAAACATCGATTTCGTGGGCTCCGTAGACGGTGTTGAGTTCGAAGGTGGCAAGGGCGAGGATTACCCGCTGACCATCGGCTCTGGCACCTTCATCCCGGGCTTCGAGGATCAGCTGATCGGCCACAAGGCTGGTGAGACCGTCGATGTAAAGGTTACCTTCCCGGAGAACTACGGCGCAAAGAATCTCGCAGGTAAGGAAGCACTTTTCGTAACCACCATCAAGACGGTTAAGGAGAAGCAGGTTCCGGCTGCTGACGACGAGTTCGCATCCGAGGTTTCTGAGTTCGACACCCTCGATGAGTATAAGAAGGATCTGAAGAAGACCCTGAAGGAGGAGAAGGAGAAGGCTGCAACCACGACCAATGAGAGAAATGTCATCGCAAAGGTCGTTGAGAACGCTTCCGTAGAGATCCCGGCACCGATGCTTGAGGCACAGCTGGACAACATGCTCTATGATTACCAGACCAGACTTGCTCAGCAGGGCATCCCGATGGATCAGTATCTCAAGATCACCGGCCAGACTGTAGAGCAGATCAAGGACCAGATGAAGGAGAGCGCTGAGAAGAATCTCAAGACGTCCCTTGTGATCGAAGCCATCATGGAGAAGGAGAACATCACCGTCGCTGAAGAGCGTGTAGATGAGGAGTTCAAGAAGATCGCAGAGCAGTACAAGATGGAGTATGATGACCTCAAGAAGACGGTTTCCGAGGAGCAGAAGGAGAGCATGAAGAGAGAGATCGCTTTCCAGGAGACCATCGATATGCTCGTAGCTGAGGCGAACCTTGTAAAGGCAGAGAAGAAGTCCAAGAAGGCTGCTGAGGACGAGGAGAAGACTGAGGAGTAATTCCTGTATCGCTTCATCGAAGATTTAAAGATTTTTAGCGGTGCAGATAACTGCACCGCCTTTTTTTAAGATTCATAGGGAGGTTTCATTATGAATTTAACACCTAGAGATATTACAACGATTCCGTATGTCATTCAGTCGACATCCAGAGGAGAGCGTTCCTATGACATCTTCTCCCGTCTTCTGAATGAGCGTATCATCTTCCTCGGAGATGAAGTGAATCATGATACCGCTTCCCTCGTCGTCGCACAGCTTCTGTACCTCGAGTCCGAGGATCCGGATAAGGACATCAGCCTGTACATCAACAGCCCGGGTGGCGTGATCACGGACGGTATGGCGATCTACGATACCATGCGTTACATCAAGTGCGATGTATCCACCATCTGTGTCGGCATGGCTGCATCGATGGGTGCCTTCCTCCTGGCCGGCGGTACGAAGGGCAAGCGTATGATCCTTCCGAATGCTGAGGTCATGATTCACCAGCCGTCGGGCGGTGCACAGGGCCAGGCCACGGAGATCCAGATCACGGCAGAGTGGATCCTTCGTACGAAGAAGCACATGGCGGAGATCCTCGCAGCGAACTGCGGACAGCCGGTGGAGAAGGTGATGGAGGATACGGAGCGTGATCACTGGATGACGGCACAGCAGGCGCTGGAGTACGGCATCGTCGATCATATCTTCGAATCACGCGAAGCAGCTGAGGTACGGAACTGAGTACCGGTAGCAGCATCATCAGACTAACCAGAACGAGAGGACTGCATTCATGCAAATGAAACCAGACGATAAAATCCGCTGTTCTTTCTGCGGTAAATCGGCGAAGCAGGTACATAAGCTCATCGCCGGTTTAAATAATAATTATATCTGTGACGAGTGTGTCGAGCTCTGCGAGGAGATCCTGAACGAGCAGGATGGTGATTTCAGAGAGGACAGCGACACCTCAGACATCCATCTTCTGAAGCCGAAGGAGATCCATGATTTCCTCGATGAGTATGTCATCGGACAGGATGAGGCGAAGAAGGTGCTGTCTGTAGCGGTTTATAACCACTACAAGCGCATCACCTCGAAAATCAAGGACATCGACGTTCAGAAGTCGAACATCCTGATGATAGGACCGACCGGTACCGGTAAGACCTACCTGGCACAGACCCTGGCCCGCATCCTCGGCGTTCCGTTCGCAATCGCAGATGCTACGGCGCTCACCGAAGCCGGCTATGTCGGCGAGGATGTCGAGAACATCCTCCTGAAGCTGATTCAGGCGGCAGACTATGATATCAAGCGTGCGGAGATCGGTATCATCTATATCGATGAGATCGATAAGATCACGAAGAAGTCGGAGAATGTCTCCATCACCCGTGATGTCTCCGGCGAGGGCGTTCAGCAGGCACTGCTGAAGATCCTCGAGGGGACCGTCGCTTCCGTACCACCTCAGGGCGGACGGAAGCATCCGCAGCAGGAGCTCATCCAGATCGATACGACGAATATCCTGTTCATCTGCGGCGGTGCATTTGACGGCCTCGAGCACATCATCGAGAAGCGTGTCGCTTCCGGATCGATGGGCTTCGGTGCGGACATCGTCGAGAAGAATCGCGACAACTACGATGACATCCTTCGTCAGGTACAGCCGGAGGATCTCGTACGCTTCGGTCTGATCCCGGAGTTTATCGGACGAGTACCGGTTGATGTCACCCTGCAGTCACATGATGCGGCGACCCTGAAGCGTATTCTGACGACCCCGAAGAACGCGCTCGTGAAGCAGTATCAGAAGCTGTTTGAGATCGACGGTGTCGAGCTCCGATTTACGGATGAGGCAGTCAGCGCCATCGCCGAGAAGGCAGCCGAGCGCAAGACCGGTGCCAGAGGACTCCGCTCCATCATGGAAGATATGATGATGGACATCATGTATGAGATTCCGTCCGAGCCGGACATCCAGAGCGTGGAGATCACGGAGGATGTGGTGAAGGGCACGGGCGAACCGATCATCACCCGTAAAGAGAAGAAAACAGCCCCTCGTGCAGATGCAGCAGATACGGCTGTATGAGTTTGACGAAACCCGATCGGTTATGTGCCGACCGGGTTTCCTGATCCTGAAGCAGCTGGATCCGTCAGGTATCAATCATCACTAAGAAAAGGAGATTCCATGAAGATCACTTCTGTAGAGCTGGAGAGAGTGCTGGGCGTAAAATCCGAGCTTCCGAAGACCGGAAAACCTGAATTTGTCATGGCGGGACGATCCAATGTCGGAAAGTCCTCCTTTATCAATGCCTTCGTCAATCGAAAGAACTTCGCCCGTACGAGCTCGACACCGGGTAAGACGCGCACGATCAACTTTTATAACATCAACGAACGGTTTTATCTCGTCGACCTCCCTGGCTACGGCTATGCATCCACCGGTGCGGTCGAGCAGGAGAAGTGGGGTCGGATGATCAACCGCTATCTCGAAACCTCGGACGACATCGAGGAGGTGATCCTCTTCGTAGACATCCGCCACGATCCATCGAAGCTCGACATCCAGATGTTCGACTACGTGACCCAGGTCACCGGCTTCGAGCCGATCGTCATCCTGACGAAGATGGATAAGATCAATCGCTCACAGATCAAAAAGCAGACCGCTGCGATCCGCAAGGCTCTGCACGCGACGGAAAACTGTACGATGATCCCGTTCTCCTCCCAATCAAAGCAGGGACTCGAGAGCATCTATGCGATCATCGACGAGATTATGGATGCCCCGGAAACTCCAGAGACACAGGCGTAAGCCTGGATGTAGTAAGGGCTCAGGTAGTGGACCCTCCGGGCCCCTTACCTGTCTGAACTGTTACATCTGATGTAAACCGGGAATTGCAAAATTCCGAAAACGGGCTTGACATCGGTGCAGACTGGTGCTAGTCTATAAAAGTCGTAAAGACAAAGGAAAGTAGGTATCCACCTCACCTTGGCAGTTGTATCTGACCCGGGTTCATATTTGATTATTACTTCGTGTATTTTCATTATGGTGGATTGGCTTACAATCCGCCATTTTTTTGCATTCGACCAGTGTATGTGGAGAGGAGTTTATGGCTATTAAGAAAAACGCAAGCATCGAAATTAACGAGCAGATCCGTGACAGAGAGGTAAGAGTCATTGGTGCAGAGGGCGAGCAGCTCGGTATCATGTCTTCCAAGGACGCTTATATGATGGCGAAGGAGAAGGACCTGGATCTTATTAAGATCGCGCCGACTGCAACGCCGCCTGTTGTAAAGATCGCCGACTTCGGTAAGTATCGTTACGAGATGATGCGTAAGGAAAAGGAAGCCAAGCGTAATCAGCGCGTAACTGAGCTGAAGGAGATCCGTATGACACCGAACATCGATCAGAACGATCTCAACACAAAGTTATCCGCTGCACGTAAGTTCCTCGAGAAGGGCAATAAGGTCAAGGTCGCTCTTCGATTCAGAGGCCGTGAGATGTCTCGTATGAATCAGTCCAAGTACATCCTTGACGAGTTCGCCGAGCAGCTGAAGGACATCGCTGTCCTCGATAAGCCGGCGAAGGTAGAAGGCAGAAACATGGCGATTGTAATAAGCCCGAAAAAGTAAAATCACAGGAGGCTGTTATGGCAAAGTTAAAGCTGAAGACAAAGAGAGCTGCTGCTAAGCGCTTTAAAGTTACTGGCACAGGAAAGCTTGTAAGAAATAAGGCTTACAAGTCTCACATTCTCACCAAGAAGACAACGAAGCGTAAGAGAGGCCTGCGCAAGGATACTGTCCTTGATCAGACCAACGTTAAGACGATGAAGAAGATTCTTCCATACCTTTGATTTGTAGACTTTAGAGGAGGAAATTAAAATGAGAATTAAGGGCGGATTAAACGCTAAGAAGAAGCATAATAGAGTACTCAAGCTTGCTAAAGGCTACAGAGGATCTCGCTCCAAGCACTACAGAGTAGCGAAGCAGAGCGTAATGAGAGCACTTACGGAGTCCTACAGAGGCCGTAAGGAGAGAAAGAGACAGTTCAGACAGCTCTGGATCGCTCGTATCAACGCAGCTGCAAGACTGAATGGTCTTTCTTACAGCAAGTTCATGTTCGGCCTCAAGAATGCCGGCATCGATATGAACCGTAAGATGCTTTCCGAGATCGCAATCGCTGATCCGGAGGGATTTGCAAAGCTCGCTGAGACTGCAAAGGCTAACCTCGCAAAGTAATGTTCGACCGACAGGATTCGTCCTGTCGGTTTTTTAATGCTCGTTTGCCGTGCGGACGTGAAGAGGCCGGCGATGGACTCTGTGGCCGAACACGCATTTCGATGACAGTCCGGCCAGCACCCAGGAGGGCCGGCAACAGAAGCACAGTACTCCGAGGCCGGTAAACTCTAAGCCAGGGACCCTAAGCGGCACTAGGCTCTCTGCAATCACTGAGTTTTCTTGAGGAAAACTCAGCGTTGCAGAGGGTTCCAAGGAGAGATAGCACCAAGTGCCGCTAAGGGGACCTGGCTTTATTTTACACGTCCTCTACGTATGGCTTCTGTTGCCGGTCCTCATGGGCACTGGCCGATTTCCGTTTCCCGATGAAAAATCAAATATCTAACTCGGAAAAACGCATAAAAAAAGAACCGATTCTTATGAATCGATTCTTTGATGCGGAAGAAGGGATTTGAACCCTCAAGAGTGTAACCTCACACGGACCTGAACCGTGCGCGTCTGCCGTTCCGCCACTTCCGCGAACTCGTATATAATAGCATGGTGAGATGGGTTCGTCAACAACTAATTTTCACTTTTTTTGATTGGACTTTGCGGTGGGATCGGTCACGGAGTCCACTGCCGGGCCACCACATTTGAATTCAGTGGAGGAACGCGCCGAGCACGCCGTAGGAGACGATCGACATGATGGCGGAGGCGAGCAGTACGCCGACGATGATGGCGAGGAAGGACTTCTTCCGCGGCATGTGCAGGAGGCCTGCGACGAGGGAGCCGGTCCATGCGCCGGTGCCCGGGAGCGGGATGCCGACGAAGAGCACGAGGCCCCAGAAATCATACTTCTGAATCGATGCCTGGTTCTTCTCGACCTTCTCACGGAGCCTTCGCGCGATCCCCTGTGTCGGTCCGAAATGCTCACAGGCCAGTACGATCTTCTCGATGAAGAGAAGGATCAGCGGGATCGGCAGGAGATTTCCAACGATGCAGAGGATCAGTGCACGCAGATACGGCACGCCCAGCAGCGAGGATGCGAGGAGTCCGCCACGGAGCTCCAGGATCGGCATCAAGGAAATGATGAAGACGATGGCGTCCTTCGAGAGGAGTCCCGTCAGGTGAGTAGTGACAAAGCTTACAAGTGCTTCCATTTTTGACCTCAATTTCCTAATAATATCGTAATTCAGTTTTCTTGAATGCCCCTATGGAATGTGATAGACTAAACAGATGATTTGAAAGTGCGCGCACACGTCATCTGGAAGATAACGAGGTCTCCCGCGGCGTGCTGGCAGTTCTGGTCGCCTGCATTGTCCGACGCCATAAAAGGCACAATGCCGATTCTATCGACTGCGTCCCACAGTGTCAAGCTATGCGCAGATTTCAGCTCACTGAAACAAGGAAATGTAAGCCGGGAGACGGTCTAACCGATGTCTGCCATCCGGGAATCACGGGCGTTGACGCGGTACCACAGGTCCCCGAACAGCTGTAGAAAGAATAGTATGATCAGTTACGAAGAAGAAATCAAACGTTTTAAGCCGAGTCTCGATGTCGATCAGATCGAGGATGCGATCGCGAAGGTGGATCTCACCGATATGAACGACATCATGACCAGTCTCATCGAGGAGGCCATCAAGCATAAAAAGGATGAGAGCGTTAAATGAAGTATGACGTAATGCTGGAGCAGATCGCAAACTGCTACTATAATCTGGGACTCGAGCGTGCACGTCTGCGCGATCTGAGTGGCGCCGCCGAGCTGCTGAAGAAGTCGCTGACCTTCGATAAGTATCAGAAGGATGCGCGAAATCTGCTGGGGCTGATCTTTTTCGAGTGTGGTGAGACCGCGGATGCGCTCGTGCAGTGGGTCATCAGTATGAACCTGCTCCCACAGGATAACATCGCGGATCATTATCTCGATGAGGTCCAGCGCAAGCCGGCGATCCTCCGAATCTGTTCGGACAATGTCAAGCGCTACAATCAGGCGCTGGACTACGCGCAGAACAACAACGAGGACCTCGCCATCATGCAGCTTAATCAGGTCATCGAGGACAGTCCGAACTATATCAAGGCACACATCCTGCTCGCTCTTTTATATATGAAGAGAGAGGACTGGGTGAAGGCGGGACGCAGCCTCTACCTCGTGCTGAAAATCGATCGCAACAACCCGAAGGCCCTCGTGCTGATGGATGAGGTCAAGCATAACACCGGCCGGAAGGAGGTCGAGCAGAGCCGCCTGAAGAATGTATTTTCCCACCGCAAGATGACGGATGATGATGTGCTGATTCCCCAGGAGGTGAAGCAGGTGTCACCGTGGATGGTTGTCGGCTACATCTTCGTCGGCGTCATCCTGGCACTCTTCGCATTTTATCTGCTGATCATGCCGGCGAAGACGAAGGCGCTCAATGCGGAGAACAACCGTGAGCTGATTTCCTATACCGAGAAACTCGATGCCTCGAACCGTGAATATGCAGAGCTGAAGGACTCATATGATACGCTGGAGTCGCAGTACGCCGAGGCAGCTCAGCAGGTTTCACAGTTTGAGAATGCCAATGCCTCCTTCATGGGGCAGTACCAGGCACTGAACGAGATCCGGACAGCGCTTGCAAATGGCGATGTCCTTCAGGCGGCGAAGCTCTATACGGACCTCGATCAGACGCAGATCAGTGATGCGACGATGCTGCAGCAGCTTCAGAGCATCAAGGTGGAGATGGAGGGCTCGATCTATCAGGAGCTCGCCGACCAGGCGACCAACGCCTGGAACAGCGGAAACCAGGATCAGGCAGCCGAGCTGTATAATCTGAGCCTGGCGATCCGCGAGGAACCGGAAAATATGTATCTCCTCGGACGTCTCTACCAGAGTATGGGACGAACGGAGGAAGCAAATACACTGTTTGATAAAATCATCGGCGCACACCCGGATTCAAATTATGCCGAGCGCGCGAGACAGGCAAGAGGGTACTGATCCATGCTGAATGTTGAGAAGATCCGCCTGATGACCCAGCTTTCGATTTATGACAGGAAAGAGGGGAAGGCGATACGGGATGTAAGCAGATATTTCAAGGGAGACTATCTCTCCCGGAGGATGTTCATGGCACTCGTGCACTATACACTGTGCTTTATTCTGGTGTCTATGCTGCTGATGCTGATCAATATCGAAGAGCTTCTGATGCATCTGAACATCCCGTTTATCGTGGCAGCGGTCCGGGTCCTTCTTTTCATTTATGTGCTCGGCTTCGTCGGGATGATGGCCTTTTCCTATGTGCGCTATGCACGGGCCTACGATGATCTTCACCGGAAGAGTCTCTATTATATGGCGAAGCTCGACAAGCTTCTGCAGCTCGAGGAGGCACCGGATACGAAACTTGACATCGAGAGCGCCGGCTCCGAGTTTTATAAGGAGAAGGGCGGGAAGATCCGCGTCATGGAGGATGCGCCTCTGCGGCAGACGAAGCGTTCGAAGACAGCGCCGGACAGAAGGGGCAACGCGAGCGCGGCTCCAAAACAGGTAGAAGCACTGCCTGTGAAGCGAAAGAGTGCGGTGCAGGACACGGACCGGCAGGAAGAGGCGTGGCTCGATGATCCGATCGAGCCAGAGAACGGCTGGCTGGATGATCCGGTTGAACCGGAAGACGGCTGGCTGGACGACGGAAACGATACAGTAACCACAGGCGACGATGGTGACTGGCTGGACGATCCGGTCGATCCGAAGCCGCATAGTGACACGGGCAGAGCCTCTATGGATGGCATACAGCTCATGGATTTCAGAAAACATCACGAAGGAAGATAAAGATGACACAGCTGGTCGATATGAAGGATGAATTACAGAAGTTTTACATCAAAAATGAATACTGGCTCACACCTGTACTGAAGGCGCTGACCGCGTTCCTGTGCTTTTTCATGATCCGGATTCGCATAGGCTCCGACAGCATGTTCGGCAGTCTGCTGATCGCGATCGCCGCTGCTGCGCTGTGCTCGTTCCTTCCGTGGACGGCCGTGACGGTCATGTCGGCGGTTTTCGTTCTGGGCAATGCCTATGGCACGTCGATGGAGCTCGCCCTTCTGGCGGCCTTCATCCTCCTGCTGATGGCGCTCGCACAGTCGGCCTTCCGTGCAGGAAATGCGATTCTGATCGTCCTGGTTCCCCTGCTGTTTTATCTGCATGTACCCTATGTACTCCCGGTCATCGCAGGGCTCAGCCTCGGACTGATGTCCATCGTACCGGTATCCATCGGTGTGATGATGTATTATTTTATCGAGTATATCTCGGAGAATGCATCTAAGCTCAGTGTATCGACGAAGGATCCGATGGAGATGGCGAGCCAGTATGCCAGCATCTTTCAGGGCTACTTTCAGAACCGCACGATGATCGTGTCCATCATGGCCTTCGCCATCTGCATCGTGCTGGTGTTTATCCTTCATCAGATGGTGTTTTCGTATAACTGGGGAGTCGCGGTCATCGTCGGACTCCTCTCGATCCTGGTGGTTTCTGCCATCGGATCCGCGCGGCTCGGAGCCACCTTCTCTTTCAGCACGGCACTGATCGGCGTGATACTTTCCGGCATCCTCGCCCTTCTGTATGCACTGGCCTTCCATGGTGCAGACTATAAGGGGACGGAGCGCTTACGTTTCGAAGATGATGACTATTTCTATTTTGTAAAGGCGATTCCGAAGCTGAAATCAGGAAATGAGGCATAAATCGAATGACAGGAATGATTGAAAAAATGAAAAGCTGGGTGAGCCTCCTGCCACCGATCGGCTATACCAACATCCTCGAGATCATCATCCTCGCGGTGCTCGTATATGAGATCCTTCTCTGGATCAAAAATACGAGAGCCTGGGAGCTGCTCAAGGGTCTGCTGGTCATCGCCGCCTTCATCACTGCAGCGGCGATCCTTCATCTCACGACCATCATGTGGCTGATCGAACGGATCTCAACGGTGGCCATCATCGCGACCGTCGTCATCTTCCAGCCGGAGCTCCGAAAAGCGCTGGAACAGCTCGGCAGCCGGAACTTCATCGCCAATCTGATTCCGGATGACGGGATCGATGACGCCAGTGTGACGACGATCAACGAAATCATCCGTGCGACCTTCGAGATGGCGAAGAAGAAGACCGGAGCACTCATCGTGATCCAGCAGAATCAGCCACTGAAGGAAATCGAAGAGACCGGTATCCGTATCAACGGTATCGTGTCGTCGGCACTGCTGATCAACATCTTCGAGAAGAACACACCGCTGCATGACGGTGCTGTCACGATCGTCGGTGATAAGGTTACGGCCGCGACCTGCTATCTGCCGCTGTCCGATACCGATATCTCGAAGGACTTCGGTACACGTCATCGTGCTGCGCTCGGCATGTCTGAGACGAGTGATGCCGTTACGATCGTGGTCTCGGAGGAGACCGGTCGTGTGTCAGTCGCTGCAAACGGGAAGCTCTGCCGTGCACAGGATGCTGAAGCTCTGCGCTCGATGCTTCCGACGAGAGAGCAGAAGGAGATGGATAAGAATACACGCTTCCGTATCTTCCGTAATACACGAAAGGAAGGCAAAGCATGATAAAACATTTCTTTACGGAAAATCTGCCGCTCAAGGTGCTGAGTCTCCTGATCGCGCTGCTCCTCTGGCTGCTGGTGGTCAATGTCTCGCATCCGGAGGTCACGGATACGAAAACGGTGCCGCTCGAGGTCGAGAATCAGTCGACCTTTGCGGCGCAGAATAAATCCTGGGAAATCGATCGCACGAGTGTGACCATCAGCTACAGTGTCCGCACGAACAGCCGCTCCCTCATCAGTGCGTCGGATTTTCATGCCTACGTGGATCTGAAGGATTACAGCATCACCGGAGCCGTCCCGATCTATGTGGATGTACTGAATGACAAGGACGAGCTGATCGGAGATGTGACGGTCCGTCCGACGGTCACCCGGGTCATCATCGAGGATATCCAGGAAAAGAAATTTGAAATCAAAAATACCGTGCATGGTACACCGAAGAGCGGCTACAAGGTCGCGAATGTGATCGTCAGTCCGGAACATGTCTATCTGAGTGGTCCGCAATCTGAAATCGGCCGCGTGTCCAGTGTCGGAATCGATGTGAATGTAGAAGGCATCGCACAGAACGAGGATGGGGTTGCTGAGCTCGTATACTATGATGCAAATGGAAATCAGCTCTTTGACCTGAAGAACGTCAGTGCGTCGACGAGCTCGATCCACTATGCCGTGACCCTGTATAAGGAGAAGTCCATCAACCTTCTATCCAGTGTCAGAGGCACACCGGCCGCGGGGTATCAGTATGAGTCGACCGCGGTTTCACCAGCGACCGTGAATCTGGCGGCGTCGACCTACATCATTGATGGCATGACGGTGTTCGAGCTTCCGAAGATCGATATCAGCGGTGCCAGCGGAACGAAGACCATCACCTTTAATCTGGCAGACTATCTCCCGGCCGGTGTTATGCTGGCGGAGGATCAGGACGCCGAGGTCAATGTGACGGTCCGCATCGAAAAGATACCGGAGACAGAGGAGACGTCGACCGACAGCGACGAGACCGCTGCGACGACGGCACTCATCTCCGGATCACAGAGTGCGCATACCAGTGAGACTACGGCGGCAGAAGCGAAGCTGCCGGAGAGCAGTGCCCAGGACGGAGATACCGAGCCGGAGGTGACGGGCGCTTCGCATGAGTCGGGCAGTACACATGAAGAAACACTGCTCAGCCAGTCCGGACACTGATCGGAGAATGCATAAATTTCATGAAAACAGAATGGTTTAAACTTGGTATCTATACAGCAGCGTATGTCATGAGCTTCGTGCTGGGAGAGGCGGGTCTTTCCGCCCCTTCCGGTCTGTGCCTGATCTTCGCTGCTGCTTTTTTATATCTTTCAGAGTACCGGAGAACGGCGTATCTGCTGAATCTTCGGGGCCTGCTCGCCCTCGGTCTCCTCGGCGGGGAAGGCATCGCCCGTTTTCAGCTGAGCCGGCTGAGCACCGACTGGACGCTGGAAACCTGGCTTTCGTTCTATCTTTTTTATCTGATTTTTGATCTTTCGGCACAGCACGCCGATCATGCAGGAGCCATCCGATCCGCCCGATCTGGAGACGATGCGGATCGTAGTGCATCCTGCAGCGTGGTACCGGATCCGCTGGCGTCCACAGCTTCTATAGATGTCCGGGATGTAGGTGGGGTGCCCGGTCGCTTGGCGACAGGAGAGAGCGCAGGACCGGATCTTCGTTTCTTTCGGTATGCGATCCTCGGTCTGCTCGGTATTTCCTGGGCGGCGTTTCTTTTTGAGGCGCGGCGGCTCGGCTTCGTACCGCTCTTTACGGTCGATACGCCACATGCCTACAGCTACTTCCATGTAAAGGGTGTGCACTACTTTACGACGCTGGCTGTGCTTACTCCGGCGGTCTCGATGCTGTATCTCGGTGCGCGGCGGAAACACGGACTTCGCCCGGATGTGCTGACACTCCTCGGACTGCTGCTTCCGATCATCCTGACGATCCTGATGGTGTCCCGTTTTCAGTTTATGATTTCGGTGATTCTGGCTGTTTTCGTGGCCTTGCTTTCAGGCCGCCGTTATAAGCTGTGGCAGCTTCTGCTGCTCCTCGCGCTGATGATCGCTGCCTATGTCTTCATCACGATCGAGCGTGCGCATTCCGTCGAGTACCTGAACGGCATCTTCGAGATGAAGGATCCGTCGACCCCGATCTTTATCACCCAGCCGTACATGTACATCGCAAACAACTATGATAATTTTAATGTCATGACCCGTGAGCTGACGGTCCACGCGCATGGACTCCGCATGCTCTATCCGTTTGTGACGCTGAGCGGGATCAAGTTCTTCTTCCCGTCACTGGCGCAGGGCTTTCCGCTCTTCGTGACGAAGGAAGAGCTCACGACCGTCACGATGCTCTATGACGCATGGTATGACTTCGGTCTCAGCGGGATCGCTGTGTTCGCACTCGTGCTCGGCCTCGTTTCAGGGCGGGTCGCACGTACCTGTCGAAAGGATCAGAACCCGTTCTCCGTGCTTCTGTATGCACAGCTCGCTTTCTATTATCTGGTTTCGTTTTTTACCACCTGGTTCAGTAACCCGGCCACCTGGTTTTATCTGGGCATCAGTTTCCTGCTGTACCTCGCGTATGCATGTACTGTGCGAAAAAGGAGAAGAGAATGAAGCGTTATACGCAGCTGATCTTAAATATCCTGGTACCGATCCTGATGATTGCGGCGGTCGTCATCTTCGTTCCGAAGCTGATCATCTTTTTTATCCCGTTTATCATCGGGGCCGTCATCGCATGGATCGCCAATCCGCTGATTCGTTTTCTGAATACGAAAACGAAGCTGATGGAACGGCAGCATGCGTCGGTTGTCATCATCATCTTCATGCTCGTACTGATCGGCGCGATCCTGTATCTCGTCCTCAGCGTAGCTGTCCGTTTCTGCGTCGGCTTCGCAAAGGATCTGCCGGATATGGTGCGGGACCTCGCACAGCTTCTCAGGGAGTTTCTGCTTTCGCACCAGAGTCTGCTGCAGCACCTGTCGCTGAATCTGCCGGGGACGGGAGCGGATGGCGCTGCGGTTATACTGGATCTCAATAAGCTGAACAGCAGCATCGAGGAATCGCTGCTCGGCTTCGTAACGAATATCTCTGCGCCGATCGCCAATGTCTCCATCGGTGCGGTTCGCTCGATTCCGAATGTCCTTGTATATTCGGTCGTAACGATTTTTTCTGCGTACTGCTTCTGTAAGGATGGCGAACACTATGTCGAGCGGGTGAAGGCGTGGATTCCGAAGGAGCTGTTCCGTTACTATGAGCTGCTGAAGGCAGATATACGGAGGATCATCCAGGGCTGGCTGCTGGCACAGTTTAAGATCATGTTTGTCGTCTTCCTCGTGCTGGCGATCGGCTTCCTCCTGCTGCGTGTGCGCTATGCACTTCCGCTTGCTGCATTGACCGCTTTTCTGGACTTCCTGCCGATGCTTGGGGTCGGCTTCATCTTGTGGCCATGGATCGTGCTCGACCTCTTCAGCGGGAATCTGGTGCAGGCGCTCTGGCTCGTCGTGATCTATGTCGCGACCCAGATCGTGCGCCAGTTCATGCAGCCGAAGATCATGGGTGATACGATGGGGCTCTCCCCGTTCCTGACGATTCTGTTCATGTACCTCGGTTACCGCTTCTATGGCTTCGTCGGGCTGATTTTCGCGGTTCCGGTCGGTATGCTCGTGATGTGCTTTTACCGCTATGGCGCCTTTAAGAAGATGACGGCCTCGATCCAGGCACTCTATCGGGACCTGATCTCCTTCCTGTAAACGCATCTCCGGGTATCCGTGTGCAGTGATTTATTCATGGAAAACGTGAGAGAAGTTTTACAGGCAGATCGCGGGATTCATACACGCTTCCCGGCGAATACATTGACAAATCAGATGGTACGAAATATAATTCTTAAAAATTAAATATTTTTTTATAGTTATTTTAGAAGGAGATAATCAAATGGAGAAGAAGACAAAGGCTACAGAAGCAAAGAAGGACGCAGCTCTGAAGGAGTCTTTCACTGAGATCAAGAAGGCTGTAGCAGAGACTGCGAAGGCTGCTGAGAAGAAGGCCGCTCCTGCAAAGGAAGCAGTTAAGGAAGAGGCTCCGAAGAAGGAAGCCGCTCCGAAGAAGACCGCTCCAGTGAAGAAGACAGCTCCAGCAAAGAAGACAGAAGAGAAGAAGCCGGCAGAGAAGACCGCTCCGGCGAAGGCAGAAGTGAAGACAGCTGTTACATTACAGATCGATGGCAGAGATTTCGATCCTGCAAAGATCGTTGCAGACGCACAGAAGGCGGCTGAGAAGATCAAGAAGGATGTCAAGGATGTACATATCTACATCAATGTAAACGATCAGGCTGCATACTTCACCGTCGATGGTGAGGGTAAGCCGGAGTACAGAGTAAACCTGTAATTCAGCATTTCGATCATAGAGAACGATTCATCGAAGGGTGAATCGTTCTTTTTTATATACACAGGATGCCGTTATCTGATAAAATACGAGCGTTGCAACAGGCTGTGATCACAGGAACGAATCATGAGTGAGAGGTGAATATGAAGCAATTACCGGCGGAGTTCTGTACCCGCATGAAAGCCCTTCTTTCCGAAGGGGAATATGACGCATTTCTCGAGAGCTTCGAAAAGCCGGCCGTCCGCGGGCTGAGGCTCAATCTTCATAAGCTGATGGAGCTCGAGGAGAGCGGGAATCCGGAGGCGATCCGCTACGCGAAGCTCGTCGCGGACTGGCATCTCGAGCCCATGCCGGAGAGCAGCAGTATCTCCTTCCGTGGACAGACGATGTATGCGTCCTTCTATCTCGACGACCATTATCTCGAGTCCATCGGTATCCGTCCGGGAAAGCATCCCTATCATGAGGCCGGACTCTACTATATCCAGGGACCGGAGGCGATGCAGGTCGTACAGCATATGCAGATCCGTCCCTTCGACCGGGTGATTGACCTCTGTGCGAGCCCTGGCGGAAAATCAACCCAGGCTGCGGATCTGCTGTCGGGTGATGCCGGTGGCTTCCTGATTTCCAACGAATACGTCGCCCTGCGCGCCCGGACACTGAGCTCAAACATCGAACGTATGGGTATACGCAATGCGGTCGTACTGAACGAGGATACAGGGAAAATTGCAGATCATTTTCCTGAGTTTTTCACGAGGGTGCTCGTGGATGCGCCGTGCTCCGGAGAAGGTATGTTCCGAAAGGATGATACGGCGATCACAGAGTGGTCACCGGAGAATGTCCACATGTGTGCTGAGCGTCAGCGGGAGATCACGGCTAATGCATATCGCATGCTGGCACCGGGCGGTATCCTCGCCTACAGTACCTGTACCTTCGAAAAGGAAGAGGATGAGGATATACGGGATTACCTCCTCAGCTCCTTCCCGGAGTTGAGCCTTCTCTACGAGAAGCGTGTGTGGCCGCACCGTGAGCCTGGGGAGGGACACTATATGGCGATCTTCCGTAAGTCCGGCAGCGATCCGCTGGCCGCACTGGAGAAGACGTATGGTACGTGCATTTCGGGACCGGATCGAGCATTCGAGGAGAAGGACTACCGAAGGCAGCAGGTGAAGGATCAGGGGTACCTCGTACCATCGATGCTGCCGGAGCTTCGTGGCCTGCGCTGTCTCCGTGCCGGCATCCAGTCGGAAATGAGTCTGAAAAACCGAACAGAGCCGGCGCATGCGCTGAGCCATGTGCTTAATCCGGCGGATGTCGCCGGGCTTCGGCAGTTTGATCTCGAACGTTGCAGCTATCCGGCGACCGATCCGCGCATCGACCAGTATCTTCGCGGACTGCAGATCACGGCACCGGAGGGCGTCGACGGAAAGGGCTGGTGCATCGTCTGTGCAGACGGCGTTGCCCTCGGACTCGGGAAGCTGGTGAACGGACAGGTGAAGAATCATTTCCCGAAGGGACTGCGCTTCGTATAAAAAGACACAGCGGGCAGAAAGGAAGCGGCATCTTGCTGCTTCCTTTCTGCCTGGGATTCAGGATAAAAAATAGAACGGTAAAAGCCGCTGAAAATGAAAATAAATTCCATTTCAAAACGTCAAAAATATGTGCCTGTGTTTTGCGAAAAGCCATAATTGTATAAGGAAATCCTTATAAACCCTATATTCTCGGGCTTATAATGTCAGCATTATACCTGATATTACTTTCACGAAGTTTGAAAAAAGCACCCATTTCGGGTTGAATTATAAATGTGCTTCATATACAATATAAACGTCATAAACCGGGGATTTTTCCCCTTGTTTAGATACGAAATGGAGGATAAAAAATGGATAATCAGTCAACATCATCCGCTCTGACGAGAATTCAGTCACTGCTCGATGAATTCAGCTTCGTTGAAGTTGGCCGTCTTGTAGAAGCAAGATCAACAGACTTTAACATGGCTGAGAAGAAGGCACCATCTGACGGTGTTGTTACCGGTTATGGAACCATCGACGGCAACCTCGTGTATGTATATGCACAGGACGCTGCAGTTCTGGGTGGTTCGATCGGTGAGATGCATGCGAGAAAGATCGCCAGCATCTATTCTATGGCCATGAAGAATCAGGCTCCGGTCATCGCTCTTCTCGATTGCACCGGCGTACGTCTCGAGGAGGCAAACGACGCACTTTTCGGTCTCGGCCGTATCTACAAGAAGCAGACGCTCGCCAGTGGTCAGATCCCACAGATCACAGCCATCTTCGGAAACTGTGGTGGCGGACTTACGATTCTCGCTGGTCTTTCCGATTACGTACTGATGGCAGAGGGCGCAAAGGCATATGTCAATGCTCCGGATGCCGTTCTTGGTAACAAGGACGACGCGATCGCACAGGCTGCAAAGCGCGAGGAGTATGGTCTCGTAGACTTCGATGGCACAGAGGATGAGGTATTCGCTCAGATCCGTAAGGTCGTTTCCGTACTTCCGGGCAACTGTGAGGACGGCGGCGTACTCGACGAGTGCACCGATGATCTGAACCGTGCCGTAACCGGCTTCGATACCCTGTCTGCAGACGAGGCTGTACAGCAGCTCGCAGATAACGGTGTATTTATCGAGACCAAGAAGGGCTATTCCCATGATGTCGTAACCGGCTTTGCACAGATCGGTGGCGAGACCGTTGCGATCGTTGCAAACAAGGAGAAGGCACTTACATGGAAGGGCGCAGAGAAGGCAGCCAAGCTGGTTACTTTCGCCAATGCTTATGACCTTCCGGTCATCACGGTCGTTGACGTGACTTCCTATAAGAATACAGAGTGCACAGAGAGCCATATGCCGACCTCTGCTGCCAAGCTTGCATATGCATATGCAAATGCAGATGTTCCGATGATCACCGTTGTAAAGAACGCACTCGGTACAGCGGGCCTCAGCTTCGGTGCAAAGGCACTCGGCGCGGACGTGGTTTATGCATTTAACAGCTCAAAGATCGGTGTTATGGACGCTGCACAGGCTGCAAAGGTAGTCGCTGACGGCGATGCAGAGGCAGAGAAGAAGTTCGCCTCTGAGAATACGGCACTCGCTGCTGCAAAGCGTGGTTATGTCGATGAGATCATCGCTCCGGAGGAGACCAGACAGAGAATCGCAGCTGCTCTTCAGATGCTCGGCTATAAGAGTGTATACAGACCTGACAAGAAGAGTGGCACCGTTTAATGAGAGGAGACAGAATGAAACAGTGGTTTAGAAAAGCTGCTCTCTGTTTTGCTCTTGCACTTTCCGTTCTTACACTGGCAGCTTGCGGAAACTCATCGAAGGACACGGTTGAGCCGATCGAGCCATCCATAAAGTCCGCACTTGAGGAGCAGGCAAAGCAGTATGCGGAGCAGAGCATCTATGCTCTGAGCGATGCTGAGATCGAGTCTCAGATCAAGTCCGCATACAAGACAAAGGATGAAATCACCTATAACGGCCTTACCAATTATCTGAATGATAAGGATCGTCTCGGTGCTTTCGTCAGTGTAGACGATGCAGTTGCATCCAAGACAGAAGATGGCTATTCCATCGTAATTAATTCAACTTTTGAGAAGAGAACCCTGAAGCTTACCCTCGGTCTCAATGAGCTGACCGGTAAGACGACGGAGATGACCTTCGAGCCGTACTACTCACTCGCTGAGCAGATGGAGGATGCAGGCGCGAACCTTGCGGTAGGTATGGGTACCGTCTTCGTAGTTCTCATTTTCATCGCCTGGGTGATCTCCATGTTCAAGTACATCAGTGTATTTGAGAAGAAGATGAAGGGCAAGAAGGCACCGGCAGAGGCACCAAAGGCTGCCGCACCGGCACCGAAGGCCGCAGCTCCAGCTCCGGCTGCAAAGCAGGACGATGTGATGCAGGCGGTTATCGCCGCAGCGATCGCCGCTTATGAGGCAGATACCGCCGGCGCGCAGAATGAGAACGGCTTCGTACCAGGACCGACACTTCAGAATGGTCTCTTCGTACGTCCGCTTCGTTCACGCAGCTTCGCACCAGCCGCTTCCGAAGCCGTAGCTTCCGCACCGGTTGTCACTTCCGTGGCTCCAGCGGCTGCACCAGTCGCAGCTGCCGCTCCGGCTCCGGCCGCAGCACCTGCAGGCGCACAGGGATCCGTAAAGGTGGAGTCCCCGATGCCAGGTAAGATCCTCGCAGTAAAGAAGAGTGTCGGCGACACGGTGAAGAGCGGTGACGTCATCCTCATCCTTGAGGCGATGAAGATGGAGAACGAGATCGTGGCTCCACAGGATGGTACCGTAGCATCGATCAATGTTTCCGTCGGTGATTCCGTAGAGTCCGGCGCAACACTTGCAACATTAAACTGAGATGGGCGATAGCCCTTTAGAATTCGAGAGGTATTAAGATGAAGAAATATACTATTACCGTAAATGGCGTCGCTTATGACGTAACCGTAGAAGAGGGTGGCAGCGTAGCATCTGCACCGAAGGCAGCTGCTCCAGCAGCACCAGCAGCCGCTCCGGCTCCAGCCGCAGCACCTGCAGGCGCACAGGGATCCGTAAAGGTAGAGTCCCCGATGCCAGGTAAGATCCTCGCAGTTAAGAAGAACGTTGGCGATGCTGTAAAGAGCGGTGATGTGATCCTCGTTCTTGAGGCGATGAAGATGGAGAACGATATCGTAGCACCTCAGGATGGCACCGTAGCTTCCATCAACGTTTCTGTTGGTGATTCAGTAGAGTCAGGTGCAACCCTTGCAACTCTGAACTGATCTTTGATCAGATCGTGTCAAGTGTTGATTTGATTTTGCTGTACTGGAGGTTATAAAAACATATGAATATATTAGAAACCTTAACAAACCTGCTCCAGCAGACAGCATTCGTAAGCATGACATGGGGAAATGTGCTGATGATCATCGTCGCATTCGTCTTCCTGTATCTTGCCATCGCTAAGGGCTTCGAGCCACTTCTTCTGGTTCCGATCGCCTTCGGTATGCTGCTCGTCAATATCTATCCGGACATCATGCTGAGCCCGGAGGATTCGATCAATGGAACAGGCGGACTGCTTTGGTACTTCTTCCATCTGGATGAGTGGACGATTCTTCCGTCCCTGATCTTCATGGGTGTAGGCGCACAGACCGACTTCTCCCCGCTGATTGCAAACCCGATCACCTTCCTGCTCGGTGCTGCTGCTCAGTTTGGTATTTATGCCGCTTATTTCATGGCGATTTTCATGGGCTTCAACGGAGCCGCTGCGGCAGCCATCTCCATCATCGGTGGAGCCGATGGACCTACCTCCATCTTCCTGTGCAACAAGCTCGGACAGACCTCTCTGCTCGGACCGATCGCCGTAGCGGCATATTCCTATATGTCCCTCGTTCCGATCATTCAGCCGCCGATCATGAAGGCGCTGACCACCGAGGAGGAGAGAAAGACCAGAATGCCACAGCTTCGTCCGGTATCGAAGCTCGAGCGTATTCTCTTCCCGATCATCGTTACGACCATCGTATGTATCCTTCTTCCGACCACGGCTCCGCTCGTAGGTATGCTGATGCTCGGTAACCTGTTCAAGGAGTCCGGTGTCGTAAAGCAGCTTACAGAGACCGCATCGAACGCGATGATGTATATCGTCGTTATCATGCTCGGTACGTCTGTCGGCGGTGCAACTTCTGCGGAGGCCTTCCTGAACCTGGATACCCTGAAGATCGTTGCACTCGGACTGATTGCCTTCGCATTCGGTACCGCTGCCGGTGTTGTGCTCGGTAAGATCATGTATGTCGTTTCCGGTCATAAGATCAACCCGCTCATCGGTTCTGCCGGTGTATCTGCCGTCCCGATGGCAGCGCGTGTATCCCAGAAGGTGGCTTCTGAGGCGGATCCTACAAACTTCCTGCTTATGCAGGCCATGGGCCCGAACGTAGCAGGTGTTATCGGTACTGCTGTAGCAGCCGGTACCTTCATGGCTGTTTACGGCGTGAAGTAATGAAAGAGGAGATAAAATGGCTAAAGTAAAAATCACTGAGACTGTGCTGCGTGATGCACATCAGTCATTAATTGCAACCCGTATGCCGAGCTCCGAGATGGAGCCGATTCTGGACACCATGGATCAGATCGGTTACAACGCCGTAGAGTGCTGGGGCGGTGCGACCTTCGATTCCTGCCTTCGTTTCCTGAAGGAGGATCCATGGGAGAGACTTCGTATGCTTCGTAAGCACTTCAAGAACACGAAGCTTCAGATGCTCTTCAGAGGTCAGAACATCCTCGGCTACAATCACTATGCAGATGATGTCGTAGAGAACTTCGTAGAGCGTTCCATCGCAAACGGTATCGATATCATCCGTATCTTCGACTGCTTAAACGATATTCGTAACCTCGAGACGGCTGTAAAGGCAACCAAGAAGGAGGGCGGTCACGCGCAGATCGCACTCTGCTATACACTGGGTGATGCGTATACCCTCGAGTACTGGGAGAACCTCGCACGTGATGTTGAGTCTCTCGGCGCAGATTCCCTCTGTATCAAGGATATGGCAGGCCTTCTGCTTCCGCAGGCAGGCTATGACCTCGTGAAGGCACTCAAGAAGGGAACATCCCTTCCGATCGAGATCCACACCCATTACACCTCCGGTATGGCTTCCATGACCTACCTCAAGTGCGTAGAGGCGGGTGCAGATATCATCGATACCGCTTCCACTCCGTTCGCTCTTGGTACTTCTCAGCCTTCTACCGACGTTATGGTAAAGGCGTTTGAGGGTACAGAATACGATACTGGTATCGATGTAAACAAGCTCATCGAGGTTTCCAAGTACTTCGAGCCGTATCGTGAGGAGTGCCTGAAGTCTGGGCTTATGTCCACGAAGGTGCTTGGCGTTAATGTCAACACCCTTCGTTATCAGGTTCCGGGCGGTATGCTCAGTAACCTCATCTCTCAGCTTGACAAGGCTGGCCAGATCGATAAGCTGAACGCCGTTCTCGAGGAAGTTCCGAGAGTTCGTAAGGACTTCGGTGAGCCACCTCTCGTAACCCCGTCTTCTCAGATCGTGGGTACACAGGCGGTGATGAACGTCCTGACCGGCGAGCGCTATAAGATGGTTCCGAAGGAGTCTCATAAGCTCGTTGCCGGTGAGTTCGGCCGTACCGTAAAGCCGATGGATCCGGAGATGATGAAGAAGGTTCTGAAGCCAGGTGAGACCCAGATGACCGACCGTCCTGCAGATCATATCGCTCCGCAGATGGCTCAGTTCACCGAGGAGACCAAGAAGCTCGTGAAGAACCCGACACCGGAGGACGTACTTGATTATGCTCTGTTCCCGGCTGTAGCGAAGGATTTCTTTGCTTACCGTGACGCACAGCAGACCGGCTTCGCCGCAACCGCTGGTGACAAGGAGAACAAGGCGTATCCAGTTTGATCTGAACTGATTTATCCTTTCCATATCGAAGCCCCGGACCGAAAGGTCCGGGGCTTCTTTTGTCTATCATTCTGGCGTAGGGGTCCGGATTTCCTGACAAATTCTTTACAAAAACTGATCGCTTATATTAATAATTCGTTTTGCGATTGAAGCATGCTGCAGAAATCGATATACTGTAGAGGTGATTTTGGGCGTTTTCGTCCGTTTTTCGAACGCCTCGAAGTACGAGACTGGATCGAAAAGCCTGGAAGTGATGCCTACGTGCGGACAGAAGAACATCCGCCTAGCACTTCTTTTTACGTAATCTATAGTAATGGAGCATATATTCATGAAAAAACATAAAACGAAATCCCTTCAGCACAGCGTCGGTACGGCACTGCTTTCGCTCTGCCTTCTGCTGACACCGGCCGGTACTGCGCTGAATGCACTTCCTTCTGCCTATGCGGCACAGGCGGCGGTCATCCGCGGGACGAACGTCAATGTCCGTTCGTCCGCCAGTACCTCGAGCCAGCTGCTGACCTCCCTCGGAAACAACACAACGGTCTCGATTCTGAATCAGACGACGGGCAGTGATGGCAAGGTCTGGTATCAGATTTCAGCCGGCGGAGTGACCGGTTACGTTCGTTCGGATCTCGTGTCTACGCAGAGCGTGGCCTATACCACGGATGCAAATTTCGAGGCGTACCTCGCACAGCAGGGCTTCCCGGAAAGCTACAAGGCTGGACTTCGGACGCTGCATGCACAGCATCCGACCTGGATCTTCAATGCCGTACAGACCGGTCTCGACTGGAATACCGCCGTCGCTTCCGAGCTGCAGGGTACCTCGAGTCTGGTCGAAACCGGATCGAAATCCTCCTGGAAGTCGACCGACGCCGGGAAGTTTGACTGGACGAGCTCGACCTGGCCTGGCTTCGATGGCGCGACCTGGGTCGGCGCATCGCGGGAAATCGTCGCCTATTTTATGGATCCACGTAATTTCCTGGATGACAGCTATGTCTTCCAGTTCGCGGTGCATGATTACAATGCAGAGCTTCAGACGATCGATGGACTCCGATCCATGCTGCAGGGTACCTTCCTCAGTGGGCAGGTCGCGATCGATGCTTCGAGTCCGCTCTATGCGGCGGCGGTCGCAGCACAGGGACTGAGTGCGTCCACGAACGCGGTGGGTGGTCAGACGGTGACGGACGCCGGCAGTGGCACAACGACACAGACGGGCAGCGGAGAGTCCCTGCTCGGCTATGAAGGACCGGGAGCCAAGAGCGCGGCCAATGCCTCCAGCGATACACAGGCGCCAGCCGGGACAACAGCCATTACCGCCACGAATGTGCTCGAGGGCACGGATTCGATGTCGACGAGCGTGATGCCAGGCACCAGCGGTCCGGGCATGGGGAACGCCGCGATGGGGACGACGAACGCAACGAACATGATGGGCGGCACCGTGACCGTTTCGTATGCCGACATCCTCATGGAGGCAGCGGAGCAGTCGAAGGTGAGCCCGTACATGCTCGCAGCGATGATCCTCCAGGAGCAGGGCAGTAAGGGTACATCCGGCTCGATCTCCGGAGCGACCGGCTACTATAATTATTTCAATGTCGGTGCCTATGCGGCGAACGGTATGACCGCGGTCGAGCGTGGCCTCTGGTATGCTGCGCAGTCCGGCAGCTATAACCGTCCATGGAATACACCGGAGAAGGCCATCGTGGGTGGTGCGCTCTTCTATGCACAGAACTACCTCTCGGCCGGACAGAATACGCTGTATCTCAAGCGCTTCAACGTCCAGGGCTCCAATATGTTCAAGCATCAGTACATGACGAACACCGCCGGAGCCGCTGAGGAGGGCAAGAACCTCGGGAAGGCCTACACCGACACGATGCGTGCCGGGATCCTCGTTTTCAACATCCCGGTTTATAACGGCATGCCGGAGACTCCGTGTCCGATGCCGACGAAGGATGGCAACCCGAACAACAAGCTGCAGTATCTCGCGGTCGATGGCTTCACCCTGACCCCGAGCTTCAACCTCGATACGACATCCTATACGCTCGTCGTCGATCCGTCCGTACAGATGGTCAATGTCTCTGCCGTGGCTTATCACAGCGCTGCACAGATCAGCGGTGCCGGACAGATCCTGCTGGATACGCCGACGAAGGTCGTGACGATCACCGTGACCGCACAGAACGGGGATCAGCGGAACTATCAGATCACGATCAGCCAGTCCGCAGGCGGACAGCTTGGAAATACGCTGCAGATGGGCATGACCGGCAGCAGCGATGTCAGCCTCCAGACGGGTACGTCGATGCCGGGGATGACGACGACCGTAACGGGTGCACAGACACCGGCGGTCGGCGTGAGCCCGACCGGAACCGTCGTGACGGATGTGGTTGCGGGAACAAACGGCCCGATGTAAAATAAAAGCATGTGGTAAACAGCTGGGCAGCGGAGGATGCTGCCCGGCTTCGCCATATGTTCCGTCCGCCGCTGTGAAGGCGGCATGATCTACGATGATAATCCACTTAAGATAGAGGTACGCATGAAACGTTTTTCATATTTCATAACAACCGTTCTTTTCACACTGCTTTTATCGATGCAGGCACTTGCGTCGAGCGCGGCCATCACCTTCTCGGACCCGAGCGTCACGGTCGGGTCGGATGTCAATGTCACGATGAAGGTGTCGAGTGGCGAGACGACGCTGGCCCGTGCCGACGTGACCCTCGCCTATGATGCGAATCTGCTTGAGTTTGTCAGTGGTACAGACGCATCGGGAGGCGCCGGCACCGTACGTATCAATGGCGGCACCAATGGCAGCGGCACCGGAACCCTCGAGTATAATCTGAAGTTCCATACCCTGTCTGCCGGCACCGCTACCCTGACGATTCAGAATTACAACATCTACGATGCCGATGAGAGCTTCGCAGAGCTCGAGCACCAGGGCTCGTCCACCGTGACGATCAGCTCGGCAGCCGCCGCATCGACGAATACACAGCTGTCGTCGCTCGTGGTTTCACCAGGCACCCTGAGCCCGGCATTTTCAGCCGATACGACCAGCTATTCACTGATCGTCGGTACAGAGGTTGATACCCTGGCAATCAATGCGATCGCCGCAGACAGCACCGCCTCCGTTCAGGTGAGTGGCAATGAGCAGTTAAGCATGGGCGAGAATACCGTGACGATCACAGTGACGGCCGCCGATGGTACGAGCCAGGCGGTTTATACACTGGACGTTACGAAGCAGGAGGGTGGACCGAATGTCGGTGATACGACGACCGCAACGACGAACGAGGGTGTAAAGCTCAGCGCAAAGGATAAGACCATCACCATCATGAATCCGGGCTCCGATGTCGAGATTCCGGAGGGCTTCGCAGAAAGCACGATCGACATCGACGGGCATCAGGTGAAGGGCTGGGTATGGAAGCTCGATACCGATCACCAGTACTGCATCGTGTATGGCATGAACGAGGCGGGCGAGCTGAATTTCTACCGCTATGACCTGACGGAGAAGACCATCCAGCGCTATTTCGAGGATCCGGTCGAGCAGCAGCTGAAGGCGGATGCAGAACAGTACCCTGAGCTGGTATCCCGCTATGACGCACTGGTTCGTCAGTATAATCATATGTTCATCCTGACCTGTATCCTGGCGGTGGCTGTCCTGGGCCTGCTGGTATTTGTGATCGTACTCGTCACCAGACGTCATGATGGTCAGGGAAGCAGCACGGTTCGACGCATGAATGCGTCTGAAAAGAACCGTGTGAAGCCGGTCTCCATCGAGGATGAGGGTATGGATGCCGTCGGAGCTGAGACTACCTCACTGGAGGAGACGATCCCGCTTCATAAGCTCGGAGAGCTTCCGAAGCGAAGCACAGACCTTCCGGACGACCGTGATACGGAGGAAAGCGAGCTCGATGCAACACGCGTCCTGAAGCCGGAAGACCGTGCTGCGATCTCGGGCAGCGATGCTTCCGAGCGCACGCATGGCCTCGATATCGAGGACCTCGACGACGTCGATGAGCCGACGATCGCACTCCATGATCTCGGTGGCGTGCAGCACGCACCGACGGAGCCGGAGGAGGAGAAGGAGGATCTCGAGCACACAAGAGCCTTCCAGATGCCGAAGGATCCCGGACTGGATATCGAGGATCTTTAAATCATAAGAGCAGAAGGAGAGCCTGCAGCTGAAGCTGCAGGCTCTCCTTCTTAAATCAAGATTGATTCAAATCCTGAAATGCACTAGAATATCCTTCATGAAAGGTGGTAAAGCATGAATCAGTTTACGATACAGGCACAGCGTGCGCTGCAGCTCGCGATCGAAGCGGCAGAGGAGCTGGGCCATCAGTACATAGGAACCGAACACATCCTTCTCGGTCTTCGTCGTGAGGGCACGGCGGTGGCCGCGAAGGTCCTGCAGTCCAATGGCATCGATGATCAGAAGATCCTCGATATGATCGCGAAGTTCATCTCTTCGGATACGAAGGTGACGATCCGTGAGCGTGCAGGCTATACGCCATCGGCGAAGCGTCTCATGCAGAATGCGATGCAGGAATCGCTGCGCGCCGGGGCCCGTCTCGTCGGGACAGAGCACATCCTGATCGCGATGCTGAAGGATACAAACTGCGTCGCTTCACGTATCATCGCGACACTCGGCGCGAACGCGCAGCGTATGTACCAGCAGATCATGGCGGTCATCGGGGACGATGTCGTGATCGATGATCAGAGCCGCCCGCAGGCAGCACAGCAGCCGGTATCGGATACACCGACGCTGGATCAGTATGCGCGGGATCTCACAGCGATGGCAGCGGAAGGAAGGCTCGACCCGGTGATCGGTCGGGAGCGGGAGATCATGCGTGTCGTCCAGATCCTGTCCAGACGCACGAAAAACAATCCATGTCTGATCGGTGAGCCGGGTGTCGGCAAGACCGCCGTGGTTGAGGGACTGGCGGAGCGTATCGTCGCCGGTGATGTCCCGGATACCATCCTGCAGAAGCGTGTCATGTCTCTCGATATCTCCAGCATGGTCGCGGGCTCGAAGTACCGCGGTGAGTTTGAGGAGCGCATCAAGCGCGTCATCGCCGAAACCGTGAAGAACGGACAGGTTCTGCTCTTTATCGATGAGCTGCATACCATCATCGGTGCTGGCGGTGCTGAGGGTGCACTCGATGCGGCGAATATCCTGAAGCCGGCCCTGGCCCGTGGTGAGCTCCAGATCATCGGTGCGACGACCCTCGATGAGTACCGGAGGCACATCGAAAAGGATGCAGCGCTCGAACGTCGTTTCCAGCCGGTGACGATCGATGAACCGAGTGAAGAGGAGAGCTATGCGATCCTGCAGGGCATCGTATCGAAGTACGAGGAGCACCATCAAGTGCTGATCGACGAAGCAGCGCTGAAGGCAGCCGTCACCCTTTCGGTCCGCTATATCAATGACCGTTATCTGCCGGATAAGGCCATCGACCTCATCGATGAGGCAGCGTCGAAAATCCGGATCCTTCACTCCGGCGAACCGGAGAACATAAAGAAGCTCCGTGCGAAGATCGACGCGATGGATGCGGAGAAGGAAGACTGTATCCGCCGTGAGGATTTCGAAGCGGCTTCCCAGATCAAGAAGAAGCAGCAGCGGGAGAAGGCAAAGCTGGAGCGTGCACTACAGAGCTGGCAGTCGGAGAAGGAGGAGCATAAACTTCACGTCACCGAGGCCGACATCGCGCGTGTGGTCTCCGAGTGGACCCGTATCCCGGTAGAGAAGCTCACGGAGGGTGAGGCAGAACGCCTCATGCGTCTCGAGGAGACGCTGCATAAACGCGTCATCGGACAGACTGAAGCGGTGTCTGCCGTTGCGAAGGCGATCCGTCGCGGACGTGTGGGTCTCAAGGATCCGAAGCGTCCGATCGGCTCCTTCATGTTCCTCGGACCGACCGGTGTCGGTAAGACGGAGCTCAGTAAGGCACTGGCCGAGGCGATGTTCGGCTCCGAGGCGGATCTCATCCGCGTCGACATGTCTGAGTACATGGAGAAGTACAGCGTTTCTAAGATGATCGGATCGCCGCCAGGCTATGTCGGCTACGATGAGGGTGGTCAGCTCAGTGAGAAGGTGCGCCGGAACCCATATTCCGTCATCCTCTTCGACGAGATCGAGAAGGCACATCCGGATGTACTGAACGTGCTTCTCCAGTTGCTCGATGACGGTCACATCACCGATGCCCAGGGCCGGAAGGTTTCCTTTAAGAATACGATCATCATCATGACGTCAAACGCCGGCGCCGAGCAGATCGTGAGCCCGAAGCGGCTCGGCTTCGACACCGGTGGGGATGAGAAGGCGAAGAACTACCAGATCATCCGATCCCGTGTGATGGAAGAGGTGCATCGTCTTTTCCGCCCGGAGTTTCTGAACCGTGTCGATGACATCATCGTCTTCCAGCCGATCACGAAGGAGGACCTCCGTGCGATCCTCGACATCATGATGAGGGATATGGTGAAGAACGCACTCGAGGAGCTCAATATCCGGCTTCACCTCGATGCGGATGCAGCGAACCTCCTCATCGAGCGTGGCTACGATCCGAAGTACGGTGCACGTCCGCTGCGCCGGGTGCTTCAGACTGAGCTTGAGGATAAGCTCGCAGAGGAGATCCTGAGTGGACACATCGCGAAGAATTCCAGTGTTCGGATCGGCGTCGATAAGGATGGCAAGACCCTGAAGTTTCAGGGGCGTCGTCTGCCATCTGCCGGCGCTCGTCATGCGAAGAAGGAATCGACGACTGCTGTGAAGGATCAGGCTATGGAAACGCAACCGATCGATGCGACGCAGATCGCGGCGGAACAGGCAGAAAACAAGTAAATCTGTATCATATGCACAGCTACGCACGAACATCCCGATGTCCGTGCGTGCTGTTTATAAGAGGAAATACTATGGCGAAAAGTACATCGCGCTACTTCTGTAAGGAATGTGGCTATGAATCTGCGAAGTGGCTCGGTCAGTGTCCGAGCTGCCGCGCATGGAATACCTTCGTGGAGGAACCGGTCGTAAAAGCATCTCCGGCTTCCGGCTTCAGCCGAAACACCGGCACGCGTCCGCCTCGGCAGCGACCGGTGCGTGTCGATGAAATCGCCCTCGAAAAGGAGGATCGTATCCCGACCGGTTTCCAGGAGCTCGATCGTGTGCTCGGCGGTGGTATCGTCGTGGGCTCGATGGTACTGCTCGGTGGTGACCCGGGCATCGGAAAATCGACGATCCTGCTCGAGGTATCGCGAAATCTGGCAGCGGACGATGGAAAATCGGTTCTCTATGTCTCCGGTGAGGAGAGCCTCAAGCAGATCAAGCTGCGTGCAGAGCGCATTCGGCCGATCTCCGGAGATCTTCACTTCATGACGGAAACGAATATCGAGAACATCATCGAGACCATCCGGGAGGAAAAACCGGACTTCGTCGTCATCGACTCAATCCAGACGATGTATACCGAGAGCGTCACGGCGGCTCCGGGCTCGGTCAGTCAGGTGCGTGAGTCGGCCGCTCAGCTGCTGCGCACCGCGAAGGAGTGCGGCATCGCCATCTTCCTCGTCGGTCATGTGACGAAGGACGGGACCGTCGCTGGTCCGAAGATCCTCGAGCATATGGTTGACGTCGTCCTCTTTTTCGAGGGCGAGTCCGGAAGCAGCCTCCGCATCCTGCATGGGCAGAAGAACCGTTTCGGTTCGACGAACGAGATCGCGGTGTTCGAGATGGATGGTGCCGGGCTGCATGAGGTGCTGAACCCGTCCGAGCTACTGCTTTCCGGTCGACCGATCGGCGCCAGCGGTTCGGTCGTCACCTGTGGCATGGAGGGCACGCGCCCGCTGCTGATCGAGATTCAGGGCCTGCTCGTACCGAGTGCCTTTAATCTGCCGCGACGTACGGCGAACGGCATCGATTATAATCGCCTGAACCTGCTGATCGCCATCGTCGAAAAGCGGCTGAATCTCGAGATCGGGAAGTACGATGCCTATGTCAATATCACCGGCGGACTGCGTATCGCCGAGCCGTCCATGGACCTCGCCGTCATCATGGCGCTGATTTCTTCTTATATGAATATCGAGATCCCGGAGGATGTGATGATCTTCGGTGAGGTCGGACTGAGTGGCGAGGTACGTGCCGTATCGAACGCCGACCAGCGGATCGAAGAGGCGGCCCGTCTTGGCTTCCATAAGATCGTGCTTCCGGCCTTTCATATGAAGAAGCTGCGTCAGCCGAACCTGTCGGCCTGCGAGCTCGTCCCGGTGCGCAGCATCCGGGAAGCGGTAAAAATTCTCAAGAAATAGTGCTTGACTTACAGGTGCAAAATGAGTATTATAAACAAGTCGTCAAAACGACGACTCATACAGGGGTTTCATCCAATGGTAAGATATCGGTCTCCAAAACCGCTCATGGGGGTTCGAATCCCTCAACCCCTGCGAAGGAGAAGGAATCAGACGTTGGTCTGGTTCCTTTTTTTATATGGTCTGCTCGTGTTGTAGCTGCAGTACGAGCGGGCGAACACAGCAGGGATTCTGAAACAACGGATGTTTCAGAATCATCATTTCCATCCGGATATCGGATCACCTCTTTACGACGGAGTGTAGCATGACGAACAAAGCAGAGCTTTATACGGAAATTCTTCCTGGCATTTATCGTGTGAGCCTTCAAGATATGACGGTTCAGCAGGGCGTAAATCGAGTTCAGATTTTTATCATCAAGGGATCACCGACTGTCCATGACGGCCGCAGCCTGATGATCGACGCGGGCTTCAAGGACCCGGGCTGCTATCAGAAGCTGAAAAAGGCACTGGCGGAGCTGGAGATTCCGGTGGATCAGCTGGATCTCTATCTCACACATCGTCACCATGATCACTCCGGTCTCGCCGAGACCTTTGCTGCCGATGGTGTCCATCTGTTCATGAATCCGGCGGAGGAGCGTCATCCGTACGACTGTCTGTCCTATCGTGTCAGTGGCGACAGCCAGCGTGCACAGACGAAGGTCATGCGATGGGTCGGTATCACGCCGGATCACACGCCGTATGCCTGGGAGAATTTTCTGCGCTTTTCGAAACGGGTAAAGGACCATGGCGAGTGGGCGCTGTCGATCAGCGGCTTCCCATATACGCCGGTGAAGGAAGGGGATGTCTTCTGTTATGGCGACTACCGTTTCCGTAGTATCCCGCTGAAGGGACATACCTATGGGCAGATCGGACTGATTGAGGAAGAGAAGCACATCCTCTTTACCGCGGATCAGCTGATTCACGGTATCTCTCCGATCGTGGTCACGACCTATCCGGATGAACACCTTCTGGAGGGGATGTTCGCATCGCTTCGAAAGATCAAGGAGGAGCATGCCGACTGGACGATCATCCCATCCCATGGTGAGATCATTCAGGATGTCCCTGCAGATGTCGACAGCATCGTCTACAGCTATCTCAATAAGAGCACGGTGGCACTCGAGTATTTAAGAGCCAGGGCGACTGCCTGCCGGACGGAGACATCGGCCGAAGGAAAGAGTGGAAGCGAGCTCAGTCAGGCGAAGGACGAAATCGATGACGGGCATCAGCCGCAGGAGCGGACGGTACGCCAGGTTGCGAAGGCCATCTACCGGATGGAGGACCATCCGGAGGACGAGGAGGTCTTTTTCTCCTATAAGATGCTGATCACGAAAACCTTCAGCCTGCTGGAGTACCTCCATGATGAGGGCTTCGTCCGGCGGATCGACCGGAATGGTGTGCTCTACTGGAGTGCGGTGGAACCGACGGAATAAGAATCTCCGAGAGCGGCAGTTTCAGAACAGTTCAGATACAGAATTGTGTGCACAGCGGTCTCCCGAAAGGGAGGGTGTGCGCACCGACAGGATCCCCGGTTCGTCCGGGTGAAGTAAGGAAGGGTATGGCACAGAACAACATCGTTACAATCGAACATCTCAGCAAGGTCTATACCGAGCGGCAGATCTTTCAGGATACAGATTTTTCCATCAACGAGGGCGAGAAGGTCGCGCTGATCGGCGTGAACGGCACCGGTAAGTCGACACTTCTCCGCATCATCGCGGGGCTCGAGGAGCCGGATGAGGGCAGCATGGCGATGCGCCGCGAGCTCGAGATCCGCTTTCTTCCGCAGACGCCGTCCTTCGACCCGGAGGATACCATCCTGGAGGCGATCCTGCATGATAACGAGGGGCACCAGCATGTATGGGACCTGGAGACAGAAGCGAAGAAGTTCCTGTCAAAGCTCGGTGAGAACGACTTCAGTCGGAAGATCAAGGAACTCTCAGGCGGACAGAAGAAGCGTGTGGCGCTCGCGAGTACACTGCTCAGTACCGCTGATCTGCTGATCCTCGACGAGCCGACGAACCATCTCGACGGCGCGATGTCCGAGTGGCTCGAGGAGTACCTGAAGCGCTATAAGGGGACACTGCTGATGGTCACCCATGACCGGTACTTCCTCGATGAGATCTGCGACCGCATCGTCGAGCTCGATCAGGGCAAGCTCTACAGCTATAAGGCAAACTACGCCGGCTACCTCGAGCTGAAGGCCGAGCGTATGGACATCGCCCGTGCGAAGGAGCGGACACGTCAGAATATTCTCCGGAACGAGCTGAAGTGGGTGATGCGCGGTGCGAAGGCACGTACCACGAAGCAGAAGGGACGCCTCCAGCGCTATGAAAAGCTCTCAGCGATGCACGGTCCGACGGAGGAAGAGGAGCTGAAGCTGAGCTCCATCCGGACCCGCCTCGGCAAGTCGACGATCGAGCTCGTCGATGTCTCGAAGGCCTATGACGGGCATGTGCTGCTCGATCACTTCAACTATAATTTCCTGCGCAACGACCGCGTCGGCATCATCGGGCCGAACGGCGCGGGCAAGTCGACCCTCGTCAAGATGATCACCGGCTGGGAAACACCAGACAGTGGTGAGATCAACGTCGGACAGACCGTGCGCATCGGTTATTTCAGTCAGGAGAACGAGGCGCTCGATGGAAATCAGCGCGTCATCGATGCGATGACCTCCATCGGCGAGTACGTGCACACCGTGGACGGTCTCATCAGTGCGAGCAACATGCTCGACCGCTTCCTGTTCCCACCTTCCGTGCAATATATGAAGGTCGAGAAGCTGAGCGGCGGCGAGAAGCGTCGCCTCTATCTGCTCCGCGTCCTCATGTCCGAGCCGAATGTCCTCATCCTCGATGAGCCGACGAACGACCTCGATATCCGTACGATGACGATCCTCGAGGATTATCTCGATCACTTCGACGGGATCGTCATCACGGTATCCCATGATCGCTACTTCCTCGACCGTGTCGTGAACCGCATCTTCGCCTTCGAGGGCGATGGCCGGATCAGCCAGTATGAGGGTGGTTACACCGATTATCAGGTCGAGTATCTGCGTCGCCACCCGGAGGAGGACCCGAGCTTTGCGAAGGCCGGCTCGATCGGAGGTACCGGCGGGAACAGCCTGGCGTCTTCGAAATCGTCAGTCAATGCCGGCGACCGCGGTGTCGTCACTGCTCAGGACGGAACGACCAGCAGCGCCTCCGGTGATACCGCAGCTGCGGCGTCCGGCGACAGCAGCCCGTCAAGCTCCAATCGTGACCGTCACCAGCTCCGCATGTCCTACAAGGAGAAGAAGGAGTGGGAAACCATCGAGGCCGACATCGACGCTCTCGAAACCCGCATCGCCGCCATCGACGACGAAATGATGAAGTACGCCCAGGACTTCATCAAGCTCCACGAACTCACACAGGAGAAAGAAGAAAAAGAAAATCTCCTGGATGAAAAGATGGAACGCTGGGCATATCTCTCTGATCTTCAGGAACAGATCGATAAAAACTGATTGTAAAATGTTAAGGAATTTAAATGGCTGGTATCGAGTGCTGTTTGGTTGACAGACCCGAAATGCGTAATCAATAAACAGCACCGGTACCAGCTTTTTCAGTGGTAACGTGGGACGTCACTAGCTGCCTTTTGGGGACAGACATCGAAATGCTCTACAGTAAAAAGCACTCGACGCCTGTTTTCTTATGAATCCAATATGAATAAATAAATTTTATGTATTGCATTACTATTGTAAAAATATATTTATAGACATACAAAAATGTGTCTAATAACTCGTTTTTGATATAACTTAATTGATTACTATTCATATGCGTTATATTTGCTTTTACTAATCGCTATGCTTTTACGAATTCATGCGCTGGACTTTAACGGTGTAAAGTTATATACTTTCATCATCGCGCAATGGAGTGCTAGTTTTTGACCGGTGAAGCCATTGCGTTTTCTACTTTTTAAGGAGGAGTAAGTTATGAAAAAGACAAGAGCACTTGTTGCGACCGTAACTGCTGGTGCGATGGTCCTCAGCATGGCGGCTTGTGGATCTTCTGCATACCAGGAGACGACCGCCGCTGCTGCGACTGAGGCTGCCGGCACTGCAGCAGCTGGTGAAACCGCTGCCGCTCAAGAGGCGACCGGAACCGTTTCTTCATCTGACCTGAAGGTTATGCTGGAGACCCCGGTTATGTCCCTCGATCCGCAGCAGGCAACCGATGGAACCTCTTTTGAGGTGATGGCCAACTACACCGACGGTCTGACACAGATGGACGACAGTGGTGCAGCTGTAGCTGCCATCGCAGAGAGCTGGGAGACCTCCGACGATGGTCTCACCTGGACCTTCCACCTTCGTAAGGATGCGAAGTGGTCCAATGGCACACCGGTCACTGCGAAGGATTTCGTATTCGGCTGGCAGAGAGCCGTGGATCCGGATGTTGCTTCCGAGTATGCATACATGCTTTCCGACATCGGCCAGGTAAAGAATGCCGCTGAGATCATCGACGGCACGAAGGACAAGTCTGAGCTCGGTGTAACTGCGGTCGATGACAACACCTTACAGGTGGAGCTGAACGCGCCGGTTTCCTACTTCCTGTCCCTGATGTACTTCCCGACCTACTATCCGGTCAACGAAGAGTTCTTCAACACCTGCCCGGATACCTACGGTACATCTCCGGAGACCACCCTTTCGAACGGTGCCTTCGTGCTCGACTCCTATGAGCCGGCAGCGACGGAGATTCACCTCACAAAGAATGCGGATTATTACGATGCAGACAAGATCAAGCTTGCCGGTATCGATTATCAGGTGATCCAGGATTCTCAGCAGGCACTTCTTTCTTACCAGAGCGGCGACCTCGATCTCACTCTTCTCAACGGTGACCAGGTTGACCAGGTACAGGACGACCCTGCATTCAAGGCGGTCGGTGCCGGATACCTCTGGTATGTAACACCGAACATCAGCGCTGTTCCAGAGCTGGCCAATGACAACATCCGTAAGGCACTTACCTTCGCGATCGATCGTACCGCCATCTGTGAGGACGTGCTGAAGGATGGCTCGAAGCCGACCTACACCGCTGTTCCGATGGACTTCGCAGCAGGTCCGGATGGATCTGATTTCTCCGCAGACCAGACCAAGTTCCAGGATGTATGTGCAGATGATACCGCAAAGGCAGCAGAGTACTGGCAGAAGGGACTCGACGAGCTCGGTATCACCTCCCTCACCCTTGATATGGTTGTCGATGCAGATGATGCACCTCAGAAGGTTGCTACCGTTCTTCAGGAGCAGTGGCAGACCGCTCTTCCTGGCCTCACCATCAACCTGACGGTAGAGCCGAAGAAGCAGAGAGTACAGGATCTTCAGGATGGTAACTACCAGCTCGGTCTTACCAGATGGGGTCCGGACTACGCAGATCCGATGACCTACCTTGGCATGTGGACGACCGGCTGCTCCAACAACTACGGTTTATGGTCCAGCACCGATTACGATGACATCATCGCAAAGTGCACGACCGGCGAGCTTGCAACCGATCCGGAGGGTCGCTGGTCCGCAATGTACGATGCTGAGAAGATCGTTATGGATCAGTCCGTGATCTTCCCGCTGTACACACAGTGCAATGCAGAGATGCTGAGCACCAATGTCACCGGCGTTGCATTCCATCCGGTAGCCCTCAACAGAGTTTACAAGAACGCTGTAAAGACCGAAGGCTGATTATCTGATTGTTTGAAACAGTTCTTTTGATAGCAGGCCGCATGAAAATGCGGCCTGTATCATTTCAGGCTTATGCCATAGACAGGCTCAGAAACGCACTGCTTCGACGTACGGAGACGTACATCCCGGAGTGCTCCTGCAAAACAGGAAAACTTTGGAGGAAAATCGAAGACGGCCGCGCTTTCGAGCGTGTCTACGGCTTAAACCGTAGTACGCAGGGCAGAAGAGTGTACGCACTCTTGTCCAAAGGGAGGTAATTGTGAAAAAGTATGTAACCAAGCGAGTGTTAACCTCGATCTTCACCCTCCTCGTCATCTTACTGGTGCTCTTTATCCTGATGCAGCTGATGCCGGGATCACCGTTCAATGATGAGAAGCTGAATGATGCACAGCGCGCCGCACTGTATGCGAAGTATGGACTCGATCAGCCCGTCGTCGTGCAGTTCTTCCGCTATGTAAAAAACATGCTGACCGGTGATTTCGGTGTCAGCTACAATATCTCGAAGAACACCCCGATTTCCCAGCTCATCGCAACCCGTCTTCCGATCTCCATCCGTATCGGTGGTGCTGCGGTCAGCCTCGGTGCTGTCGTCGGCCTCATCCTCGGCCTCATCGCGGCGCTTCGCCACGATACCTGGGTCGACACCCTCTGCACCGTGATTTCAGTCATCGGTGTATCCGTACCGTCCTATGTATTCGCACTGCTCCTCAGCTACCAGCTCGGTTTCAACATGAAGCTGTTCCCGATGCTGTTCGATGCGAAGCGGGCGATGGCCTCGAGCGTACTGCCGAGTATTTCACTCTCGATGTTCACGATGGCCTCCATCGCACGTTTCACCCGTTCTGAGATGATGGAGGTCCTCGACAGCGACTACATGCTGCTCGCGGAGTCGAAGGGTATCTCCGGATTCGCCCTGATTTTCCGTCATGCACTTCGAAATGCCCTGATCCCGATCATCACGGTCTTGGCACCGCTGATCGTCGACCTCATGACCGGTTCCCTCGTCGTCGAGAAAATCTTCGCCATCCCGGGCGTCGGCTCACTGCTCGTAAACGCGATCCAGTCGAATGACTACAACGTCGTCATCTCCCTCGCGTTTATCTATTCGGCGATGTACATCGGCATCATGCTCGTCGTTGATATCCTCTATGGCATCATCGACCCGCGTATCAGACTCGCAAAGGACGGTAAATAAGTATGTTTGGAAAGAAAAAACAGCTCATGACAGCCCAGACGGCTGGTACGGTCAATGTTTATGTCCCGGTCGACAGTGACTTCGTCCGGAAGGATAATGCCGGCGAGATCGCGATCGACAGCAATTTCTCCTCCCAGTCCTTCTGGAAGGATGTGACGACGCGCTTCATCCATAAGAAGAGTGCCGTCATCGGTCTCGTGTTCGTTCTCCTGATCACCCTCATGGCGATCATCGGGCCGAAGATCTCCGGTTACAGCTTCTCTGCGCAGAATCTGCAGATGAAGAACCTCGCACCTCGTATGCAGGTGATCGAGAATCTCGGCATCCTCGACGGCTCCGAGAAGATGAAGACCACCACCGGCACGAAGCTCGTGAACGAGTATGCAGCGAAGAAGCTCTACGATACCTTCTACTGGTTCGGAACCGACCGTTATGGCCGTGATATCTTTACGAGAACCTGGTCCGGTACTCGTCTATCCCTGATCATCGCCTTCGCCGCGACCATCATCGACATGGTGATCGGTATGTCCTATGGACTGATTTCCGGTTACTTCGGCGGCAAAACCGATATCATCATGCAGCGTATCCTCGAGATCATGAACGGTATCCCGCGACTCGTCATCGTGACCCTGCTGCTTCTCGTGCTGAAGCCGGGTATGGTGACCATCATCTTCGCGCTGATGCTCACCGAGTGGGTCGGCATGAGCCGGATCGCGCGGGCCGAGATGCTGAAGCTGAAGGAGCAGGAGTTCGTCCTCGCCTCGAGAACCCTCGGTGCCGGCGCGTTCCATATCATCTTCAAGGAGATCCTGCCGAACATCATCGGACCGATCATCACCCAGGTCATGTTCTCGATCCCGACCGCCATCTTCACCGAGGCGTTCCTGAGCTTCGTCGGACTGGGTATCCCGGTTCCGCAGTGCTCCCTCGGCTCCCTGATTTCTGATGGCTATAACAGCTTTACGACCCATCCGTATCAGATCATCCCGCCGATCATCGTCATGGCGCTGTTGATGCTTTCGTTTAACCTGATCGCCGACGGTCTCCGTGAGGCGCTCGATCCGAAGATGAAGGAGATGTAAGATGGCAGAACAGAGAGAAAAAATTCTCAAGATCGAGAATCTTGATATCAGCTTTAAGACGACGGCCGGAATGGTGCATGCCATCCGGGGCGTAGACATTGACCTTTACAAGGGGGAGACGGTCGCCATCGTCGGTGAGTCCGGCTCCGGTAAGTCGGTGACGATGAAGGCCGCCATGGGCATCCTCGCGAAGAACGCGACGGTCAATGCAGGCTCCATCCGCTTCACCTACACCCACGCAGATGGACAGACCGAGACGGTCGAAATCCTCGAAAAGGATAAGAAGTGGATCCGTACACATATCAACGGTAAGCGGATCTCCATGGTGTTCCAGGATCCGATGACCTCCCTCGATCCGACGATGAACATCGGGAAGCAGATCATGGAGGGCATGATCTGGCACTATAAAACGAAGAAGGAGGATGCCTGGAAGCGTGCCGTCGAGCTGCTTCGAGAGGTCGGCATCGAGGAGCCGGAGAAGCGGATGAAGAACTATCCGCACCAGCTCTCCGGTGGTATGCGGCAGCGTGTCGTGATCGCGATCGCGCTGGCCTGTGATCCGGACCTGCTGATCTGCGATGAGCCGACGACCGCACTTGATGTGACGATTCAGGCGAAGATCCTGGAGCTGATTAAGAAGATCCAGGAGGAGCGCGGCATTTCCGTTATCTACATTACCCACGACCTCGGTGTCGTGGCGAAGGTTGCGGATTATGTCAATGTCATGTATGCCGGAAAGATCGTCGAGAAGGGTACGATCAACGAGATCTACTACGATCCGCGCCATCCGTACACCTGGGGTCTCCTCAGTGCGATGCCGGACCTCGACACCGCCGACGAGCGTCTCTATACGATCCCGGGTTCACCGCCAAACCTTCTCCACGAGAAGCAGGGCGACGCCTTCGCACCGCGTAACCGGTTTGCGCTCGAGGTCGACGACAAGGCCGATCCGCCGATGTTTAAGATCAGCGATACGCACTATGCAGCCACCTGGCTTCTGGACCCGCGTGCACCGAAGGTAGAGATGCCGGCGGAGCTTCGCGCAAGAATCGAACGTATGAAGAAAGGAGCCGGCATCGATGGCAGTGAATTATAATCAGGAGCCGATCCTGAAAGTGGACGGCTTAAAGCAGTATTTCAAGGTCTCGAATTCCTTCACGGTGAAGGCGGTCGATGACGTCAGCTTCGAGATCTATCCGGGCGAGACCTACGGCCTCGTCGGTGAGTCCGGTTCCGGTAAGTCGACGATCGGCCGTTCCGTGATCCGTCTCTATGATCCGACCGCAGGAAAGATCCTCTTCGAGGGGAAGGATATCAGCGGAAAGATGAGTAAGGATACGCAGAAGCTCCTCCGCAACGATATGCAGATGATCTTCCAGGATCCGATGGCTTCGCTCAATCCGCGTAAGAAGGTCGAGGACATCATCGGAGAGGGCCTCGATATCCATCATAAGTTTGCGAGTGCGGCAGAGCGTGATCAGATGGTGAAGGCGATCCTCCGAAAGGTCGGCCTCGCACCGGAGCATGCGACCCGTTATCCGCACCAGTTCTCCGGTGGACAGCGTCAGCGTGTCGGCATTGCCCGTGCACTCATCATGAACCCGAAGCTGATCATCGCGGATGAGTGTATCTCCGCGCTCGACGTTTCGATCCAGGCGCAGGTCGTGAACCTCATGAAGGACATCCAGGAGGAGACCGGCACGGCGTACCTCTTCATCGCGCATGATCTTTCGATGGTCAAGTATATTTCCGACCGCATCGGCGTCCTCCATCTCGGACATCTGCTCGAGACCGGTACGACCGAGGAGATTTTTAACCATCCGGTGCACCCGTATACCCGCTCACTGCTGAGCGCGATCCCGAGCCCGAACCCGGTGGTCGAGAAGAAGCGTGTCGCGGAAACCTATGACTATAAGACCTCCGGCATCGACTACACGAAGGGCACGAAGCACCTCGTGGAGGGAAGCCACTATGTACGCTGCACGGACGAAGAGTTCAGCGAGTGGATGAAGAAAGCACCACTGGTCTATGATTAAGTGAGCATGTCTCGAGCCGGTGACCCGGATGGGCGGCAACGGAGGCACAGTACTCCGTTGTCGCCCTTCTGGGTCCCCTTAGCTGAACTGTTACTTGCTGTCCGAAAAATATTTTAATTAGTGCTTGACGTGGGCGTGGTGCTTTGCTATTATAAAAGAGCTGAATTGATGCAGCACAACACATGACGAGGTGTGATAATTGGTAGTCGGCCAGCCTGGAAAGTTGGTGCCCGTGTATGCGGGTTGTGAGTTCGAGTCTCATCCTCGTCGCTTGAAAAAACCGGTTCATTTGAACCGGTTTTTTTGTTATACTAGTCACGATTTAAAATTATGTTTAGAAACCCTGGGTTTGTACAGGCTGAAATTTCATTTCATGCAGGGGTATATGAACCGGATGAGACGGACGTGTTGTTTCGATCCTGATGGAACGGATCGGATTTCATCTGGAGAAGAGCGGAGGTGTTCTGTATGTGATGTGTATCGCATGCAGGCTTCTTCCGGGATGCATGAGCGGAGAGCGACTGTACTGAAGTATCTGCGGGACGCAGAGGCTGGAACCCATGAGGGAACATCAGCGAAGGCAGAAGGAGCTACAGTGATTATTTTAGTTGATTTTGAGAATACCCATGCATCGGGACTCGAGGGCTACACTTACCTCAACGAGAGTGATACGCTCGTTATGTACTACAGTGATGAGAACAGTGCCGTGACGAAGGGCGTCGTGGATGATCTTCGGAAGAACGGGGTGCATGTGCGTCTCGTGAAGCTGCTGAAGCAGCACAGCAACGCGCTTGACATGTACATCGCGTCGACGACCGGCATGTTCCTGGATTCGGGCGAGAAGATCTGTATCGTATCGAAGGACCATGGCTATGCCGCCGTACGCGATTTCTGGCACAGCCTGCGCGGCGCAGAGATCCTGCTCGGCGAGACGATCAAGCAGTGCCTGCTGAGCTCGGAGCTGAACGACGAGGCACGGATCCGTCTCTGCAAGGAGCGCGAGCAGAAGGCGTTGCTCGTCGATACATTCACGACGATGAACACCATTCCGACCCGTCCGACGCTCAGCCGCAGCAACCAGCGCCGTCGTCGCAACGATACCCGGAATTTCATGGAAGTGAGTGAGCCGGTGGCGATCCTGCCGAATCCGCTCATGACCGAGACCCCGGCCGATCAGCTCGCGAAGGAACTGAGCAGTGCCGTAGCGAAGTCCGAGAACACTGCACGTGAGGCACAGTCGGAATCTGCAACACAGCAGGAGACGGCGATGACCGCGTCCATATCCTCGGACAATACTTCCGACGTGGTTGCGGTCACGGAAGCGGAGGCTTCGACCGCTGTAGGACGCAGTGAGCGTGGCGGCCGTGGACGGAATGGCCGCAACCGTCGCAATGATCAGAATAACCGAAATGACCGGAACGATCGACCGGAGCGCGATGACCGGAATGCGCAGAATCGTTCGGATGCCACTGCAGCAGAGAAGATCGACAGTGAGCAGCGGACAGGTCGTGAGCCGGATGCACGGACACAGAACGCGCGCAGCACACGTGAGCAGGAGAATAATCGCCGGGAGCAGAACGGCACAGCGGAGCAGAACACGACGAGTGAGACAGTACAGGAGCGTTTCGGCGGGTATGATGGCATCATGAAGATGAACGAGGCTTCCCGCATCGCCCTCGATAAGCGTCAGGAGCGCGATGAGCGGAAGGACGAGCAGGACGAACCGTCTGCCGCAAGGAACAGAAATCATCCGAAGCAGAATGCACAGCCGGCAGAGAAGAACCGCAGGGATGCAAGGTCGGTAAACGATGAGAAGCAGCGCACTTCTGAGAACCGAAAGCAGGAAGAGAAGAGCGCTTCCGAGGATCCGAAGAAGAACATCGCAAATAGTACTTCTGGAAATACGCCACAGGACATCGCGAACGCTGCGACACGGACACAGGTGACGCAGGAAACGACGGCGCTTGTGAAGGCCGAGAAGAAGACGACGGCGGTAGCAAAGGTCGATCCAAACCGCGTACAGTTCGTCTGGGATCCGGTCACCCGCTCCATGAAGAGAATCGGCGGCCCGGCAGAGGAAGTAAACGCAGATAAGAAGGAAGACGCACAGAAGGCAGATGCTGCTGAGAAGAGAGATGAGGCTGAAGTAAAGGTAAACGCAGATGCCACGGAGAAGAGCGTTGCAGATGCTGTGAAGAATACGGAAGCAGTGGCGGAGAGCACTGCGGACCATACGGCAGAGAAGGACACAGCGGCGGATACAGAAAACAGCCAGGGCGCAGCAGGCACGAAAACCGCAGACGTTTCCGGTGCTGCTCCAGCGAAGGATGAAGTAGCAGAAAAAGAGCGCCTGATCGCTGTGACAGCGCAGGCTGGGGAAGCTGCAGCTGATCTTCGGGCAGACGTCTCAGACGATGCAAAGACTACGATGGAAGAAAAAACAGCTGTAGATGCTTCGAAGCCAGAAAATGTAAAGAAGCCAGCTGCGGAAACTGCATCAGAGCAGCTTGAAACCGCTCCGGAGAAGACACTGGAAACGGTCATTACAGAGCATGCTGTAACGGCGACGGAAGAGAAGGCAGACTCAGAACATGTGCAGGCAGGACAGGATGTAGCAACGGATGACATGAAACCGGATGTCGAGACGAAGAAGTCCGGTGCACATCGTAAGTCGAAGAGGTCCGCTTCTGTAAAGAAGGAGTCCGACGCTTCGGAAAAGCCTGCAGATACAAAAAAGGCTGCGACCTCCAGTAAGCCGAAAGCGAAAAAGAAAGCCGCTGTAAAGCGCGAAAAGGCTTCGGACAAGGATGTCAGTGCTTCAGTAAAGACGTCTTTAGAGGATGCAGCGAACGCTTCGGAAATGACGCAAATGAAGTCGGAGTCTACGGCTCCCGCTTCGAAGAAGTCTGGAAAATCATCGAAGAAGATTGAAGACGACGTGACCGTAGATGCTGCGGAGGCTCAGCCGGCTCTTCAGATGACGGAAGAAGACATCCAGCTCACGAAGAAAAAGTACAGTGAAGGCATCAACACCTTACACACCTACTACGTGCGCCTGATGAAGGCCTTCGGTCGTGAGAAGGGCCGTGCCATCTACGAAAGCACGAAGAAATCCGTTCAGGAGGACATCAAGGCCCGCAAGGCACAGCTCGCCGCGCAGCCGACCACGACGGAAGCAGAAGAAAATTAACGAGTGGCCCACGGGTCAGACCCCCGGGAGACGAAGAAGTTCCGGAGCAAAAACGAAAAATGAAAAAAGTTGTTGCCAACCGGCTTCCGCTGTGCTAATATACACCTTGTCGCGCGGGAGTGCTGAAATTGGCAGACAGGCAAGACTAAGGATCTTGTGTCCGATAGGACGTGTGGGTTCAAGTCCCATCTCCCGCAGGAATGAACCGGAAGCTGTAGAGCTTCCGGTTTTTTTATGCCCTAGTCCGTATATCGCGCAGCATGCCGACCACCACGGAAGAGAAGGTTTTATGGCGGAAATGATTCTTTAACGGGATGGCATTGCGTCGGCATGGTATACTGGGTATCAAAGAAAAGAAGAGGTGCAGATATGAAAATTGCGATCATCACCGGCGCAAGCTCCGGTATGGGCCGGCGTATGGCCATCGAACTGAACGATACCATCCCGAACATCGAGGCATTCTGGCTGTTCGGACGTCGCGTTGAGCGCCTGGAAGCCCTCGAGAAGCAGCTCACGAAGCCGTGCCGCTTCTTCACCGACGACCTCCAGACGAGTGCCGCACGGGATACTCTGCAGCGTGCCCTCGCGGAGGAGGCACCGGAGATCGTCTTCCTTGTGAACGCCGCGGGCTTCGGCCAGATCGGCACCATCCGGGGATTAAGCCTCGAGGATCAGCTCGGCATGGTGGACCTGAACATCGGCGCACTCACCTCGATCACGCGCCTCTGCCTGCCGTTCATGGCCCCAAAGTCCCGCATCCTGAACTTCGCGTCCAGCGCTGCCTTCCTGCCGCAGCCGAATTTCGCCGTCTACGCCGCGTCGAAAAGCTACGTGCTGAGCTTCAGCCAGAGCCTCGCCGAAGAGCTCAGGACGACCGGCATCCGTGTCACCGCCGTCTGCCCTGGCCCGGTGAAAACCGGGTTTTTCGAGCGCGCCGAGACCAGCGGCCACATCCCGTTCTATAAGTATCTTTTCATGGCGAACCCGGAGAAGGTCTGTCACCTCGCGCTGATGGACAGTGTGCTCGGAAAGGGCATGTCCGTATATGGCGTGAGCATGAAGCTGCTCCGCATCCTCAGTAAGCTCCTGCCGACGAAGCTGATCATGCTGAGCATGCGACTCCTGAACGGCCGCTGTGCCTACGACGGTGATGCGGCCAATGCAGGCGACCAGCTCGTCACCGGCTCCGCCTTCCATCATTCAAAGCCGGAAGGAAACGATCGCGCTGACGTGAAGGCCTGACGCAGGCAGGGACGGAACCCGGAGGAGCGGTAACGGAGGCACAGTACTCCGAGACCGGTGAAATATCTAAGCCGGGGTCCCTGCCTGATCTGTTACAACCAAGGAGAAAACGAGCGCACATCATAAATTGACAGTGAGGAACCTCTGTGAGAGAAATCAACGTATCGACCAACGAAGCCGGGCAGCGCCTCGACAAGCTGCTGCGGAAATACCTGAAAAATGCAACTACCTCCTTCATCTATAAGATGCTTCGGAAGAAGAACATCGTGCTGAACGATAAGAAGGCCGAGGGGAAGGAAATCCTGAACCTAGGAGACTCCGTGAAGATGTACTTCTCCGAGGAAACCTTCGCCACCATGACGGGGCGGACGGGGCAGTATTTCGGAAGTGCTGAAAAGAATCGGGAGGCGAGAGCGAATGCATCCGCTAAGTGTGCCTGTCCGGCATCGGATCAGACATCATCCGCAGGAAAGAGCTACGCACAGATGTACCGTAACGGATCTTCCGGAAATACTTCTGAAAGAAGAGAGAAGCGTGCTTTTGACGGCAACGCACAGACGTATCGTAACGGATCTTCCAGAAATACTTCTGAAAGAAGAGAGAAGCGTGCGTTTGACGTAGAGGGATTCCGAAAGCATATCGTCTACGAGGACGAAAACCTGCTGGTGCTGAACAAGCCATCCGGATGGCTCAGCCAGTCGGATGCTTCCGGTCTTCCGTCAGTGAACGAGCGCTGTCTCCAGTACCTGATGGCGACAGGAGCCCTCACGGAAGCACAGCTCCAGACCTTCAAGCCGGGCATCGCAAACCGCCTCGACCGGAACACCTCCGGCCTCATCCTCTTCGGCAAGACCCTCCCGGCGCTGCAGGCGCTCGCCACGCTGCTCCGTGACCGAACGATGGAGAAGTACTACCTCGCCATCGTAAATGGAGACATTGACCACGCACAGCGCATCGACGGCTACCTCGCGAAGGACGAACGTACGAACCGCGTCGAGATCCGCCCACAGCCGTTCCCGGACGCCGTCGAAATCCATACCGCGTACGAACCGCTGAAGCGCAGTGCGGAATACACCGTTCTGAAGGTCCACCTCATCACCGGTAAGACCCACCAGATCCGTGCACACCTCCGTGCCATCGGCCACCCGATCATCGGTGACCCGAAGTACGGGCGGAAGGACGCCAATGCTTACTACCGTACCCATGGTGGCGTGCAGTCACAGCTCCTCCACGCGTGGGAACTGCACTTCCCGGAAAACCTTGACGGCCCGCTTCAGAAGCTCGCCGGCCAGACCCTCACCGCCGAACCACCGAAGGACTTCCGCCCGTTTCTCCAGTAATCCCCGGCTTGTATGACCTTCCGGGAGGCCAGGGGGTCTGACCCCATAAGTGACGAGGTTTCATTTCAACTCGACTTTCAATGAAGTATTTGGCACACGGGGTCTGACCCCGGTCACTCCGGCGGGGGCTGATCTCGCCTTGCATGACCTTTCGGGCGGCCAGGGGATCTGACCCCATAAGTATCGAGATTTCGTTCCGACCAGATATTCGAAGAAGTATCTGGCACACGGGGTCTGACCCCGGTCACTCCCGCGGAACCGCTACCTTCTGGCTAACAAAATATTTTTTGGGGATGAAAAAGTGGCGTCTGGCCCGGAAACCCGCCACTTTTTCGCGTCTGTTTTCAGACTATAGTCCACTTAACGACCTTACCAGGAATCTGATTCCATGGTAAGGTCGTTTTAGTTTCTGAATCGCCGGAAAGAGGAATTCTATGCTGGCAAAAATTAATAGTGCAGGTTTATCCGGACTGGATGGTTATTCTGTGTCCGTAGAGGTCGACGAGAGTCATGGGCTTCCCAGGTCCGTCATCGTCGGCAATGTCTCGCCCTCGGTGCGGGAGGCGCTGGAGCGCTGCGATGTCGCACTTCGGAACGCGCAGATTTCCATGCCGCCACGCCGGCTCACCATCAACCTCGCCCCGGCAGACCGGCGCAAGGACGGGACCTGCTTCGACCTGGCCATCGTGACCGGGATCTTACGTTCTGTGTTTTTGACCGACAGCTTTTCACTCGATGCATACGGATTCATCGGTGAGCTCGGGCTGGACGGCTCCATCAAGCATGTGAATGGCGTGCTGTCGCTCGTTTCCGAGATGAAGCGGGCCGGACTGCGCGGGGCGGTCGTGCCGCTCGTCGACATTCAGGAGGCACTGGTCGTCGAGGACATGGATATCATCGGCGTCGAGCATCTCGTCGATCTCTGTAATCTCATCGAGTCAAAGGAGCGCTTTCTCCGTTACCCGCGCGAGGAAGCGGTGCAGACCGAAGTCCACGAATCCTATGCTGTGGACTTCGCCGAGGTGCACGGTCAGAGCTACGGTGTCCGTGCAGCCCTCATCGCGGCCGCGGGTGGCCACAATCTGCTCCTGTCCGGTGTCGCCGGCTCCGGGAAGACCATGATCGCGAAGCGCATCCCGACGATCCTGCCACCGCTCAGCCGTGAGGAAAATATCGAGATCACAAAGGTGTACTCAGTGGCGGGGCTGCTTCCACCGGGGCAGTCAATGCTCAATCACCGCCCGTTCCGGACCCCGCATCACACGATCACGACAGCAGCGCTCGTCGGCGGCTCCGCCCAGGGTGGCGTCGTGCCCGGTGAACTCGCCCTTGCATCGCGTGGAGTCCTCTTCCTCGATGAGCTCCCGCTCTTTTCAAAGGCCTCGATCGAGTCACTTCGGCAGCCGATCGAAGAGAAGCAGGTCATCATTTCACGTCTGAACGGCACCTTCCGCTATCCGGCAGACTGCCTTCTCGTCGCGGCGATGAACCCCTGCCCGTGCGGCTACTTTCCGGACCGGAATAAGTGCCAGTGCACCGAAAGCCAGATCCGTCAGTACCAGCGCGGCATCAGTAAGCCGATCCTCGAGCGCATCGACCTCTGCGTCGAAGCCTCACCGGTGGCCTTCGCAGATGCAGTTTCGAAGGACAGTGGTCCGAGCTCGGCAGAACTCCGCGCACAGGTGCTCCGGGCGCGGGAGATCCAGACGGCACGCTTCCGTGGAGAATCGAAGATACGGGTGAATGCAGAGATGGGTATACGGGAAATCGAACGCTACTGCACGCTCGGATCGAAGGAACTCGCCTTTATCGGGCGTATTTTTCAGCTTAGATCGATGTCGATGCGCACCTATCATAAGGTCCTGAAGGTCGCCCGGACGATCGCGGACCTCGAAGAGGAGGAACGGATCCAGATCGCCCATCTGAGTGAGGCCGTGAACTACCGCGGCATCGAGGATCAGCTGTACGGGACAGGAGGAAAACCATGACGGTGAGAGATTTACATTTTAAACAGGAGATACGAGAACTGACGCCGCTGGATGCGGATTATCCGGAGCGTCTCCGAAACATACCGGATCCGCCACGGACACTCTATGTCCGCGGCAGCCTTCCGCCGGACGACAGGCCGACCGTCGCCATCATCGGCGCACGAAGCGCGAGCGATTACGGGCTGCAAGTCGCCCGCTCCTTCGGTCGAGCGCTGGCGATGCAGGGGATCGGCATCATCAGCGGGATGGCGGCGGGGATCGACAGTGCAGGGCAGTGGGGTGCCGTCGATGCGGAGGCGAAAACCTATGCCGTCTTCGGCTGTGGCCTCAATGTCTGCTACCCGGCCCGCAACTTTCTGCTCTACGACAAGATCCTCGAGTATGGCGGTGGCGCGATCTCGGAGCTTCCGCTGGATGCGCCGCCGATCGGAAAGCAGTTCGCAAGCCGGAACCGCATCATCGCCGGCCTCGCAGATGCCGTGCTCGTCCTCGAAGCCCGTGAAAAATCCGGTACCTTCATCACCGTCGGGGATGCCCTCGACCAGGGGAAGCAGATCTTCGCCCTGCCCGGGCGGGTCACGGACGGACTCTCGAAGGGCTGCAACCAGCTGATCCGGCAGGGGGCCGACATCCTGACGAGTCCGGAGGATGTGCTCGAGTACCTGCATCTGACATATCATAAGGAACAGCAGATGCTCGAGAAGGATGTCTCGATGCTGAATCCGAAGCAGCAGAGGGTCTATGCGGCCCTCGATGTCGAGGCGAAGCATCTCGACCAGCTGATCGGAAAGCTCTCGATGTCGGTACAGGAGCTCAGCTCCATCCTCCTCGAGCTTGAGATCCTCGGCTTCTCTGAGAGCCCGAAGCTGGGATTCTACCGGCGACGAATTTAGAAACAGACAGTACAAGGGTCCCGCCGGGTTTCCTGCTGAATCCAAACCGGTTTTGTGACGCCGGAATGCCTTGTATACCAGATGCGCGTCTTGCAAAACAAAAAAGAGTGTTGTATATTGTCTGAGATTTACCCTTTCGGGAAAGAACGTTTATCTGCACCGGTATACCGGTTTCGACGGTTTCTGTATGAAATCAGCCATCCGGCGCAGATCTTGTATAAATAAAAGGTGAGTCTGAATGGCAAGTACAAACAATCTGATTATCGTAGAGTCGCCTGCAAAGGTGAAAACGATCAAAAAATTTCTCGGCAAGCAGTATACGGTCGATGCCACCATGGGACATCTCATCGATATGCCGAAGAGCTCCCTCGGCGTCGATGTCGAGCATGATTATGAGCCGAAGTACATCACGATCCGCGGCAAGGGCGAGCTCCTCGCGAAGCTGAAGAAAGAAGCGAAGAAGGCGGATCGCATCTATCTCGCAACCGACCCGGATCGTGAGGGGGAGGCCATCAGCTGGCATCTCCGTAACGAGCTCGAGAAGGATGAGAAGAATAAAGCGAAGATCACACGTATCACCTTTAACGAGATCACGAAGAATGCCGTTAAGAACGCGCTGAAAAGTCCGCGCGATATCGATATGGACCTCGTGGATGCGCAGCAGGCGCGTCGTGTCATCGACCGTCTCGTGGGTTATACCATCAGTCCATTATTATGGAAGAAAATCCGTAAGGGCCTCTCTGCCGGACGTGTACAGTCCGTCGCACTCCGTATGATCTGTGACCGTGAAGCCCAGATCGCGGCCTTCATACCGGAGGAGTACTGGTCCCTCGATGCAATCCTCCTGCACGGAAAGAAGAAGCTCACCGCCGCCTTCTACGGTGGCGAGAAGAAGCAGGCACTGAGCTCAGAGGCTGAGGTCGATGCGATCCTGCAGAAGATCGGGAAGGATGATTTCATCGTGAGTGACATCCGAAAGTCCGAGCGTCGCAAGAAGGCACCGCTGCCATTTACGACCTCGACGATGCAGCAGGAGGCGGCGAAGTCCCTCGGCTTCGCCACCAGTAAGACCATGAAGCTCGCACAGACCCTGTATGAGGATGGTTATATCACCTACCTGCGTACCGATAGTACACGTATCGCCGACGAGGCGGATGCGGCGGCCAGAAGCTTCATCGCGGCACAGTTCGGCGAGCATTATGTGAACGGTGGTTCCAGCGTACAGTCGAAGGCACAGGCCGAAGTGAAGATCCAGGACGCACACGAGGCGATCCGTCCGACGAGCCTCGAGCTTAGTCCCGAGGAGGCGAAGGCGAAGCTCCCGCGTGACGAGTTCCGCCTGTACCAGCTGATCTATAAGCGCTTCCTCGCGAGCCGTATGTCGGCTGCGCTCTACAGCACCGAGTCCGTAAAGCTGCGTGCTGGCGAGTATGTCTTCACACTGAACGGCTCGAAGCTCAGCTTCGATGGTTTCCTCTCGGTCTACATGACGGAGGAGGATAAGGCGGAGAAGGATGTTTCGCTCCCGGAGCTTACGGTCGGCGAGCAGCTTTCGCTCGACAGCTTCGATAAGGAGCAGCACTTCACACAGCCGCCGGCACACTATACCGAGGCTTCACTCGTGAAGGCCCTCGAGGAGGATGGCATCGGTCGTCCGTCAACCTATGCACCGACCATCGGCACCCTGCTGGCGCGCCGTTATATCGCGAAGGAAAAGAAGAACATCTTCGTCACCGAGCTCGGTCTCGCGGTCGACGATATGATGCAGAAGAACTTCCCGACCATCATCGATACCGCATTCACCGCGAATATGGAGTCCCTGCTTGATAGTGTCGCAGCTGGTAAGACGAAGTGGAAGACGATCGTCGAGAACTTCTACCCGGATCTCGAGGAAGCCGTCGAGAAGGCACAGGCGGAGGTCGAGAAGATCACGATTCGTGATGAGGAGACCGATGTGCTCTGTGATAAGTGCGGACGCCACATGGTCATCAAGTACGGTCCACATGGCAAGTTCCTGGCATGCCCGGGCTTCCCGGAGTGTCGGAACACGAAGCCGTATGTCGAGTATGCCGGCTTCACCTGCCCGGACTGCGGCGCAGAGTGCGTGAAGCGTCGTTCGAAGAAGGGCCGGATCTTCTACAGCTGCTCCCGCTATCCGGAGTGTGAATACATGACCTGGAGCAAGCCGAAGGAAGCCGTCGTCGGTGAGAAGAAGGATGGCGACATCTTCGTGGCACCATCCACCGATACGAATCCAGAGCCGGTGATGCCGGACTGATCGAGGATTCGTTACCGTTCAGATATGGCTCGGCGGACAGCAGCGAGGATTATAAATTCACGAAAAATCGCCCGTCTAAAATATTGACAGCAATCAAAGCTTTATGTTATATTACAAGTCGCGTCTTTTTGAGACGCGGCTTCTTTTATAGAAGAACATAAACAGCACATCTCAGCAAACACCGGAAGGTACCCGCACAGGGCGAAAGCCGGTAAGCACGAAGGCTGAGATGGAAGAAACAACCAGGAGGTATTAAAATGAGTGCAATTGGAATGAAGCAGCTCCTTGAGGCTGGCGTACACTTTGGTCATCAGACCAGAAGATGGAACCCTAAGATGGCTCCGTACATCTACACACAGCGTAACGGTATCCACATCATCGATCTTCAGCAGACCGTAAAGATGGTAGACGATGCCTACAACGCGATGGTAAAGATCGTACAGGACGGTGGTACTGTTCTTTTCGTAGGTACCAAGAAGCAGGCACAGGATGCTGTAAAGGCAGAGGCTCTTCGTTGTGGTGAGTTCTACGTAAACGAGAGATGGCTCGGCGGTATGCTTACAAACTTCAAGACCATCGAGACTCGTATCGAGCGTCTGAAGCAGATCGAGAAGATGGCAGAGGATGGCACCTTCGACGTTCTTCCGAAGAAGGAAGTTGCGCTGATCAAGAAGGAGTGGGAGAAGCTTGAGGCTAACATCGGTGGCATCAAGGAGATGAAGGTTCTTCCGGACGCGATCTTCGTTGTAGATCCTAAGAAGGAGAAGATCTGCGTGAAGGAGGCTCATAACCTCGGCATCACCCTTTTCGGTATCGCAGATACCAACGCTGATCCTGAGGAGCTTGATTATGTAATCCCGGGTAACGATGACGCTATCCGTGCGATCAAGCTGATCGTCGGCAAGATGGCAGATGCTGTCATCGAGGCTAAGCAGGGCGATATGACAGAGGAAGAGGCTGCAGCAGCAACTGCTGGCGACGAGACTGTCGTTTCTACTGAGGCTTAATTAATTGATAACGCCAGCATTCGACAATTTCATAAATTGCAGAATGCTGGCTTTTCTTGTTTCAAAGGGAGCCGGTGGGGCTTCCATCAAATAAACATCCAGGAGGATAAAAAGATGGCAATTACAGCAGCTCAGGTTAAGGAGTTAAGAGATATTACCGGTGCAGGTATGATGGCTTGTAAGAAGGCACTCGCTGCTACCGAGGGTGACATGGATAAGGCCGTAGAGTTCCTTAGAGAGCAGGGCCTTGCAGGCGCTGAGAAGAAGGCCGGCAGAATCGCAGCAGAGGGTGTTTCCTTCGCAAAGGTTTCTGAGGACATGCACACTGGTGTTGTCGTAGAGGTTAACGCTGAGACCGATTTCGTAGCAAAGAACGCAAAGTTCCAGGCTTACGTTGATCAGGTTTGTGATCAGGCTCTTACAACTTCCGCTGCAGACATCGACGCTTTCCTCGCTGAGAAGTGGAACCTCGATGAGACCAGAACCGTCGCTGAGCAGCTTTCCGAGGAGATCTCCATCATCGGTGAGAACATGCACATCCGTCGTTTCCACAAGCTCGTTGAGAACGAGGGTCTCGTATCCGCTTACATCCACGCTGGTGGACGTATCGGTGTCATCCTTCAGGTGAAGTCCGACGTTGTCAACGACGCTGTCGCTGAGATGGCGAAGAACATCGCGATGCAGATCGCTGCTCTGAACCCGAAGTACACCACTCGTGCAGAGGTTGACCAGGAGTATCTCGCACACGAGACCGCAATCCTTACAGAGGCTGCCAAGAACGAGAAGCCGAACGCACCGGAGAAGGTTCTCAACGGTATGGTTCAGGGTCGTCTCAACAAGGAGCTCAAGGAGATCTGCCTCGTAGATCAGACCTACGTAAAAGCAGAGGATGGCAAGCAGAGCGTTCAGCAGTATGTTGATTCTGTAGCCAAGGCTCAGGGCGCGAAGATCCAGCTCGTAACCTTCGTACGTTATGAGACCGGTGAGGGCCTCGAGAAGAAGAGCGAGGACTTCGCAGCAGAGGTTGCTGCACAGCAGGCAGCTGCAAAGAAGAACTAATCTTCAAAGATGATAATTTCACCAGAGCTTCGGGCATGTCCCGAAGCTCTTTTGTTACTCGCCTACTGTTCAGATCGAATCCCCAGAGGGCCTAGTGCCGCTTAAGGTCCCCGGCTTAGATTGAACCGGTCTTGGAGTACTGTGTTTCTGTTGCTGCCCTTCGGAGATTCGAATGAACATTGACCGGATTTTGTAAATTGACCTTCACCGCCCGAGTGCGCTACAATGTTCCCAAACAAAAAAACGGAGCATACTATGACCAGAAACTATAAGATGATTCTAAGCTACGACGGTTCCCGCTACTATGGCTGGGAGCACCAGCCGAACACCGAGCTCACGATCCAGGGAAAGCTCGAGCAGGTACTGACCCGCATGATCTACGGCGACCAGTACCAGGCAGCGGACTGTGCTTCCTTCCCGATCACCGTCATCGGCGCGGGACGGACCGACGCCGGGGTGCATGCACGTGCGATGACCGCCAATGTGCTGCTCGATACCGATAAAACAGAAGAGGAGATCCGGAGCTACATGAACCAGTACCTCCCGGATGATATCAGCATCAATGAGCTGAAGCTCTGCGCAGATCGCTTTCACAGCCGCTTCAAGGCGTCCGGCAAGACCTACCGCTACAGCTGCTGGTACAGTGATCAGAAGCCGGTCTTCGAGCGGAAGTATGTCTCGGTTCTCGAGAAGCACCCGGACCTCGCAGCGATGCGGGAGGCTGCCGCGTACCTCATCGGGGAGCATGACTTCAAATGCTTCTGTGGTAACAGCAAGATGAAAAAGTCGACCGTGCGAAAGATCGATACCGTGGAGATCACGGAGAACGGCCCTTACATCCGTCTCTACTTCCATGGCACCGGCTTCCTGCAGAACCAGATCCGCATCATGACCGGCACCCTCCTCGAGGTTGGCTTCGGAAAGCGGAGTCCGGAATCGATGAAGGACATCATCGCCTCCCGTGACCGGAAGATGGCCGGCGTCACGATGGAAGCGAAGGGGCTCTGCCTGATGAAGGTGGATTATGACTGATTCGCATGGGGATGAGATCATCGCAGACCATACGGATGCTTGTATCCCATTTCATCGTCGGTGATATGAGACGGATGAGAACATGGGATGCAGGATATGGACTATAGAAGGATATACAGTATGAAAATGAGAAAGAATTTCATCGGGGCCTGTCTGATCGCAGTGATGCTTTTCGTAAGTAGCGCATTTACTTCACTGGCAGAGTTCGGACCAACCATCATCGACACCACGGGGCCTGTGACGAGCGCTCCGAGCGGTGACGATGCGAAGGCAGAAGCATTGGCGAAAACGCTGACCGCACAGATCACAGACCAGATCATCCTCGTCGTGGACCACAGCCTCTCCCTCTATAATAAGCAGGCGGACGGCAGCTGGCAGAAGGCGATGGAAACCTACTGCGGCTATGGGCGAAACGGACTGAAGGCCTGGAACGAGCGGCACGAGGGCGACCAGACGACGCCGGTCGGCTCCTTCCCGATCCTCCATGCGTTCGGCATCTCCCCGAATCCGGGCACGCAGATGAGCTGGCGCGATGTGACGCCGAACTCCTACTGGTCCGGCGAGCAGGCGACGTATAACACATGGGTCGAGAGCGCGACGCCGATCAGCGGAGAGCATCTCAGCGAGTACACGATCTGCTATAAGTATGCGATGGCCGTCGGCTTCAATGTGAACCCGACCGTCTACAAGCGCGGGTCTGCGATCTTCCTGCACTGCAAGAATCCGGCAGACTGGGGCTCGGCGGGCTGCGTTTCCGTCGAGGAAGCGGATATGATCGCGCTGCTGCAGCAGTGTCATAACGGCTGCTACATGATGATCGTGCCGAACGAGGCGTCGATCGCGAATTTCTAAGGAGCTCGGTAGCCTGTTCCGGCGGAAATCGTCCGCCGAATGAAAAAGATGTCGTGAGGCGAACCGTCCAGACAGGAGGATCCGGTCACGGCGTCATAAGCCGGGCAGGACAGCTCAGGCAGGAGAATTTCGTTTCCGCATAAGAGACGGAGCAGAAACAGACGGAAAAGTGGAGGCAGAAGGATGGAAGAAGAAAAGACGGTCCGTACGGGCCTGGTATGTGAAGGCGGCGCGATGCGCGGGATGTTCACCGCGGGTGTGCTCGATGTATTTTTGGAGGAGGGGATCCGCTTCGACGGTATGGTCGGAGTGTCGGCGGGTGCTACCTTCGGCTGCAATTTCAAGTCGCGGCAGATCGGACGCACGATCCGCTACAATAAGCGCTTCGCGAAGGACCGCCGCTACTGCAGCATTGAGTCCCTGCTGAAGACCGGAAACCTCTACAATGCCGAGTTCTGCTATCATACGCTTCCGGAAACGATCGATCTCTTCGACTGGGACAGCTTCCTCGCGAATCCGATGAAGTTCTACATGGTCGCGACGGACTGTGATACCGGGCGTCCGGTCTACCATGAGTGTAAGAGCTCGAATCCGGAGGAGATGGAGTGGTTCCGTGCGAGTGCCTCCATGCCGCTCGTGTCGAAGCCGGTCGTGATCCGTGGCCAGACGCTCCTCGATGGCGGTATCAGCAACGCGATCCCGCTCTCCTTCATGGAGCATATCGGCTATGAGCGCAATGTCGTCATCCTCACACAGGACCGGAGCTACCAGAAGAAACCGCAGGCGGGCATGCAGGCCTTCCGCAGGCTGCAGAAGCAGTATCCGCTCTGCTATGAGGCGATGAAGAATCGTCACTTCATGTATAACGATCAGCTCGCGGATGTGCACGCGAAGGAGACCACCGGTCAGGTACTGGTCATCCAGCCGCCAGCGCCTCTCGGCATCCACCGCGTCGAGCACGATCCGGAGGCACTCGAGCGCGTATACCAGATCGGACGCAGCGAGGCAGAGAAGCGACTGGAGGAGGTCCGTGCCTTTCTCGGCTGAGATGTGCACAGTGATAGATCATTGCAGTTCAGCCAAGGGGCCGGAGGGGCGGCAACGGAGGCACAGTACTTCGAGACCGGTTCAATCTAAGCCGGGGACCCTAAGCGGCACTAGGCCCTCTGCAATCACTGAGTTTTCTTTATGAAAACTCAGCGTTGCAGAGGGTGCTAAGGAAAATAGTACCAAGTGCCGCTAAGGGTCCCCGGCTTGATTTCACACGGTCTCTACGTATGGCCACCGTTGCCGTCCCTCCGGGCCACGCCTTGACTTAACTACATCTGAACCATAACTCCGCCTATTGCAAACAAAAGGATTTACTTTATGAACTTCTATTTCGCACCGATGGAGGGCGTCACCGGCTATTATTTTCGGACCGCGTACAACGCCGCGTTCCCAGGCCTCGATCGCTTCTATACGCCGTTTCTCTCGGCGAATGATACCTTCCAGTTTACACACCGTGAGGAGCGCGATGTCGCACCGGAGCATAATCTCGGCATGCGCGTCGTGCCGCAGATCATCACGAATAACGCAGAGATGTTCGTCTGGGCCATCCGGGAGATGGCGAAGCTCGGTTATACCGAGGTGAATCTCAATGCAGGCTGCCCGAGTGGCACGGTCGTCGCGAAGGGGAAAGGCGCCGGTCTGCTCCGGGACCCGGATCGCCTCGACGAGTTCCTCGATCAGACCTTCGAGCTTCTGGAGAAAGAAGGTATCTGCTATGATGTCGCGGACGCACCTGAGGTACCGCTCTTCGTGAAGATGCCTTCGGCAGAGATATTGGACTCGAAATACGCGGAGGCATCCGAGGCATCGCGCGACGAGATGAACGAAGCGGCAGAGACATTGGCCTCGGAAGAGGGAGACGGCGCGATCCGCCCGAAGCCGGTGAAGACCACAGATGGCCGGACGCATGTCTGCATCTCCGTGAAGACCCGGATCGGCGGCTGGGAACCGGACGAAGCCGGCGAGCTGATCCGTGTCTACAACCGTTACCCGCTGAAGGATCTCATCGTTCACCCGCGTGTGCAGAAGCAGATCTACCGCGGAGAGGTGCATCTCGACGTCTTCCGGCAGTTCGTCGAGGCGTCGAAGCATCACCTCGTGTATAACGGAGACATCGTCACCGTCGCAGACTATGAGCGGATCACCCGGATGTTCCCGGAGATTGACAGTATCATGATCGGCCGCGGACTCCTCACAAATCCGGCGCTGGTGCGTGAGATCCGGGGCGGGGCAGCGGCGACGCTCGAGGAGCTGAAGGCCTTCCACGAGCAGCTGCTCGAGAATTACATGACGGAGATGCAGAGTGAACGGAACACCCTGTTTAAGATGAAGGAGTACTGGAACTGGCTGAGTCAGTCCTTCGAAGGCAGCGATCGCTACATGAAGGAGATCCGGAAGGCAGATACTATCGTGCGCTACCGTGCGGCGGTACGAAATCTGCTCGCGAACTGTCCACTGAAGGGAGAGGTGTAAGACATTATGATCATCGAATATCCATCCTACTATAAAAAGTTCCGCTGCATCGGCGGCCACTGCCCGGACACCTGCTGTGCCGGCTGGGAGGTCGACGTCGACGAGGCGTCGAGCGCATACTACCGCAGCGTGGAGGGCAGCTTCGGAGATACGCTGCGCGCCCATATACGGGAAGAGGACGGCGACTGCTTCTTCCCGCTCACGAAGGAAGGTCGCTGCCCGTTTCTTCGGAAGGACCTTCTCTGTGAGATGTATATACAGCTCGGGGAGGAGAGTCTCTGTCAGACCTGCACGGAGTACCCGCGCTACTTCATGGACATCGGAAATTATGAGCAGATCGACATGAGCCTGAGCTGCATGGAGCTCGGCCGCATCTTCTTCACGGAGTGTGCGCGGATCAAGTATATCCGCTCCGAGAATGAGATCCCGGGTGAGGAGATCAGTGAAGAAGAACAGGAGACTCTCATCGAGGTGCTTGCACTTCGAAACCGCTGCATCGCGCTTCTCCAGGATCACGACGGTGCCTTCCTCGATGCATGGCAGGCCGTACGTGCCCTCGTTGCGGACGCGCAGGGCCTCGATCCGAAGGAAGCCGACGCGGAGCGAAGCTATCTGAAGGAGGATTTCCCGGCCCTCGTCGAGTGCATGAAGCATCTCGATTCCCTCCGTCCGGAGTGGGATGTCCTCGTCGAAGGCTACGAGCAGAAAATCGCAGATCCGCACTTCCTCGATGCACTTCCTTCGTTCATGCAGGCGGAAGCCGAACAGCTCGACCGCTGGTTCACGAAGCTCGCCGTCTACTTCGTCTACCGCTACTTCATCGACACCTGCATCGACGGCGATATCGAAATCGAGCTCTGCCTCGTCCACCGCAGCCTCATGATGATCCTCTTCATGCTCTACAGCCGCTGGACCGGACAGCAGCAGCTCGACGTCGCGGACATCATCGACGTCGCGCACCTCTTCTCGAAGGAGGTCGAGCACGACGAAGGAAATGTGAATCTGCTGAAATCAATCTGATGACCGGAGCCCCGGAGGGGCGACAACGGAGGCACAGTACTCCGAGACCGGTTCAATCTAAGCCGGGGACCCTAAGCGGCACTAGGCCCTCTGCAATCGCTGAGTTTTCTTGATGAAAACTCAGCGTTGCTAGAGGGTGCTAAGGAAAATAGTACCAAGTGCCGCTAAGGGGACCCGACTTGATTTCACACGTTCTCTACGTATGGCCTCCGTTGTCGCCCCTCCGTGGCTCCGGTCATTCTGCACAATCAACTTGCCCGAATCAACGTTCTACGATAAAATAGTATACAGGAGCGTCTCGCATCCCTGAGACGAAATAGAGCGTTGAAAGAATTCTCAAGAAAACATATCCATATCATCCTGTGTACCCTCTCGGCCGGCTTTATCCTCTGTGGCCTCGTGATGCTCATCCAGGACTTCTACAACTCGACCTATGCGCCGGATACGTCTGCTGCCACCGTGCAGGAGGCTTCTTTTTCGAGTGCGGACGTTCTCTTTCTGAGCTCCTACAGCCGGAGCTTCATCACCGTGCCGGATCAGGAGAAGGGGATGCTGAAGGTGTTCGACCAGTACCCGGGGATCAACGTGACCGAGGAGTTCATGGATACCCGAAACTACCCGGCGGAAGGGAATCTGCAGAATGTCTACAACAGTCTGCTCTATAAGTATCGGAATCAGGATGCGTTTGACGCCATCATCCTCGCGGATGATGCTGCACTGAAGTTCGGTCTCCGCTATCGCGATACCCTCTTTAAGGGCAGCCCGATGGTCTTTATGTGCATCAATGATTTCGACCACGCACGTGGCGCGATGAACTATCATGATGTCACCGGTAAAACGGAGAATTTCGACCTGAAGGGCACGATCGAAGTCGCGGCAAAGCTTCTTCCGAAGGCGGATACGATCGTCACCATCTATGATGAAACCGACTCCGGACTCGGTGACTTCAAGCAGATGCAGAAGCTCGAAGCCGATTTCCCGGACTATAGCTTCCAGTATATCAATACCTCGATGCTCTATACCGACGAGCTGACACAGCAGCTCGAAAGCATCGACCAGGATTCCATCGTAATCTTCATGGATGCCTTCGAAAATGCAGATGGCTCGATTTATGATGTCGAAACGAGTGCAGCGTTCATCACAGAGCACTGTCCGGTGCCGGTTTTCCGTGCCTCGATCGGCGGTCTCGGCTGCGGCCTCGCCGGCGGACATTACTTCGACTACGAAGCGGCAGGAGAGATCGCTGCGCGTACCGTCATTGACATCCTGAATGGTGCATCGGCGGATGCTATGCCGGTGGACTATGAGAACGTCAGCCACTATGCCTTCGATTATGATGTCCTGAAGAAGCATGGACTGAGCACCTATGTCCTTCCGAAGGAGACCGAATTCATCAACGAGCCGCTGAGCTACTTCAGGCAATATAAGGCGATCATCCTGCCGAGTGCCTACATCATGACCGGTCTCTTTATCGGGCTGATCGTTCTCGAAATCTCAAACGAAGAGAAGCGGCGCAAGACCCGCGAGCTGACCTACTCCAGAAACAAGCTGCAGTATATGTATGAGCATGATACGACGACACAGCTGCCGAACCGGAGCCATGCCGATGTGCGCATGCAGGAGCTGCTGCAGGAGGGCGGCACCCATACCCTCATGCTCATCGATATCGATAACTTTAAAACCCTGAACGATACCTTCGGCCACGGCGCCGGCGATTATGTACTGAAGGAGATGGCCCGTCGCCTCCGCCTCGTCGCGGTGAAGTACCAGGGCTTTGTTTCCCGTTACGGAGGTGATGAGTTCGCCATCCTGTTTGCGAATGAAATCAACCAGGACAGCGGCGAGATGCTATCGTATCTCCGAAACATCCTGAATGAACCATACATCTATGAAGAGCAGCATCTGAGCGTTACCTCCAGCATCGGTGTAACGACGTCGGCCGGGAAGGAACACCTCATCAATGAGCTTTTCTCCGAGGCAGACAAGGCGCTGACAGAGGCGAAGAGCCGCGGCAAGCATACGGCGGTATTCTTCGATGCGACGATGCATGAGCGCATCCTCGAGGAGGACAATATCGTCCTGACCCTGCATGATGCCTGTGATCACGACGGTTTCCGGATCGTCTACCAGCCGCAGATCTCGACGAAAACCGGCAAGGTCATCGGCTACGAGGCCCTCGTACGCCTGAAGAGCGGTGCATACTATCCGGACCGCTTCATTGCCCCAGCAGAGAAGTACGGCATGATCATCCGGATCGGCCGTATCGTCACCGAAAAGGTCATCCATCAGATGGCCGTCTGGCGCGCCCAGGGCGTGGAGCTTCAGAAGGTGTCCATCAACTACTCGGCGAAGCAGCTGCAGGATGAAGAGTACGTGCAGTACCTGAAGTCCCTGCTTCAGAAGGAAAACATCTCGCCGGATCTCATCGAGATCGAGGTTACGGAGAGCCTCTATATGGAGTATAAGGAGCAGACGAACATGCTCTTCCGGCAGCTTCGGGAGCTCGGGATCGGCCTCGCCCTTGACGACTTCGGCACGGGCTACTCGTCGCTGAACTACCTCACCTTCATCCCGGCGGACCGCATCAAGCTGGATAAGAAGATGACGGACACCTACCTCCAGCAGGGAAAGACCAACATCATCAAGAACATCGTCAACATCGCGCATGACCTCAACATGACACTCTGTATCGAGGGTGTTGAGAATCGCGCGCAGTATGACCTCGCCACGGCCCTCGGCTGTGACGACGTCCAGGGCTACTTCTTCAGTCGCCCGATGGATGGCAACGCTGTCCCATATTATAGAGTGGAGTTTCTGGATTCATGACAGAGAAGAGAATTGAACATTTGACCAGTGATACACAGGAGGACAATGCCGACATCCGGCACGACGCGGAAGCGGGTGCCAGCGCACAGTCGGCGGACAATGCTGACACCATGATGTCTGCCACTACTTCTACGGCAGGCGGAGAGCCGGTGAAGCACCAGCGGCGGAAGCGCTACAGCGGGAAGTATCCGCGGCGCTTCGACGAAAAGTATAAGGAGCTGAACCCGGAGAAGTACCAGGACGACATCGAGAAGATCATCCAGAAGGGGAAGACTCCGGCCGGTATGCACATCTCGATCATGGTGAAGGAGATCCTCGATGTGCTGAAGATTCAGCCGGGCGAGATCGGCATGGATGCCACCCTCGGCTACGGCGGGCACACGGAGAAGATGCTCGAGCAGCTCCATGGACAGGGGCACCTCTACGCGACGGACGTTGATCCGATCGAGTCTGCGAAGACCGAGAAGCGTCTCCGTGAGAAGGGCTACGGGGAGGATATCCTCACCATCCGCCATCTGAATTTCCGGGACATCGACCAGGTCACGGGGAATGGCGACAAATTCGATTTCGTCCTCGCGGATCTCGGCGTCTCCTCGATGCAGATCGATAATCCGGAGCGGGGCTTCAGCTATAAGGTCGACGGCCCGCTGGACCTGAGACTCAATCCGGAAGCCGGGGAATCGGCTTCCGAGCGCCTGCGCACGCTGACCTATGACGACATGGTGAACATGTTCATCGAGAATTCCGATGAGCCGTATGCCGAGCGTATCGCGAGGGAGATCGACCGCGGTCTTCATAAGGGCATGAAGTTTGAAACGACGACTGAGCTTCGGGATACCATCGCGAAGGCCCTCGCCTTCCTTCCGGAGAAGGAGCAGAAGGACGCCGTGAAGAAGTCCTGCCAGCGTGTCTTCCAGGCACTGCGTATCGACGTGAACAGTGAGTTCGAGGTGCTCTATGACTTCCTCGAAAAGCTGCCGGACTGTCTGAATCCGGGTGCCCGCGTCGCGATCCTCACCTTCCACAGCGGTGAGGACCGTCTCGTGAAGAAGTTCTTCAAGGAGATGCAGAAGGCCGGCATCTATCGCGAGGTCTCCCGTGACGTCATCCGCCCGGGAAAGGAAGAGTGCTTCATCAACCCGCGGGCGCACTCGACGAAGCTCCGCTGGGCGATCAAGTAAAGATCATATAAATCCAGAACAGCCCGGAGGGGCGGCAACCGAAACACAGTACTACGAGCTCGGAAGACTCTAAAATTCCATCCCTAAGAAGTACTAGGCCCTCTGCAATCGCTGAGTTTTCCTGATGAAAACTCAGCGTTGACAGAGGGTTCTAAGGAGAGATACACCAAGTACTTCTAAGGGATGGAATTTTGATTCTTCACGAGCTCTTCGTATGGTTTCGGTTGTCGCTCCTCCTGGCCGCTCTGTATCCAATATGAATTGACAAGACAGACTGACTTTTTTATACTAATTGCGATTTGTTTTTTGATATTTAATAACGGTGGATCGGTGCAGGGTGGCACCGGCGAAGCAGGGAATAAGAGGGAGTAGTACGATGTTTAAAAAGGGTTTCGATAACGATAAGTACCTTAAGATGCAGTCGGAGCATATCCGTGAGCGTATTTCGAAGTTTGGCGGTAAGCTCTATCTTGAGTTCGGCGGCAAGCTGTTCGATGATTACCATGCATCTCGTGTGCTTCCGGGCTTTCAGCCGGATAGTAAGATCCGCATGCTGCGTGAGTTGAAGGATGACGCGGAGGTCGTGATCGTCATCAATGCCGGCGACATCGAGAAGAACAAGGTCCGTGGGGATCTCGGCATCACCTACGATATGGACGTGCTGCGACTCATCGATGCGTTCCGCGGCTATGGCCTCTATGTGGGCTCCGTCGTGCTCACCCGCTTCGATGGGCAGGAGAGTGCGATCGCTTACCAGAAGAAGCTCGAGTCCCTCGGTATCAAGGTCTACCGTCATTACCCGATCTCCGGGTATCCTGGCAACGTACCGCTCATCATCAGCGAGGAGGGCTTCGGCAAGAACGACTACATCGAGACGACCCGCTCCCTCGTGGTCGTGACCGCACCGGGCCCGGGTTCCGGAAAGATGGCCGTCTGCCTGAGCCAGCTCTACCAGGAGAACAAGCACGGCGTCAAGGCCGGCTACGCGAAGTTCGAGACCTTCCCGATCTGGAACATCCCGCTGAGTCATCCGGTCAATCTCGCCTACGAGGCGGCGACCGCCGACCTCAACGACGTCAACATGATCGACCCGTATCACCTCGAAGCCTATGGCAAGACCACGGTCAACTATAACCGTGACGTCGAGGTCTTCCCTGTCCTGAACGCGATGTTCCAGCGCATCTACGGCGAGAGCCCGTACAAGTCCCCGACCGACATGGGTGTCAACATGGCAGGCTACTGCATCGAAAACGACGAGAACTGCTGCTATGCCTCCCGCCTCGAGATCATCCGCCGCTACTACACGGCGCTCTGCGATCTTCGCAAGGGAAACGGCGCACAGTCCATCGTTGATAAGCTCGAGCTTCTGATGGAGAAGGCCAATGTCTCCACGAACGACCGCCCGGTGATTTCCGCGGCCAAGCAGAAGGCGGCGCTGACCGGCGACCCGGCCGCAGCGATTGAGCTCCCGGACGGCACCATCATCACCGGAAAAACTTCCTCGCTGCTCGGCGCGGTGAGCGCGATGCTCCTGAATGCCCTGAAGGTTCTCGGTGGCATCGACGACTCCGTGAACCTCATGTCCCCGGAGATCATCGAGCCGATCCAGCACCTGAAGACGGCGCACCTCGGCAACCACAATCCGCGTCTCCACCTCGATGAGATGCTGATCGCCCTCACCATCTGCGCGACCCATGACCCGAACGCCGAGACCGCGATGCAGCAGCTCGAGAAGCTCCGCGGCTGTGAGGCACACAGCTCTGTCATCCTGTCTGAAGTCGACGAAAACACCTTTAAGAAGCTCGGCGTCAACGTGACCTGCGAGCCGCAGTACCAGACGAAGAAGCTCTTCCACAAGTAAATTCCAAACTGTGCCGGCAACGGCACAGTTTTTTGTAAGCATTGAGATCAATCGTAGGCATGATGAGGCGGGAAAATGCACACCATGCCTACTATAGAGTGAAAAATATGACCAGAACCAGTGAACTAGAAGAAAACAGCGGAAACAGTCGGATCACCGTCTCCCTCGGGGCAGATGTCAGTGAAGGCTATGTGCTGCGCTATGAGCTGCACCCTGCAGAGCACTTCACATTCACAGCGATGACGCTGGGGCTCGAAACGCCGCAGCAGCTCGGGGAGCGCCTCGCTGCACAGGTCATCGCAACCCTCGATGAGAGAGAGGAGCAGCCAGATCGCATCGCCTGCGACCTCTACCCGAAGTTCCCGACGACCTACGCCGCTGAAGTCCTTGCGGACCACTATCGGGTGCCGATGCTTCGGATGCAGAAGTGTCACCGCGCGATCCTCGACGCGATGGATGCCAGTATGCAGTCCGATGCAACGCGAACTCCATCGCTTCGCGAGGATGGGCAGATGAGCGCAGATGCAGAGAAGATGGATACAGCGTCCCATCGCATCGAACAGCTGAAAACGCACAGCACAAGCGAAGTAGCGGACGTACGTCACGCGAGCACTGCCGTGCTCGGCATCTGCCTCGATGATCAGAGTTACGGCTCCGACGGCACGCTCTGGGGCGGTGAGATCCTCGAGATCTCCGGCGAGAGCTTCACGCGTCTCGCCTCGATCCATCCCTATCAGCTGATCGGCACGAATATGGAGCTCCACAGCTCGACGCCATGGCAGACTGCCGTATCGATGCTCTATGACCTCGCGCGTATGGCCCATAACGAGGACGAAGCCATCCGGGACTTCGTCGCGAAGCAGGCGGCCTCCGAAAAGGTTCACCTCCTCGATCTCTGCAGCCTGAACGACGCCCGCGCCCAGTATATCGCGCAGGATCGAAATAAAAACACCACCCGCTCCACCTCGGCGAGCGGCCTCTTAGACGCCGCCGCTGCCATCCTCGGTTTCCAGCGCATCAGCACAGCGACGGGAAGAACAGCGATGGAAGCATTGACCGAAGCCGCCGAAGCGTTCGAACAGCAGGCGGTTTCGGGAAACACTGAGCCATATGTAGAAAATGACCTGCATGGATCTACGGATATCCGAAATGCAGCACAAAGCGAAATGAATGGATGCGCCGAACGAGACCGAAAATCGATCATTCTGCGTGGAAAATATAAGGCGCAGATCGACGCGCTCTACGCGAAGCTCGAGAAGCTCATCGCGGCCGCCGAAGAGATGGACGACCCGACCCTCGAGCCGGGCGACCTCTGGGAAGACACCGACGACGGTGCCTTCAGCGAAACCAGCGCCGACGACCATCCGGACATCCTCCACACAGAGCAGCTGATCCGCCTCCTCGCCGACGAACGGATCCGCTACCTTACAAGCCTAGGAAAACGCAATTACGACCACCCGCTGAATCGGAAGCACCCGGACGCAGGCAGCGCCGACGACAACAGCCGCCTCCTCGCCTGGTTCCTCCTCGACGCCCTCGCAAAGATCTGCGTTCAGTACTGTGCAGGAAAGCACGTTGTGCTTTCAGGGCATTTCCTGAAAGCAACGCGCTTAAGGGAACGATTCGAAGAAAAACTTAAGCTAGCACGCGGCCCTGTAGTATGGTAGAATACTTCAGATAGAAGCTTGTGGGGGATCGTGATACGCGTCGTTTCCGTACGCCCCGCGCGCACTATGAAAAGGAGATACTATGGCAGAGAAGAATAGAAGAGTCATGCTGAAGCTGTCCGGTGAGGCACTGGCAGGTGAAAAGCATTTCGGCTTTGATGATGATACGATTCGGGCCGTCGCACAGGAAGTGAAGACCGCAGTCGATGCCGGCGTACAGCTGGCCATCGTGATCGGTGGCGGTAACTTCTGGCGTGGTCGTCAGTCCGTGGAGGTCGATCGCTATAAGGCAGATCAGGTCGGCATCCTCGCAACCGTGATGAACTGCATCTATGTTTCCGAGATTTTCCGGACACAGGGCATGAAGACGAAGGTGATGTCTTCGATCCAGATCGGCGACATGGCCGAGCTGTTTAATAAGGATAAGGCGATCAAGGCGATGGAGAAGGGCACAGTCATCTTCTGTGCCGGCGGCACCGGCCACCCGTACTTCTCGACCGACACCGGCGTCGTACTCCGTGCTGTCGAGCTGAACTGCGAGGAGATCCTGCTTGCGAAGGCCATCGACGGTGTATACGATTCCGACCCGAAGACGAATCCGAACGCGAAGAAGTTCGACACCATCCGTATCCAGGATGTCGTCGACCAGCGCCTCGGCGTCATCGACCTTTCCGCATCCGTCATGTGCATGGAGAACCACATGCCGCTCGCGATCTTCTCCCTGAACGAGAAGAACGGCATCTCAAACGCACTGAAGGGAAAGATTACCGGCACCCGCGTAAGCGCAGACTGAGGATGCCCACCATGTCCGACGAGAACGCCGCGCGAAGCATGCACAGCACGGTGCTGTCGATGACGCAGCGCGAAGAGATACACAGCACATCCCAGCGCAGTGCTGATGATGACGCAGCGCGAAGAGATGCAGCACGAGGACAGAAGCATTGGCCCACAGGCCGAACTGAACTTATCAACAACCCGAAAAGGGTAACAATAGGAGGAGCAGATCATGGATGATCAATTTACCATTTACATCGAAAAGATGCACAAGACCCACGATAATCTGATGGACGAGCTTGCGACCATCCGCGCAGGCCGTGCGAATCCGCACGTACTCGACCGTATCACGGTGGACTACTACGGCACACCGACCCCGATCCAGCAGGTGGGCAATGTTTCCGTCCCGGAGGCACGTCTCATCCAGATTCAGCCATGGGATAAGAGCATGCTGAAGGAGATCGAGAAGGCCATCAATTTGTCCGAGCTCGGTATCAATCCTGTAAACGATGGTACCGTCATCCGTCTCGTATTCCCGGAGCTCACCGAGGAGAGACGTAAGGAGCTGACGAAGGATGTTAAGAAGAAGGGTGAGGCAGCGAAGATCGCCATCCGTAACATCCGTCGTGATGCTATGGATCTCGCAAAGAAGCTCGAGAAGTCTTCCGAGATGACCGAGGATGATCTCGCGAGAGCAACCAAGGACATCCAGGAGCTGACGGATCACATGTGTGAGAAGATCGACTCCTCTGTCGAGGCGAAGAACAAGGAGCTCATGACCGTTTAATCGGCAGCTTCGTAACGAGCACAGCGATCTGGAGAGACAGAAGGAGGACTTCGACACGCTCCGTGTGGCCGCGGGTCAGCACACCCTGTCTTAGAGGAGATTTCAGTGGATATCATCAATTCTGAGGGCCGGAACATCCCGGCCCATATCGCCATCATACTGGATGGCAATGGACGCTGGGCGGAGCATAAGGGCCTCCCGCGTGCCATGGGCCATAAGCAGGGCTGTGAGACGCTGGAGAAGACCGTCGCCGACTGTGCGCGTCTCGGCGTGCAGTACCTGACCGTCTATGGCTTCTCGACTGAGAACTGGAAGCGCTCCGAGGAGGAGGTCGGTGCCCTGATGAAGCTCTTTCGCTTCTACATGGTGAAGCTCATCAAGGTCGCGAACGAGCATAACGTACGCGCCCGCATGATCGGTGAGCGCAGCCGCTTCGCACCGGACATCCAGGAGGGCATCCGCCGTCTCGAGGAGGAGACGAAGCAGAACACCGGCATGACCTTCGTTTTCGCCGTGAACTACGGCTCACGCGACGAGATCGTCCGTGCGGTTCGTAAGTACACGATCGAGGCGATCCGCGCAGGAAAGAGTGAAGAGGAGATCGAGGCGCTGACCGAGCAGGCCTTCGCCGGCTACCTCGACACGGCCGGTATGCCGGATCCGGATCTCGTCATCCGCACCTCCGGTGAGTTCCGCATATCGAACTACCTGCTCTGGCAGAGTGCGTACGCGGAGTACTACATCACGCCAGTGCTCTGGCCGGATTTCACGAAGGATGAGCTTCTGAAGGCGATCGACAGTTTCAACAGCCGGGAGCGACGCTTCGGTGGTCGGAAAAAGTGATGTGCTTCTGAAGGTCTACAATGCTCCCGTCAGTCGGGCGTGACGCTTCGGCAGCAGAAAATATAAATATCCGAGCGGAACAGGCTTCCTTTTGCGTTGTATCAACAGTGTGTAAGGGTGGCCTGTCCTTTGTATTTTGAGGTACACTATGGCAGAAACTGAGAACTTAAAGAAAGATCAAAATGAAAAGAAGATGAAGTCCTTCGTCACGCGGCTTCTGAGCGGTATCGTGCTCGTCCTGATCGCGATCCTCACCGTCCCACGCGGCGGACTCCCGCTGTTTGTCCTGACCTTTCTGATCTCCATGATCGGACTCTTCGAGCTCTACCGCGTCTTCGGCATCGAGCACACGTCCCTCGGACTGGTCGGCTATCTCACGACCATCGGCTACTACATCATCGTCTGGTTCCATGTCGAGGAGTACTACCCTCTGATGATCGTGCTCAGCCTCATGGCGCTGATGGCCTTCTACGTCATCACCTACCCGGCCTACAAGATTTCTCAGGTTGCGAAGGCCTTCATGGGCTTCTGCTATGCCGGCATCATGATGAGCTACATCTACCAGACCCGTACGCTGCCGGACGGCAAGTACCTCGTCTGGCTCATCTTCCTCGCGAGCTGGGGCTCCGACACCTGCGCGTACTGCGCCGGCATGCTCTTCGGGCATCATAAGATGACCCCGATCCTGAGCCCGAAGAAGACCGTGGAGGGTGCCCTCGGCGGTGTCCTCGGTGCAGCGCTGCTCGGCTGTCTCTATGCGACCGTCTTCCGGCGCGGCTTCGCTATCATCGCAAACCCTGGCATCGCCTGCGGTATCTCCTGTGCGATCGGCGCGCTGATCTCCATGGTCGGCGACCTCACCGCCTCCGGCATCAAGCGCGATTACGAGGTGAAGGACTACGGGCACCTGATCCCGGGCCACGGCGGCATCCTGGATCGCTTCGACTCTGTCCTGTTCACGGCTCCGGCGGTATACTTCGCCCTGAGCTTCCTGATCTGACGCCGTCGCTGTCTGTGGCCAATGCAGCCGCCAGGAAGCATATACCCATCCGCTGCCTGCATCAGCCACGGCAGGATGCGTGGTCTCTGTGAAAGCAGTGAAGGATATTGAAATCTTTATGAATCGAGGAAAATTATGAGAAGATTAGTCATACTGGGATCAACGGGCTCCATCGGAACCCAGACCATCGATGTGATCGAGGGGGATCCCGAGATCCAGGTCACCGGACTCGCCGTCTATGGCTCCATCGAGCAGCTGAAACCGCAGGTGGAGAAGCTCCATCCGGAGGCCGTCTGCATCTATGATGAAGCGAAGGCGGAGGCCTTCCGAAGCTACGGACTCCCGGTGAAGGTGCTGAGCGGGATGGACGGGCTGATCGAGCTCGCGACCATGGAGCACTGCGATGAGGTCGTGGTGTCCGTCGTCGGCATGATCGGTATCCAGCCGACCATCGCAGCACTGAAGGCCCATAAGCAGGTCGCCCTCGCGAACAAGGAGACCCTCGTCTGCGCCGGTCACATCATCATGCCGCTGGCCGCGTCGTGTGGTATCGAGATCAAGCCGATCGACTCCGAGCACAGTGCCATCTGGCAGTCCCTCACCGGCGAGCCACATGACGCCATCGAAAAGATCCTGCTCACGGCCTCTGGCGGACCATTCCGCGGAAAGAAGCGGGACGAGCTTCGCGGGAAGACGAAGGAGGATGCGCTGAAGCACCCGAACTGGTCGATGGGACGGAAGATCACGATCGACTCCGCGACGATGGTCAATAAGGGTCTCGAGGTCCTCGAAGCCAGCTGGCTCTTCGATGTACCGGTCGATGAGATTCAGGTCGTCGTGCAGCCGCAGTCCATCGTGCATTCTGCCGTACAGTATGTTGACGGCGCGGTGAAGGCGCAGCTCGGCCTGCCGGACATGCGTATCCCGATCGAGTACGCCCTGTATGCGCCGAACCGCCGTGCGCTGAAGGAGGACGAGCGACTCGACCTCGCAGCACTGATGCAGCTTACGTTCGAAAATCCGGATATGGAGACCTTTAAGGGCCTCGCCCTCGGCTACCGCGCCGGCCGGACCGGCGGCTCCATGCCGACCGTCTACAACGCCGCGAACGAAGAAGCGGTCGCGATGTTCCTGCAGGACCGCATCGACTTTCTGGAGATCGCCGACGTCATCGAAGAAGCCATGGACGCCCATGAGGGCCACGTCCTCGCGGCACCGACCCTCGCGGAGATCCTCGAGATCGAAGCCTGGGCCCGCGACTTCGTACGGACACACTCACAAATCGTACGAGTGTAGGTATCTGCTTCAGCTAAGTAACAGTTCAGCTAAGGGGACCCGGCTTGATTTCACACGGCCTCTACGTATGGCCTCTGTTGCCGCCCCTCCGGGACACTTTTTATTAAGGAGTTTATGACTATTATCAGTATTATCATCGCTATATTCGGCCTCGGCTTCCTGGTTTTCTTCCATGAACTCGGTCATTTTCTGGCTGCGAAGCTCTGTCACGTCGGTGTCCTCGAGTTTTCCATCGGGATGGGGCCGCGGATTCTCAGCCGTGTCGTCGGAAATACACGATACTCCCTCAAGCTTCTGCCGCTCGGCGGAAGCTGTGCGATGCTCGGAGAGGACAACGCCGGCTCCGGCGATTTCTCGACCCCGCAGGGCCGCGCGGAGGAGCGTGCTGTCACTGGCGATGGTGCAGGCATAGAATGTCGGGAGAATGTCCAGCCTGAGGCCGGTCGTCCTGCATCCAGCACAGATGCCGACACGTTTCCGAACCGGGAAGCCGGTTCAGAACTGCACTGGGTCGACTACGACGGTGTCCGTTTCCGGAGTGATGAGATCGCGAAGTACAGCTTCAACGAGAAGTCGGCGCCGCAGCGCTTCTTCATCTGCATCGCCGGTGTGCTGAACAACTTCATCCTCGCGACCATCCTCGCCTTCGTCCTGGTCGGCTTCTGTGGCTATGACCGTCTTTACGTCATGGACACGACGCCGGATACACCCGTGGCGGAGGCCGGCTTCGTGCGCGGGGATGCACTGCAGTCGATCGGCTATGAGGGAAAGTCGAAGAGTGCAGTACCGGGCTACCGGGACCTCTTCATCTGGCTCTATGTAAATGCCACCGACTTCGATGAGAACACGAAGCTGGAGGCCGTGGTGCTTCGGGATGGAGTGAAGAAGACGCTCGACTTTCAGCCGTACTATGATGCAACGCAGCAGAAGTATAAGCTCGGTATCAGCTTTTTCGGTGGTCGCTTCCTGCCGTCCGACCCGCGGGAGTTCGTCGAGGATGCCTTTTACGAGGTTCGCTACAACACGACCGTCGTGCTCCAGAGCCTGCGACTTCTGTTCCATGGCCGCGTACAGCGCCAGGAGGTCATGGGACCGGTCGGCACGGTGACGGTCATGGGCTCCACGGTCGAGCAGTCCTCCCAGTACGGTGCGCTCAATGCTTTCCTCGTACTGCTGGAGCTCCTCGTGATGCTCTCGGCAAACCTCGGTGTGATGAATCTGCTGCCGGTGCCGGCCCTCGATGGCGGACGCCTGCTGTTCATCCTGCTCGAGATGATTTCGAGACGACGCCTCGACCCACAGCTCGAGGAGCGCATCAACCAGATCGGCATGATCCTGCTGCTGCTTCTGATGGCCGTGGTCATGTCGAACGATATACTGAATCTGTTCACCGGCGCATACAGCGCGATGCTGGGGCACTGAAAGCACTTGTCCGCAGGATAAAAAGCTTGAGAGGCGTGCGCAAAGCGGCTACCGCGATCGGAACCGCAACGCGAAGTGAAGATATAGAAGGCCGGAGCATTGGCCGCATATACAGGAGGAAATGTGATGTTAGCAAGAGAGAAGACCCGTGTGGTTTCGATCGGAAATGTAAAGATCGGCGGGGAGAACCCGATCGCAATCCAGTCCATGTGCAACACGAAGACCGAGGATGTCGCGGCGACCGTCGCGCAGATCCACCGCCTCGAGAAGGCCGGCTGCCAGATCATCCGCTGCACCGTGCCGACCCACGAGGCCGCGCTGGCGATCCGCGAGATCAAGAAGCAGATCTCGATTCCGCTCGTGGCCGACATCCATTTCGACTACCGCATGGCCATCGAAGCGATGGAAAACGGCGCGGATAAGATCCGCATCAACCCGGGCAACATCGGCTCGAACGAAAAGATCCGGACTGTCGTGGACTGCGCGAAGGAGCGGAACATCCCGATCCGTGTCGGCGTAAACTCCGGCTCCCTCGAGAAGGACCTGATCGCGAAGTATGGCGGTCACGTCACAGCTGAGGGCATCGTGGAGTCTGCGCTCGATAAGGTCCATCTCATCGAGGACATGGGCTATGATAATCTCGTCATCTCCATCAAGTCCTCCGATGTCCTGATGTGCACCCGCGCGCACGAGCTCATCTGCCAGCAGACGGACTACCCGCTCCACGTCGGCATCACCGAAGCCGGCACTATGTGGTCCGGCAATATCAAGTCCGCCCTCGGCCTCGGGATGATCCTTTCCCAGGGGATCGGCAATACCATCCGTGTATCGCTGAGCGCGGATCCGGTCGAGGAGGTCAAGTCCGCGAAGCTCATCCTCCGTACCCTCGGGCTCCGGAAGGGCGGCATCGAGGTCGTGTCCTGTCCGACCTGCGGCCGTACGAACATCGATCTGATCGGGCTCGCCAATCAGGTTCAGACCATGGTGGAGGAGTTCGATGATAAGTCACTGAAGGTTGCGGTCATGGGCTGCGTCGTGAACGGCCCGGGTGAAGCGAAGGAAGCCGACCTCGGCATCGCCGGCGGTAAGGGCGAGGGCCTCCTCATCAAGAAGGGCGAGATCATCCGCAAGGTACCGGAGGATCAGCTGCTCGAAGTGCTCCGGGAGGAAATCGCAAAATTCTGATTTTGAAGTGGTTGACAGACAGGGGTCTGACCCCCTTTGTGGGGTCAGACCCCTTGAATTGCTTTACACAACGATAGATTGTGAGGGTGTGATGGCAGGCAGTGAGGGCGGAGAACCGTAAAGCAGTTCTCCGCACCACCGCCTGTCCATCAGCACTTAAAGGAACGTTATGAAGAAATTTTTTGAAGTTTTCGACAGCTTGAATCTGCCGAAGGAGATCGAGGCGCTGGTGACGGATACGTATGTGACGCGGGTGACGATCACGCGTGACCGGAAGCTGATCCGTATCCATATCCTGAGCGCGCATCTCATCGATAAGCGGAGCGTCTACGCGCTCGAGAAGGCGATCAAGGAGCAGCTGTTCGTCCGGAAGGAGATCACGGTCCGCATCGCCGAGGAGTTCCACCTGAGTGCGCAGTATAATCCGCGTACGCTCTACGATCTGTACCGTGATTCGATCCTTCTCGAGATGAAGAACTACGACATCGTGCTCTACAACATGCTCACCCGTGGGAAGCTTTCCTGGACTGCGGATGACACGATGTCGCTGACCGTGCCGGAGTCAAATCTCTATAAGACCGCCGCAAAGAAGCTCGAGGCGGCGCTTCACAGTATTTTCGAGAAGCGCTGTCATCTGGAGTTTCTTCTTGACATGCACTACGAGGCGCGGAAGATGGTGGCCCCGGAGCAGCTCGCGCGCGATTATGTGCCGGGCGCAGAGGTGGACGAGGAGGCGGCTCAGCGCCGTCGTCAGGCGCTGCAGCAGAGCGAAGACTTCATGGATACCCACGACCCGTTCAATCTGAGCGGCATGGCCCGTGCTGCCGGCGACGCCATCGACGGTGGCGGTTCCTCTGGATTGACCCAGGGGAATGCTGCGTCGGCGCAACGTCGTGCGAATCCGGCTTCGGAAGCTCCGGCGGCCAATGCAAACGCCCGGAACACAGGCGCTCCGCAGCGGGAGAGCGGCTCCGGAAGCCGTTTCGGCGGCATCGGGGGCGGTAACGGCTCCTTCCAGCGGCGGAAGCGTGCGTTTAAGATGTCCGAGAACGAGGAGGTGCTCTACGGTCGTTACTTCGAGGGCGATGCTGTGAAGCTCGAGGACGTCGATGCGAGCTCTGGTAACGTCATCGTCGCCGGTCAGATCTTCCTCGTGCACGATCCGGTGCATACCCGTACCGGTAAGAACATCCTCAAGTTTGACGTCACGGATTTCACCGACTCGATCTCCGTGAAGATCTTCGTCGAGGACGAGGATATGGAGCTCGCGCAGAGCTTCGTAAAGCCGGGCACCGCGCTGAAGATCAAGGGCACCGTGTCCTACGACTCCTTCGATAAGCAGGTCGAGATGAGCTTCATCGACGGCATCGTGCGCTATCAGCTGAACCGCGCGAAGCGGGAGGACCGCTCACCGGAGAAGCGTGTGGAGCTGCATCTGCATACGAAGATGTCGGATATGGACGGTGTTACGGATGTCAATGACTACATCGACACCGCAATTTCCTTCGGTATGAAGGCGATGGCGATCACCGACCACGGCGTCGTGCAGGCCTTCCCGGATGCCAACATTTACCTGAAGAAAATCAAGCACGATAAGGATTTCAAGCTGATCTACGGCTGTGAGGGCTATCTCGTCGATGACCTCGAGACCATCGTGCAGAACGAAAAGGGGCAGGGGCTTGACCACGACACGGTCGTCTTCGATATCGAGACCACCGGCTTCAGTGCCGAGACCGACCACATCATCGAGATCGGTGCGGTGAAGCTTCGGAATAACGAGATCGTCGACCGCATGGATGTCTTCGTGAACCCGGGCGTGCCGATTCCGTTCCGCATCACCCAGCTCACGAGCATCGACGACAGCATGGTCATGGACGCAGATCCGATCGAGAAGGTTCTCCCGGACTTTCTTGACTGGTGTGGGGATGCTGTGATCGTCGCGCACAACGCGGGCTTCGATACCGGCTTCGTTGCGAAGAACGCGAAGCGGCTCGGACTTCCGTATGCCCCGACGATCCTCGACACTGTGAGTCTCAGCCGTCTGCTGCTGCCGCAGCTGAACCGCTATAAGCTCGACACCGTCGCGAAGGAGCTCGGGGTCTCGCTCGAGCATCATCACCGTGCCGTGGACGACGCGGCATGCACAGCGGAGATCTACATAAAGGAGATCGAGATGGTGCGGGCACGGGGGGCGAAGCTGCTGTCCGACATCGATCATCTCGAGTTCGATCATGCCGCGAACGTCATGAAGCTTCCTTCCTACCATATCGTCCTGCTCGCGAAGAACGACGTCGGCCGGATCAATCTCTACCGACTCATCTCCGAGAGCCACTTAAAGTACTTTAAATCCCGTCCGCGTATCCCAAAGTCCCTGCTCCGGGAACTGCGGGAGGGTCTCATCATCGGCAGTGCCTGCGTCGCCGGTGAAGTGTTCCAGGCGATGACCCGTGGTGCGGATGAGCAGCAGCTCATGAACATCGCCTCCTTCTACGATTATCTGGAGGTGCAGCCGCTCGGAAACAACAGCTTCATGATCGCGAGTGACAAGTACACAGCGAACAGTACGCAGGACCTGATCGATTATAATCTGAAGATCATTGACATCGCATCTCAGCTCGGGAAGCCGGTCTGCGCGACCTGCGACTGCCACTATGTCGATGAGGAGGATGACATCTACCGGAAGATCATCCAGGCCGGCCGTGGCTTCGACGAGGAGGAGAGTGATGCGAAGCTCTACTTCCGTACGACGCAGGAGATGCTCGACGAGTTCAGTTACCTCGAGCCGGAAAAGGCGAAGGAAATCGTCATCGACAACCCGAACATGATCGCCGACATGTGCGATAAGATCCGACCGGTCCGTCCGGATAAGTGTCCGCCGGTCATCGAGCACTCCGACGAGACGCTGCGCCAGATCTGCCACGAGACCGCGCACCGCATCTATGGACCGGAGCTCCCGAAGATCGTATCCGACCGTCTCGAGACGGAGCTGAACTCGATCATCAGTAACGGCTACTCCGTCATGTATATCATCGCGCAGAAGCTCGTAGATAAGTCGAAAGAGGACGGCTACCTCGTCGGCTCGCGAGGATCCGTCGGCTCGTCCTTTGCGGCGACCATGGCGCACATCACGGAGGTTAATCCGCTGAGTCCGCACTATGTCTGTCCGAAGTGCTACTGGTACGACTTCGATTCACCGGAGGTCAAGAAGTATTCCGGTATGGCGGGCTGCGACATGCCGCCGAAGAAGTGCCCGAAGTGCGGTACGGAGCTCAACCGTATGGGCTTCGATATCCCGTTCGAGACCTTCCTCGGCTTCAACGGTGACAAGGAGCCGGATATCGATCTGAACTTCTCCGGTGAATACCAGGCGAAGGCCCATGCCTACACCGGTGTCATCTTCGGCGACGGCCACACCTTCAAGGCAGGCACCATCGGTACCCTCGCCGACAAGACGGCCTTCGGTATGGTGAAGAAGTATTATGAGGAGAAGGGCATCGATAAGCGAAGTGCGGAGATCGACCGTCTCGTACAGGGCTGTGTCGGCGTGCGCCGGACCACGGGCCAGCACCCGGGCGGTATCGTCGTACTGCCTCATGGCGAGGAGATCAACACCTTCACCCCGGTACAGCATCCGGCCAATGATATGCAAAGCCCGATCATCACCACCCACTTCGATTACCATAAGATCGACCATAACCTGCTGAAGCTCGACATCCTCGGTCACGATGATCCGACCATGATCCGGCGTCTGCAGGATCTGACGGGGATCGATCCGGTTAACGACATCCCGCTTGATAACAAGGAGGTGATGAGCCTCTTTGCTTCGACGGAAGCATTGCACATCCGACCTGAAGACATCCACGGCGTCAAGCTCGGCTGCCTCGGGATCCCGGAGTTCGGTACCTCCTTCGCGATGCAGATGGTCGAGGATACGAAGCCGAAGTACCTCTCGGACCTCGTGCGTATCTCGGGCCTTAGCCACGGTACCGATGTCTACCTGAATAATGCACAGGACCTCATCAAGAACGGCACGACCACCCTGCAGGAGGCGATCTGCTGTCGAGATGATATCATGGTCTACCTCATGCATAAGGGTATGGACCCGGGTGAGTCCTTCACCATCATGGAGTTCACTCGAAAGCATAAGGGCCTGAAGGACGAGTGGTGTCAGGACATGCTCGATCACGGTGTCCCGCAGTGGTACATCGATGCCTGCAAGAAGATCAAGTACATGTTCCCGAAGGCCCATGCCGCCGCCTATGTCATGATGGCGTGGCGTGTCGCCTACTGTAAGGTATTCTATCCGGTCGAGTACTACACTGCGTACTACAGTATCCGTGCGGACGGCTTCGACTACGATAAGATGTGCGGCGGTATCGACAAGCTCCGCTACTACATCGATGAGTATATGAAGATCCCGCATCCGACGAATACGGAAGCGGTGTGTCTCCGCGATATGAAGATCTGCGAGGAAATGTATGCGCGCGGCATCGAGTTCGCGCCGCTCGACATCTATAAGGCGAAGGCGAAGGACTTCACGATCACACCGGACCGGAAGATCATGCCGAGCTTTACCTCCATGGCCGGGCTCGGCGAGGCCGTAGCACAGGGCATCGAGGACGGTGCGAAGAGTGGTGCGCGCTACCTCAGTAAGGACGACTTCATGAACCGGACGCACTGCCCGAAGGGCTTCGTCGATAAATTCTCGGAGCTTGGACTGCTCGGCGACATCCCGTCGTCGAACCAGATGAGTATTTTTGATATGCTGGGATGATGCCCGTAATAAAAGACCCCGGAGGACAGACTGTCCTCCGGGGTTCCTGTTTCTTAAGAATTTCGTAATGGGGTCTGACCCCATAAACTTCAGTTTAGATTCTGTTTAGAAAAATTTAATGGGGTCAGACCCCATTAAATTTTTATTAAGCGCGGATGTCGTAGCGGTAGCGCTCGAGAACCTTGCGGGCCTTCTCTTCGGATTCTTCGTCGTAGAAGGAGATGCGGAGCGCGCCTTCGCCGTGGTCGCGGCTGTTGTTGATGCCCATGTTCTTGATGGAGACGCCCTTCGATGCGAGGATGACGGAGATGGTCGAGATCGCACCGACTTCGTCTTCGATGTCGACGGAGAAGCTGTAATCGGCTGAAAGGACACCCTTGTTCTTCGCACTGATCGAGTTCCGGTACGCACGGGAGGACTCGAACATATGGAGGATCTTCTGGTCAGACGCATCCTTCTTGAGGGAGGCCGAGATGTCCTGCAGCTCCGTGATGTAGCGGTCGAGGAGTTCGACGAGCGGCTTACTGTTTGTGTCGCAGATCTGCTCCCACATCTCCGGGCTGGAGCTGGCGATTCGTGTGATATCACGGAAGCCGCCGGCAGCGAGGGTCTTCATGAGCTGGGTCTCATCATCGGAATCCTTCACGATGTTTACGAGAGAGCTTGCGATGATATGCGGTAGGTGAGAAACCGCTGCGGTGGCTGCATCGTGCTTCTCCGCATTGACCACGATCGGAATCGCACCGAGGGTCGTCGCGACGTTGCGGAGTGCGTCCACGAGGGCCGGATTCTCCGAGATCGGCGTGATGATGTAGTAGGCGTTTGAGAAGAGGTAGTCGGTCGCCGCAGCGTAGCCGGTCTGCTCGGAGCCGGCCATCGGATGACCGCCGATGAACTTGTCCCCGAGACCAAGCTCGATGGCCTTCTCACAGATAGCAGTCTTCGTGGACCCCACATCCGTAAGAACCGCGCCGTCCTTCATGAGCTTCGCCACACCCTCCATGTAGGAGACATTGACCTCGACCGGAGCGCAGAGGAAGATCATGTCTGCTTCCTTCAGACGCTCGCTGTACGGCGAATCGAGCACGACGTTTACGATCCCGTCCTCCTGCGCCACCTCGACACTGGATTTATTACGCGCATAGGCGAAGATTCTGGTCGTCGGGTCCGCCTTCTTGAGACCCTTCGCGATGGAACCACCGATGAGACCAAAACCGATAAATGCTACTGTTGTCATATCGTTACACTCCCTTTGATAGTGATCATATATCACATGATAACATAAGATGTGATTATTCCAAACACACGAGACTTTAGCACTAAAAAGTGCTAAAGTCAACCAAATGAAAGGTATTCGATAAGTTTATCAAGCATATATTATTACAGATGTGCAGAGGGTCAGACCCCATAAACTTCAGTTAATAATCTGTTTATAAAAAATTAATGGGGTCAGACCCCATTAATTTTTCGTGAGATCCATCCGCCCCCACACAGGCGGCGACATGGAGGAGATGCCTTTCGCTGTGGCATCTCCGTTATTTTTATAGATGTGCGGGAGGTCCTTCTGGATGACGGTCGTATCGCCGGGATTCAGGATCACATCGGTGTCGCCGATCTGCACCGTGAGCTGTCCTTCCGTGACATAGACCATCTCTTCGGAATGATGGCGGATCGGCAGCTGCGTGTCCTGCGCGTGCGCAGCGATCTCAAACTGGATCAGCATCGCCTCCGGTGAATAGGCCGGTGACGAGAATGGGGTCAGGAAGCGATAGGAGACCTTATGATCTTCAGAGTAGGTGATCACCTGCTGTTCCTTGCGGATCGTCAGATTGCCCATGACGACGACATCGTCCAGCAGCATATGCATCGGTACCTGGAGCCCCGCGGCGATTTTCCGAAGAGAAGAAAGAGACGGATCGATCTCACCACGTTCGATCTGGGAAATGTAGCTGATGGACATGCCGGACAGCTCCGCCAGTTCCTTGATGGTCATTTTCTGACTCTTTCTGAATTCACGTATCTTTAACATAGCAAACCTCAGTTCTAAAACATTGTATACAGTATAGTATATAGGAATTCTATCGAAATCAAAAGACTAATTAAATTAAAAACAGCCTGATTCAATCAAAAGCAGGCTTCCAAAACAGCCTGAACCAGGCCTGCGTCATGTCTAAAGAAGCCGGCATAATATCAAAAATAACATATGGTTATTTGACAATATATTTCCGCAATAGTAAAACTTCAATTAAATTTCATCGGAAAATATCACTCATAGTGAAATTTGGAAGGGGTTAAAATGAAAATCACAGATCTGAAAATTGAGAAATTCCATGTCGAGCTGACCGAGCCGTTTAAGATCGCGTTTGCAGAGATTCATCATACAGAAAGCCTGCTCATCAAGATCACAACCGATGAAGGGATCGAAGGCTATGGTGAAGCGGCACCATTTGCACCGGTCACCGGTGAAACCACCGAAGGCTGTCTCTCTGTGCTTCAGATGTTCCGTCAGGGACTGATCGGTATGAATCCGATGGACATCGAAAAGGTACACGTGATGATGGATGGTCTCGTGCATGGAAACGGTTCCGCGAAGTGTGCTGTCGATATCGCGCTTCACGATATCAAGGGTAAGGTGATGGGCGAGCCGCTGTACCGCGTACTCGGCGGATATCAGGATACCGTGCAGAACGACATCACGATCGGTATCAGCACACCGGAGAAGATGGCCGCAAGTGCTGCACACTACGTAAAGGATATGGGCTACCGCATCCTGAAGATCAAGGCCGGTATCGATCCGGAGGAGGATCTCCGCACACTGGCGCTGATTCGTCAGGAGGTTGGACCAGATGTACGTCTTCGTGTCGATGCGAACCAGGGCTACGATATCGCGAAGGCAGAGTTCGCACTGGAAGGGATGAAGAAGTACGGCATCGAAGCGGTCGAGCAGTGCCTCCCGGACTGGGATCTGGAAGGAACCGCCTATCTTCACAGCATGGTGTCCGGTATTCAGCTGATGCTGGATGAATCGATCCATACACCGAAGGATGCCGCAAGAGCATGCCGTCTGAACGCAGCGGATATCTTTAACATCAAGCTGATGAAGTGCGGCGGCCTGTACAGAGGCTTACAGATCAGCACACTGGCAGAGAACTTCGGAAAGACCTGTATGGTCGGCTGCATGCTGGAGACGAAGATCGCCATCACCGCAGGACTCAGCCTGGTAGCTGCTCGTAAGAACATCACAGAAGCAGACTGTGACAGCTTCATGTATTACAAGGATGCAGACACCGGTATGCCGGGTGGCTTCACAAAAGAGGGCGATATGTTCCACCTGTCCGACAAGCCAGGTCTCGGCCTCGACATTTCATTCTAAATCGCATCAAGGAGAAAAACTATGTTTCCGATTTTTCAAAGCACACCAAGTATGCTGGCGGTGATCCTGGTGATGGTCGCCTTTGCCTTCTGGGTTCAGAAGTTCAGGGGCTTCAAGACACTGGGCCCGGCACTGATCGTCATCATCACCGGTATCATCCTCGTAAATCTGAAAATCGTTCCGGGCAGCTGTGAAATCTATGGTACCATCAGTACCTACTGCATCCCTATTTCCATCTCACTGTACCTGCTGGATGTGGATCTCCAGCAGATCGTCAAGATGTCGAAGCAGCCACTGCTCGCCATCGCATCCGCGGTATTCTGCGTCAGCATCGTGTCGATCGTGTTCGGCAGCATCTTCGGTGATAAGGTAGCCGAGGGCTGGAAGGTGGCCGGTATGTTCGTCGGAACCTATACCGGTGGAAGTTCGAACCTGACCGCGATTGCAACCGGGCTCAATGCTTCTGGCGATACGATCGCCGCAGCCAATGCCGCCGACTATGTCATCGGTATGCCATCGCTGATTCTGATGTTCCTGGCACCGACCTATATGAAGACCTCGAAGTGGTTCCAGAAATGCTGGCCATATTCCTTCACCGAGAAGGAGCTGGAAGGAAGTGGCGATACGAAGGAGCTGATGGAATCCGAAGAGTGGAGCATCAAGGAAATCGCAATCCTCCTCGCGGTTTCGACCTCTATCGTCGCCATCTGCACGAAGCTGGCAACATTGTTCCCAGCTGATTTCCAGAGTGCCGGAAGAATCCTGCTGATTTCAACGCTTTCGATCATCGTCGCACAGGTACCGGCTGTGAAGAAGCTGAGAGGCTCCATGAATCTCGGCCTGTTCTTCGGTATGATGTTCCTCGCGGTCGTCGGCTTCTCTGTGGATATCAAGGGCTTCCTCGGATCTGCGTTTTACATCACCGTGCTCTGCCTGTGCATCATTTTCTTCAGTACCGTGCTGCATCTCACGATCACCAGAATGCTGAAGATCAAGTCCGAGTATGTACTGCTCGGCCTCGTCGGTGCGATCGCAGATGGAACAACCTCCGCGCTGGTGGCTTCCGGCGCACGCTGGAAGAGCCTCGTCAATGTCGGTCTTCTGATGGGTATCATCGGTGCGGTATGTGGTAACTACTGCGGTATCGCCGTAGCATATATCGTTAAGATGATCATAGGAGCTTAAACATGACACAGTGGAATTTCTACTTTTCCGGTATTTTATATGGGAAGATCAGAGAAGATGAGCAGTCGCTGACACTGCAGAAGCGAAGCATCGAAACAGGAAAGTGGGCGCCGTGGCGTCCATTTTCCGAGGAAGATGATCAGGCGTTTGCGCTGCTGTGCAATCGCAGTCTGCTCACGTTTTTCGGCAGAAAAAAAGAATACGAGCAGCAGATCGCGGACAGTCCGGAGACATTTACCACGACGGAGGGTGAACGCTTCGCACGTCGTGGAGAAGATTCCTATATAGAGCGCGGGATCAAGTTCCCGAAGGATTTCTTCTATGACGAAGACGGCATCTACAGTGTCGTCATGTGTGCCCGCGATGTGACCTCTGTGCTCGTAAAAAAGGGGATGGAGCGCCGGACGGTGCTGAGAGACTGGAAAGAAGTCTATCCTGGGATGACCGAGGAGGACGGCGAGTATCAGCCGGGTCCGGTCTATGGCGTAAAAGCAGCCGGCACCTTCATGGTTCCGACCAGAGATGGCGAGCAGCTGGCGACGGATGTCTATCTGCCAACCGGTACGAAGGAGACCCGCTTCCCGACCGTCCTGGTTCGTACACCGTATGGAAAAGGAAAAGACAAGGAGCAGTATTACCGTTTCCTGCAGAGAGGCTATGCGGTCGTCGTGCAGGATACCCGAGGCCGGGAGGACAGTACCGGTGAATGGAGGCCGGAGTACTACGAAATCGAAGATGGTGACGATACCCTGAACTGGATCGCCGCACAGCCGTTCAGTGACGGACAGGTGAGCATGACAGGCGGATCCTATCTCGGCTATGTTCAGTGGGCCGCAGCGGCCAGTGGCAACCCGCATCTCAAGGCGATGTTGAGCAATGTCTGCGCCGGCAGTGCCTTCATCGATATCCCGCGTCGCGGCGGCTGCTTCAACTCCGGTATGCTGGCCTGGGCATTCATGATGACGGAAAAACGTTTGCGCGCGGATCTGGTGGCGCAGGATAACTGGGACGAGATCCTCGATATCCGTCCGTTGAACCAGATTCCGAAGCAGGTACTGGGACACGAAGTACCGTTCCTCGAAAAGTGGCTCGAGCATACGGATATGGATGACTTCTGGGAAAGGGGCAACTGGTCGAAGCGTTACAAGGGCGGCCAGGTGCCGGCACTCATCATGTCCGGCTGGTTCGACGATAACGGCATGGGCACGACCGAAGCGCTCGACCTCGTAAAGTCCTGGGAAAAGGGTACATGGAAGGCCGTGCTCGGTCCGTGGAAGCACAGCGGCAATGCACAGTACGATCTGCATGCACTCCGCCTGGGCGATAACGCACTCCGCTACGATATGGATATCCTCTGCATGAAGTGGCTGGAGCATTTCCTGAAGGGCGTCGAGAACGGCATTGAAAAGACAGCTGCCGTCGAGTACTACACAATCGGTGAAAACCAGTGGAAGACCGCGGAGAGCTGGCCGGTGGAAACGAGCGAACGGAAAATGTTCTATCTGGACGGCGGAGACATGAGCCTCGGACAGGAGAGCAGTGCACGCGGTACCGGGGAATCGTGCGGTCACGGTGTGCTGAGCGATACGCTTCCGAAGACGAGCGGAGCGGAGGACTATGTCTATGACCCGGATCATCCGTCCGTGCATATCATCGATATGTCGGAGAATGAGCTTGAGGTGCCGGAGGACTATACCGACGAAGAGAAGCGGGCTGATATGCTGAGCTTCTCCACGCCGGTGCTCACCGAGCCGCTGACCGTCACCGGCGATATGCAGGCGGAGCTTTACGTGTCCTGCGACTGCCCGGATACGGATTTCGTCGTCCGCGTGACCGATGTCGATGAAAACGGACACTCCGTGAAGCTCGCGGATGGTGTGATCGGCGCGAAGTACCGGAACGGTTTCGAGCATCCGGAGTATATGGAGCCGGGCGAGATCTATAAGATCACGATCCGCACCACCAAGCTGTCGAACACCTTCCTCCCGGGGCACCGGATGCGTGTCACGATCACATCCAGTGCAAAGAACTTCATCTTCCCGAACAGCAACACGAAGGACGGCTTCAACAGTAAAACCCGCCAGAAGGCACACATCACGATCTACAGAGGCGGTGAGCATGCCTCCGGCATCTGGATGCCGATCGAAAAGGCGTGAGGCAGTGCGAATGGGGTCTGACCCCATAAACTTCAGTTTAGATTCTGTTTAGAAAAATTTAATAGGGTCAGACCCCATAAACTTCAGTTTAGATTCTGTTTAGAAAAATTTAATAGGGTCAGACCCCATTAACTAAAAAACGGCACCGCAGCAGGGATAAACCTGTCGTGGTGCCGTTTTTCAATTCATCATTTTATAAGGCGAGCAACGCATCTTAAGAATTTCGTAATGGGGTCTGACCTCTTTTTAGATTTCGCAAAATCTGCGTTTTAGCCTTCCTGGACATTTGAAATCAATAATTATTATCACTTTCTATTGACCAAATCAGGCTTATGCAGTATAACATTAATAGGAATAGTTCTTAATAAAAAATACTAACAAAGCATAGTTAGATACCCATACAGGGTTAAACAGAAAATGGAGGTAATGTCTATGTCAGCCATCAATATGAATAAAGCTCAGTTTGAACAGTCCATGCATGAAGAGAAGCCGGTCTTAGTTGACTACTGGGCACCGTGGTGTGTCTACTGCCGCAGGATCGCGCCGGCCTATGAGAAAATCGCGGAAGAGTACGGTGATCAGCTTGTCATCGGAAAGGTAAATATCGATGAGGAGTCGCAGCTTGCAGAAGCGGAGAAGATCGAAGTGATTCCGACGCTGGTTTTATATCGCGGCGGAAAGGCGGTCGATTCGATCGTTGCGCCGGATTCGAAGGCTGCGATCGAGCGCTTCATCCAGACCGCTATGGAAAGAGCGTGATCGCATCAGTGATGTCGCCACAGGTGGCCACTTCATCCAGGACGCTATGGAAAGAGCGTGATCGCGTCAGTGATGTCACCTTAGGTGGCTACTTCATCCAGGACGCCATAGAAAGATAGAAGCGCAGGTAACGTGAACGAAAGTGAGCAGGAGGGAAGTTCTATGAAGCCGAATCATGTATACGATATGATCATCGTGGGCGGCGGTCCGGGTGGCTATACATCCGCACTCTATGCCGCCAGAGCCGGTCTCGACACGGTGGTGCTGGAAAAGCTGTCCGCAGGTGGACAGATGGCCCTGTCTCAGCAGATCGATAATTATCCTGGTTTCGAGGATGGCATCGACGGCTTCACGCTGGGCGAGAAAATGCAGCAGCAGGCGGAGAAATTCGGTGCCGTTACAGAGTACGCGGAAGTCTCGAAGCTGGAGTTAAGCGAAACGCCGAAGCGAGTGGTAACCAGCTCCGGCACCTATCTCGGAAAGACGGTCGTGATTGCGACCGGCGCGACACCCCGGGTGCTCGGAATCCCCGAGGAGCAGGCCCTGGTCGGCCGTGGCGTCGCTTACTGTGCGGCCTGTGATGGGATGTTCTACCGAGGAAAAACCGTGGTCGTCGTAGGCGGTGGAAACTCCGCCGTCGCCGACGCACTCCTTCTCAGCCGTATCGTGCAGAAGGTCATCCTCGTTCATCGCAGAGACAGCTTACGTGCAGAGAAAATCTATCATGACCAGCTCATGCATACGGCCAATGTTGAGTTCCGGTGGAACAGCACCGTCACGGAACTGCTTCATGACGAGCACTTGACCGGCGTCCGCCTGAAGGATACCGTCACGGGCGAAGAGTCAACACTCGCCTGCGACGGCCTGTTTGTCAGCGTCGGTAGAAAGCCCGCCACCGAACTCGTCGACGGACAGCTCACGCTCGACGATCACGGCTATATCGCAGCCGGTGAAAGCACGGAAACCAGCATCCCAGGCGTGTATGCCGTCGGCGACGTCCGGACGAAAGCCCTTCGCCAGATCGTCACCGCGGTGGCCGACGGTGCCGTCGCCGTACACATGGCGGAAGAGTATATCGCGAGAAACGCAAAGTAATACACTATAAAAAGAATGTCACAAAGACGGAGGAATACATAATGCTGGACGTAGGAATGAACGCACCGGATTTCGAGTTACCTGATCAGAATGGAACGATGCACAGATTATCAGATTATGCTGGTAAAAAAGTAATTTTATATTTTTATCCGAAGGATAATACCCCTGGTTGCACGAAGCAGGCATGTGGTTTTTCTGAGAGATATCCTCAGTTTACGGAGAAAGGCGCTGTTATCCTGGGCGTCAGTAAGGATTCTGTAGCTTCGCACAAGAAATTCGAAGAAAAATATGGCTTAGCGTTTACACTATTAGCGGATCCGGAGCGCAAGGTAATCGAGGCATACGATGTTTGGAAGGAAAAGAAAAACTATGGCAAGGTCTCTATGGGCGTCGTACGAACCACATATTTGATTGATGAAAATGGCGTCATCATAAAAGCCAACGATAAAGTCAAGGCTGCTGATGACCCAGAAAAAATGCTTCAGGAATTAAGCTGATGATAATTATACTGTCTCCTGCAAAAAAGATGATTTCAAATGATGACTGCATAGAAGCGGAAGGATTACCAGAATTTCTCGACCATACAGCTGAGATACTCAACTGGATGAAGCATACATCCAAAGAGGAACTGAAAGACATCTGGAAATGTAACGACCAAATCGCAGACGAAAACTTTCACCGACTGGAGTGTATGGATCTTCATCACAGGTTGACGCCGGCGGTCATCGCCTATGATGGCATCGCATACCAGTATATGGCACCATCGGTTTTTGAAGACCATCAGCTGGAGTATATACAGCATCATCTAAGAATACTGTCCGCCTTTTATGGTGTTTTAAAGCCGATGGATGGCGTGACACCATACCGCCTTGAAATGCAGGCCAGGGTCGGAATCGGCGGTACGAAAAACCTGTATGATTACTGGGGAGATACGCTGTATCTCTCCGTGATCGATGACAGCAGAACCATCATAAATCTGGCATCAAAAGAATACTCGAAATCCATCGAAAAATATCTGACACAACAAGATCGGTACATCACGATTACCTTCTGCGAGCGTTCCGGCGATAAAATGGTCACGAAAGGCACCTATGCCAAGATGGCACGCGGTGAAATGGTCCGCTTCATGGCGGAAAATGGCATCGAGAATCCGGAAGACATCAAAAAGTTTGACCGACTTGGCTATATATTCAGAGCTGACTTATCAAGCGATACCGACTATGTTTTCGAACGAAAAATCGCCTCTAGTCTGGCAAACTGAGGCGATTATTTTATCAAATCAGTATGCGGACTAAGTTTCGTTCGTCGTCAGTCCGTAGTGCGTGATATCGTTCCAGTGTCTTCGCAGGACAATGTCGGCGGTAAGGTCGGTGTTGTTGTAGGCGATAGACCATTGCGTGTTGCTCGTGATATCTTCGGGATCTGGCTCCTGCGAGGCTGCAATCAGAGCCGCCCATACGGTATCGTCCGTATAATTTCCGCTTTGCTGTTCAAATACATCTAATACGGCATCATAACGTTCTCTGCCGTGACCGTAAATACCGTTTTTCTGATTCGGCAGCACCTTTTCTTTGTATAAGCCGTAAAAGTTTGTTATGGCGTTTATCGGCGTTGCGACAAACTCACGCGCTTTGCTCTCGCAGTCGTATTCGATCACTCTGCCGTCGCCTGTGGCATCGGTGATATAGAAATGATAATCCCTGCCGCTCGAAGCAAACATATCGTATTGCCTGAGAAGCTCAACCGCCTCCTCCGTGCTTGCCGCCCGATCCAGCACCAGGCGGATTGCAAGCGTGGTCGCGATGACGGGCTTCCCCGTATCCTGATGTACAGGCTCACTGTCAAGCGTCAGGACAGCGATGGATACGCCCTTTTCATTTATTCCGTCGAGGCAGATGAACGGAGCAGTCAGGGTTGCGAGCCTTTTTTGCATGCTTTCGTCAGGGGCATTTGCCGATATATTATCGAGTGCCGCGCAGGCGACCGATTTATACCCGCCCTTTGGAGTGCAATAAACAAGCATGCCCGAGCTGTCATTCTTGAAATCGTAGTTGCGCCCCATATGGACATCGCCGTCGGTGTCAGTCAGCGTAAACGCCGTGCAGCCGAAGTCGGGAACCTTGATACTCACGGGGAGCATCGGAAGCGCCTCGTTCAGAATGGCATCGATCATCGTCTGATTATCGGTAATGCCGTAATTAATGACGTCGTCAAGGCTGTAATTGTATTTTACATCCATTCGGTAAAGGTTGTACCCATCGTCATAACTGGTCAGCTTCTCTATGCTGCCAGCTGTTTGAAAACGGGTAAAATACACGCCCGTAAACACAAGCACGCCAGCGAGTAAAACGGCAAGAACCGCACCCAATGAGATCAATGTGATTTTAAGCGGCTTTTTCATCATATTCTTTCCTTTCCGCCGTCTCCGGCAGGGCGTTCACATCCAATCGCTGTAGATAGATGCGCTCACAGTTCCATAAAAAGTATACCATATCCTAAAGGAAGTTTACTGCTTGAACCCTCGTTTTAAAACATTTTTTGCGAAGCGGCATCAGGTCAGAGATAATTTTTTCTTTATAATATGAGAATTTCGTTCCGTGTAGCATGTACAGGAGTGGTTCTGAAATCTGGTGAATGTGTAATCCAACAGCATAGGGCTTCGGCTCTATGCTGTCCTGTGTCTTTTTCGTTTTGACACAAGAGAAAAAGCGTGTTAAGATGAAACTACAAAAGGTGCTACCGATAGACGGTTAGTCCGCATACTAATTTGATAAAATAATCGCCTCAGTTTAGCAGACTAGGGGGCGATTATTTTTTGTGTGATTTATGACCTAGTGTATAGCCAAGCTCAAAGCAGGTTAAGCCGAAGCTTAATACAGCAATGAGACTTTCAATGGTTAACATTGGCACCCCTCCTTTACAAAAGATTTTGTCTATGTAATCAGAGGGTCACAGTCCCTCTGTCGAAGGACTAACCGCCTACCGTATATGATAGCACCTTCTATTATACTACCATAAAACAAACACATGTTCAAGTTGTGGGATATAAAACAACCATATAAAAAATGCATAAAATAATCTTAATAGGGTCATACCCTATAAACCAGCGTCAGGTGCTATCATGAGCATAACGAAAAAATAGAATGTAAGGAGTCTAGTACAATGAAGAAAAAAGTATTGATCATTTCCTCGAGTCCGCGTAAGGGCGGCAACTCTGAAACGCTTGCGGCGTCCTTTGCGAGAGGCGCGCAGGAGGCCGGGCACCTGGTAGAGACAGTGTATCTGCGGGAAAAGCAGATTGGTTTCTGCAAGGGCTGCTTTGCCTGCCTCAAGCTCGGTCGCTGCGTAATCAATGATGATGCCGTGGACATCGTCGCCAGAATGCACGATGCCGATGTGCTGGTGTTCGCAACACCTGTCTACTATTACTGCGTGAGCGGTCAGCTGAAGACCATACTGGACCGCGCCAATCCGCTGTATGATACCGATTATACATTCAGAAAAGCCTACCTGCTCGCAACTGCAGCAGAGGACGCAGCGGAGACCTTCGAGGGCACCGAGAAGGCTGTCCAGGGCTGGGTCGACTGCTTCCCACGCTGCAAACTGGCCGGCACGGTGTTCGCTGGCGGCGTAAACGAAGTCGGCGATATCACCGGTCGCCCAGCATTGGAGCAGGCGTACCAGATGGGCCGGGAGATCTGACACCTGGTCGTTCCCGCCGTGTAACTTGAACAGGAGTTGTTCTAAAATCTGATACATTTGATCACACAGCATAGAGCTTTGGCTCTATGCTGTTATCGGCGATTTGACTGCTAATTCCAGAGAAGAATTGCCGGAATATGTAGAACGTAGTTATCACGAAGCTTAAAGTACAACGTCCCTGAGAAATAATTAAGGATGATTAAAAATATGATGAAAGTATTATTCGTTTGCCACGGCAACATCTGTCGCAGTGTTTCTGCGCAGTACATTTTTCAGGATCTGGTGAACCGGCGGGGGATGGCATCGGAGTTTGTGATCGATTCAGCGGCGACGTCGACGGAGGAGATCGGGAATGCGATTTATCCGCCGATGAAGGCGGCGCTGGAGCGGAGGGGTGTGCCGGTCGGCACGCATCGGGCGCGGCAGCTGAAGCGCTCGGATTACGAGGCGTATAATCTTCTGATCGGGATGGATGAGGAGAATATGTTCTATATGAAGCGTATCCTCGGTGAGGATACGGAGGAGAAGATTCATTATCTCATGGAGTACTCCGGGCATCCGGACGAGATCATCGACGATCCGTGGTACACGCGGAAGTTCGATGCGTGCGCAGCGCAGATAGCAGAGGGGTGTGACGGACTGCTGGCGAAGACATTGGCCTGATGCTAGATGATGTGTAAGACAGAAGAACTGGTTGTGGCATTTTGTCCTAGAAAGTAATTTGTGCAATTTTTGCACGAGTTGCCGATAACGAAAAAACGACGAACAACAGAAGCCTGCCAGAATCACTCCAGCAGGCTTGATACTTATGACAGTTTACGGAGTTGACAGAAATAAACTTAGAACTTATTCTAATGTCCGAAAATGACATTGCTGAATTTAAGAAAAATGTACAGTGTGCATTTCAAAAAGGATTTGAAGATGTGTTTGGTACATGTGAAGAAACGATTCTTCCAGAAAAGGACATAGACCAATCCTTAAATGGTAAAGCGGTAATTGAACAGAGTTTGAAGAGAAAAAACGTATGAATCAAATTGTTTCGTTGTTTATGTTTAGTCGTTGTGATTATGAGAAAGTAAAACAGGATGTATGGGAAGAAAACTGGAAAGCCATGCGGCTGTATTCTGTTGTGGCGCTTGTTGCCTTTGGAGTCATAACGCTGGTGAGTGTGTTTTCTCTGAGTATCGGAAAATATGAATGGGTGTATCTGGTCTATACGTTCCTTTCTTTGGTCTATTTTTGCATTTCTCGTTGTCAAATTAGAAGCTTCTTGGGGAAAAAACTGGTTGTATACAGCTTTTTTGCCGTGCTGCTGCTGTTCGGCATTATTACGGGAACGCTGATTGCACCGGAGGAGCTCACTGTTAACTACATTGTGTTCATACTGGCAGCGCCGCTGCTGTTTACCGCCAGAACGGCGGTCATGAACGGGCTGATTCTGAGCAGTATGCTGCTCTATATCGGACTTGCTTTCTGTGCGCAGCACACCCCAATTCTATCCAAAAACCTAGTGAATGTTATTCTGTACGGGGTGCTGAGTATGCTTCTGACTGCCACAATGATGCGAAGCAAGCTCCAGAAAATCCTGTACCATAAGGAAAAGGAAATGTTGGAAGTCAGCAAGCGCGAATCGCAGGAACGAATCCTGAATTACGAGAGATTCCTCACGGACATGGTTCGGTATGCCGCTTCAGAAGAAAATCCGGACAAAGTACTGAATCAACTGGTAGAGTATATCGGACAGCGTATGACCGCCGATCGAGCGTACATCTTTGAACAGAATGACCGCGGAACGTTTGACAACACCTACGAGTGGTGCAAAGCGGGCGTATCCAAAGAAAAAGATAACTTGCAGGATGTGCCGTATGAAGGCATCATTGAAGCGTGGTTTGCACAATATCAAGAATCCAGCAATGTCATCATCCATGACATTGAAGAATGCAAAAAAACAAGCGAAGCCATCTATGAACGGCTGAAACCTCAGGGTGTCAATACCCTTGTGACAGGGCCAATCAAAATCAACGGCAAGATGGTCGGATTCTACGGTGTGGACAATTCTCCCGAAGAGAAACTGCATGAGATCTCGAATCTGATAGATATGATCGAGTTTATGATCTCTTTTATGATAAGACTGCGCGATAATGCAGATGCACTGGAGCACAGTGCATTATATGACCAGCTCACAGATTGTAAAAACAGAAAAGCTCTGGATTGGGCGTACACAGAAAAGCTGGAGAAGTACTTTCCCCTGGCGATTGTCATGTGCGACATAAATGGCCTAAAGGAAATAAATGACCAAAAGGGACATGACGCCGGTGATAAATTCATTGTGCAGACCGCACAGACGCTGAAATCTGTGTTCGGAAAGCGTCATGTGTATCGGTTTGGCGGAGATGAGTTCATTGCGGTTCTGCCAAACATCACATATCCGGCGTTTCAGAAACTACTGGAAACGGCAAAAAGCCAACTGGGTGCTACCGCGTCCCTCGGTACGACGATAAGCGGTACAAAGGACACGGATTTTGAGTCGCTTCTGAAAGCCGCAGATGCGGAAATGTATGAAAACAAGAAGCAATACTACATCGTGACAGGAAAAGATCGGAGAAAGCACAGCTTGTGAGAGGGAAAGTCTTGTTTTGATGCTTTATCGCCTTGGTTCACATTCTGAGCTGTTTAAGAGAAATACGTACAAATTGGAAGTTGTGGGAATAAAAAATATGGAATTAAGACTATTGCGCTATTTTCTGACGGTGGCAAAAGAACAGAGCTTTACAAAAGTAGCAGAACAATTGCATATTACCCAGCCAACGCTATCCAGACAAATGGCGGCATTTGAAGAGGAGCTTGGAGTAATATTATTTATTCGAAGCGGGAAGAAAATTTCGCTTACTGAAGAGGGGATTTTATTAAAAAGGCGTGCCCTGGAGATCCTTAATCTTGAGGAAAAAACACTTGAGGAACTGAAAGGAAAAGAAGATCTTATTGGAAAACCATTGATTGTTGCTGATTTCATGAGCTGTCACGGAGCTGCTCTCATGAGCTGTCGCTGAACTGCTCAACTTTGCGTCATGAATGTCGTATGGGTTATCGCCGCCGGAGGTCGTCTTCG
>NZ_JBQKLS010000005.1:0-154798 GCF_052116105.1 Oribacterium sp. Sow4_G1_1
AAGACTACAAGGTTGATAGGGCTAAGCTGTAAGTGCTGCAAAGCATTCAGGTGATAGTTACTAATAGGTCGAGGGCTTATCCAATGTGCGCAAGACGAGTGAAGCGTGAAGGTTTACTTCTACATTCACGAGTATGCGGCATCTACGACAGTAGATGTGCTGGTAGGTTTGATGTTTTATCTACAGAATAATATATGAGCGATATACAGTTTTCAGGGCACGATACCATGTGGCCCGGTGGCTCAGTTGGTTAGAGCGCCGCCCTGTCACGGCGGAGGTCGTCGGTTCGATTCCGTCCCGGGTCGTCTGCGGGAGTGCTGAAATTGGCAGACAGGCAAGACTAAGGATCTTGTGTCCGATAGGACGTGTGGGTTCAAGTCCCATCTCCCGCATCACGCGGAAAGCTGAGAAGTCGGCTTTCCGCTTTTTTTATACTTTAAACGGCTGCGACACGCCGTCCCATATCGGATCACACAGTACGACGATGCCCGCGCGAAGGCGCATTTCCGGACATCGTCGTTTTCTTTCTTGTTTCTCGAGGAATATCTGCTATACTTTAAAGTAATTAATAGTTTAAAGGATGAAAGTGTTATGGCAGTAATTCAGTTTATCTACAATCTCCTCTGGGGAGACCTCATCACGATTCCACTACCAGGAGGCTCGACACTCGGGCTGTCACTCCTGGTTCTTCTTTTGATTCCGGCAGGTATCTTCTGTACCGTCCGCACCCGCTTCCTCCCGATCCGTCTCTTCCCGGAGATGTGTCGTGTGGCAAGAGAGAAGAGTGTCGATCCGGAAAAGAACAGTAAGGTTTCTGGACTCGAGGCCCTCATCGTTTCGACCGCAACACGTGTCGGCATGGGTAATCTCGTCGGCGTCGTTGCAGCGGTATCTGCCGGTGGTGCCGGTGCCGTGTTCTGGATGTGGCTGACAGCGCTGATCGGCTCCAGCACGGCGTTCGTCGAGGCGACATTCGCCCAGTTATATAAGGAAGAAGATCCTCTGTACGGTGGTTACCGAGGCGGTCCGGCCTACTATATCCATAAGATGTTTGCCGGAAAGAAGCGAAAGAGCGTCATCGCGATCCTGTTCGCGCTGTCCGGCCTCCTGTGCTGGTGTGGCATCAGCCAGGTCATCGGTAACTCCGTCGCGTCTGCCTTTGACAATGCGTTTCACGTGCCACCGATCGCTTCCGCGGTGCTTCTCTGCCTCCTGTCTGCGGTGATCGTGTTCCGGAAGAATATCACGGTCAAGGCACTCGACATCATCGTTCCAGTCATGGCCGGCTTCTATATCTTCCTGACCGTGTTCGTGATCATCAACAACTTCACTCAGCTGCCAGCGGTATTTTCACGTATCTTTCGTGAGGCCTTCGGCCTGCGTCAGGCGGTGGCGGGTGGCTTCGGTGCCGTCCTTATGAACGGTGTGAAGCGTGGCCTCTTCTCCAACGAAGCAGGCTCCGGCTCTGCGCCATGTGCAGCGGCTGCGGCAGATGTCGATCATCCAGTGAAGTCCGGACTTCTGCAGGCGCTCGGCGTCTTCATCGACACCATCGTGATCTGCAGCTGTACCGCCTTCGTGATGCTTCTCGTTCCGGAGGAAGTGGTGGCCGGCCTCGGTGGTATGGATCTTCTCCAGGCAGCGATGCGCTACCATTTCGGCCAGGCCGGTGTGATCTTCATCGCCATCACGCTCTGGCTCTTCAGCTTCTCGACCTTCATCGGCGTCCTGTTCTATGCACGTTCGAACGTCGCGTATGTGTTCGGTGACAGCTGGAAATCACAGAATGTATATAAGATCATCGCGCTGATCAACCTCTTCATCGGCTGCATGGCGGCCTACACCTTCGTGTGGGATCTCGGCGATGTAGGCATTGGCCTCATGACGATCTTCAACATGCTCGCGCTGATCCCGATGTCGAAGGAGGCGATCGCGTCACTCAGGGATTATGAACAGCGCTTTATGAAACACTGAAGATCCATACGCTGTATAGAAACAGATGAGTCTGCGGATAGGGCTGTTTTGACGTGTAGATCCGAAGACAGACGACCACATTGATACAGAAACATATCGATACAGAAACATAAAGAAAGACCGGTGACCTGTTCGTGAAACAGACCATCGGTCTTTTTGCGTGCGGATGTTCCTGCGATAGACTGCGCATGCGGCTCTGCGATTATCTGAACTTAGTCATTCACCTGAAACACCGTTTTGAAGGCTTCGTCATTTACCACGCGTTCCAGCGTGTGATTGATGTTCCGGAAGTGATGAACGAGCTCCTGCTCGAGTGCGGCACGATCGCCCTGTTCGATGGCGTGCACCATGCGCACATGCTGGGAGACGATGTTTACACTATCGTCCATCCGCTCATCATCACTGCGCTCGATGCCGAGGGCGAAGCGGCGTGCACGGATATAGTGGATGTCGTGGCGGCCGGTGTGCTGCTGAACGAACTCCTTATTCTGCAGCTGATAGAAGAGATCATGGAAGCGGGTGTCGGCGTCGGTCAGCTTGATGAGCTCATTGAATCGGATCATATCCTGCTGCTCCTGCAGCATATTGCGAAGGAGAGGAAGAAGCGGCTGCAGGAGGCCGGCATCATAGGCATCCATGACCACACGGGTTTCCAGGACCTCGCGAAGATAGCGTACCTGTCGTACACGATTCATGTCGATGCGGCTCACGAAGCTGCCACGCTGTGGCTGAGAGTCCAACGCACCTTCCGCGTTCAGCCGCCGCACCGCCTCTCGAACAGGGATACGGCTGCAGCTGAACATCTGTGCCAGCTTCACTTCACTGAGCTTCGTGCCTGGCTGGAGCTCGAGCGTCGCGATACGATCCCACAGATAATGATGGATTTCCTCCGGCTTCGATATGGCCGTGGCATCTGCTGTGGATTCAAATGGATGGATCTCCTCTGGCTTCGATATGGCCGTGGCATCTGCCGTAGATTCAAATACTTCGCGCGTGTTCTCGTTCATGAGGGACTCCTGAAAATTAAATAGTTATAGCTTCATTATACTCGAAAAGCCCGGAAAATCTAGTATACATACACGACGGAGAGGTAAAATGAACGAAAATGGAGACGGAATGAAGAAAGACTTGTGAAATTATACACAAAGAGACATTGAAATTGATAAAATTCGGCTTTTCTTTGAAATCTCGTTGACAGATAAAGTAGAGCGGGTTATTCTAGGAACTACAGAAACTAGTATACATTTTGTACGGAGGGTATAATAATGGAAATGACATTACGTTGGTACGGCTCTAAGTTTGATACCGTAACTTTACAGCAGATCCGCCAGATTCCGGGCGTAACCGGAGTTATCTCTACACTGTATGACACCACCCCGGGTGAGGTATGGTCACAGGAGAGAATCCATGCATTAAAGGAAGAGATCGAGGCTGCAGGTCTTCGCCTGAGCGGTATCGAGTCTGTCAATGTCTGCGACTCCATCAAGGTCGGCGATGAGAACCGTGATAAGTACATCGCAAACTACATCGAGACACTTGAGAACCTCGGTAAGGAGGACATCCACCTCGTATGCTACAACTTCATGCCTGTATTTGACTGGACCAGAACCGAGCTGGCACGTAAGAACCCGGATGGCTCTACAGTACTTGCTTATAATCAGAAGGCCATCGATGCCATCGATCCGGATAACCTCGCTGCTTCTATGGAGAAGATGTCAAACGGCGCGGTTATGCCAGGCTGGGAGCCGGAGCGTATGGCGAAGATCAAGGAGCTCTTCGAGATGTATAAGGATGTTGACGGCGAGAAGCTTTTCCAGAACCTCGTATACTTCCTGAAGGCCATCATGCCGGTCTGCAACAAGTATGACATCAAGATGGCGATCCACCCGGATGATCCGGCATGGTCCGTCTTCGGTCTCACCAGAATCATCAACTCCGAGGCAGGTATCCTTCGTCTGATGAATGCTGTCGACGATGTACATAACGGCGTGACCTTCTGCTCTGGTTCCTACGGCACCAACCTCGAGAATGATCTTCCGCACATGATCCGTGTACTGAAGGGCAGAATTCATTTTGCACATGTACGTAACCTTCGTTTCAACGATACCTCTCGTGAGAATTATGATTTCCAGGAGGCTTGCCACATTTCCAAGGATGGTAACTTCGATATGTACGAGATCGTTCGTGCACTCTATGAGACTGGCTTCGATGGACCGATCCGTCCGGATCACGGCCGCATGATCTGGGATGAGGTTGATAAGCCAGGCGTTATCCCAGGATATGGTCTCTATGATCGTGCACTTGGTGCAACGTACATCCAAGGTCTCTGGGAGGCCATCGAGAAGGCTGAGACGAGAAAGGAGTTTGCAAAATGAAATTAACACTTGAGGGTTTAAAGGATACAGCTGCATGGGCACAGGCCGGTGTAACACTTCCATCCTATGATGTGACTGCACTTGCAGAGAATACGAAGAAGTCCCCACGCTGGGTACACTTCGGTATCGGTAACATCTTCCGTATCTTCCTCGGAAGCATCGCAGATACACTGATCGAGAAGGGTGAGCTCGATAAGGGCATCACCTGTGTCGAGACCTTCGACTTCGATGTTGTTGATAAGATCTACAAGCCATACGACAACCTCGTACTGGGTGTCACCCTGAAGGCAGACGGCAATACTGAGAAGCGCGTCATCGGCTCGCTGACCGAGGCGATCAAGGCACAGTCCGCTGTTCCGGAGGAGTGGAACCGCCTCAAGGAGATCTTCACAAATCCGGATTTCCAGATGGCAACCTTCACCATCACCGAGAAGGGCTATGCACTGAAGAATGCAGACGGCCAGTACTTCCCGTTCGTACAGGCAGACATCGATAACGGTCCGGAGAAGCCGGGCGCTGCGATGGCCATCGTCACTGCACTTCTGTTCGAGCGTTTCAAGGCAGGACAGTATCCGGTAGCGATTGTTTCCTGTGATAACTGCTCACACAACGGTGAGAAGCTCATGAGCTCCATCGTGACCATGGCCGAGGAGTGGGAGAAGAAGGGCTTCGTTCCGGCAGCCTTCGTAGAGTATCTGAAGGATGAGAACAAGGTCGGCTTCCCGTGGTCCATGATCGATAAGATCACCCCGCGTCCGGCAGAGTCTGTAGAGAAGGAACTCGAGGCACTCGGCATCGAGGATATGGCGCCGGTCATCACCTCGAAGCATACCTACATCGCACCTTTCGTCAATGCAGAGGGCCCTCAGTATCTCGTCATCGAGGACAAATTCCCGAACGGCAGACCGAAGCTTGAGGACGCTGGTGTATACATGACTGACCGTGATACTGTCAATAAGGTAGAGCGTATGAAGGTCACCACCTGCCTCAACCCGCTGCACACGGCACTGGCTGTATACGGCTGTGTACTCGGCTACACGCTGATCGCAGATGAGATGAAGGACACCGAGCTCAACAAGCTCGTTCATGAGATCGGCCCGGTGGAGGGTATGCCGGTTGTGACGAACCCTGGCATTCTTTCTCCGGAGGCGTTCGTTGACGAGGTTATCAATGTTCGTATCCCGAACCCGTTCATGCCGGATACGCCACAGCGTATCGCGACCGATACCTCTCAGAAGGTCGGCATTCGTTACGGCGAGACTATCAAGAGCTATGTTGCGAAGTATGGCGATGCGAAGAAGCTGAAGGCGATTCCGCTTGCAATCGCAGGCTGGCTGCGTTATCTTCTTGGTGTGGATGATGAGGGTCAGGCTTTCGAGCGTTCCGCAGATCCGATGCTGGAGACGCTGTCTCAGCAGATGGAAGGCATCACTCTCGGACATCCAGAGAGTGTCGGCGACAAGGTTCGTCCGATCCTCAGCAACGTGAACATTTTCGGCTCTGACCTTTATGAGGCTGGTATCGGCGAACTGATCGAGGATCTCTTTAAGGAGGAGCTGGCAGGCCCTGGTGCCGTGAGAGCCACCCTCAAGAAGTACCTTGACTGATCTTTAAATCAGGCATATGGGCAGAAAGAGACGAGTGAAGCATGCGAATCATATTTGCTACCCATAATAAAAATAAAATGATAGAGGTGCGCCAGATCCTGGGGGATCTGGCCACCGATATCGTTGCGAAGAGTGAGCTCGGAATCGATTTCGAGCCCGTCGAGACCGGTAAGACCTTTGCGGAGAACGCAGAGCTGAAGGCCGTCGGCATTCGCAGCTATATGCTTGCACATCATATGCTGGAGGACGATGACATCATCATGTCGGACGACTCCGGCCTTTGTGTTAATTACATGCTGGGACTGCCGGGCATCTACAGTGCCCGCTACCTCGGTGAGGATACCTCGTATGATGTAAAGAATGCACGCATCATCCATGAGCTTCGCTATGCGGAGGGAGATGAACGCGCGGCACACTTCACCTGCGATATCTGCGCTGCATTTGCAGACGGACGTGTCCTCCACGCAGAAGGCATCTTCGAGGGCCTGATCGCCCATGAACCGAAGGGGGCGCATGGTTTCGGATATGATCCGATTCTCTACCTTCCGGAGTATGGCAAGACCTCTGCGGAGCTGACGCCGGAGGAAAAGAATGCGATTTCTCATCGCGGCAAGGCACTCCGTGCGATGCGTGAGCTTCTGAAGGATGTCCTGGAAAAGGATGCCGCGAGACGCGGCACGACGTCGGAAGACGGGGCAGAGGCCCGGGAGGAAAGCGGACTTGTCCGCCCCTTTCAGACCGTCCTCGTCGTAAGTGATTCCCACCGGAACGACGCGAACCTGAAGGATGTACTGAGCCGCATCGGGATGATCGATATCCTCATCCATCTCGGCGATGCCGAGGGCTCGGAGGGGATGATCCAGCAGTATGCCGGTGATGGCGTGAAGTGCTACTTCGTGCAGGGAAACAACGACTTCTTCACTTCGCTTCCGAAGGAGATCGTCGTGAAGATCGGAAAGCATCGCTGCCTTCTGACCCATGGCCACTACTACGGGGTAAATATGGGCGTATCCGGCATCGTCGATGAAGCGAAGAACCGCGACTGTGATGTCGTGATGTTCGGTCATACGCATAAGCCGTTCCTGAAAACGGTCGATGGCGTGACCTGCCTGAATCCGGGTTCCATCAGCTATCCGCGCCAGGTCGACCGTCGTCCATCCTATATGGTGATCGACGTCAGCGAAGAGGGAGATTTCGAGTTCCGCCAGGTTTACATAAAAGACTAGGCGATTCACTCTTGTATGTGAAAAATAAATCATATATAATAAAGACTGTAAGCGTTTACATGGCCTGATTTATTCGGGCTTGATAATATTCAAAGGAGATTTGATATGACACAGAAAGATTTCATGGAGAAGCTTGCCGAGATTAAGGTTTGTCCAGTCGTAGTTATCGATCACGTGGAGGATGCCGTTCCTCTCGCACAGGCGCTCGAGGCTGGTCATCTTCCGATGGCGGAGGTTACCTTCCGTACAGCAGCTGCTGCAGATGCGATCGCAGCGATGGTAAAGGAGTGCCCGAATGTCGTTGTTGGTGCTGGTACTGTTCTCGATCGTGAGCAGTGCACACGTGCGATCAACGCTGGTGCTCAGTTCATCGTTTCCCCGTCTTTCTCAGATGAGGTTGCGCAGTGCGCACTCGGCCACGGCGTAGCTTACTGCCCAGGTACCTGCACACCGACCGATATCACAAACGCACTTCGTTACAACCTTCCGATGGTAAAGTTCTTCCCGGCGGCTGCATACGGCGGACTCAAGACCCTGAAGGCACTTTCTCCTGTATTCCCACAGCTCAAGTTCATGCCTACCGGTGGCGTTAACCTCGACAACGTGCTCGAGTATCTTGCCTTCGATAAGATTATCGGTGTAGGTGGAACATGGGTATGCAAGAAGGATATGCTTGTAAATAAGGACTGGGCTGGTATCACCAAGCTCTGCCAGGAAGCGTACGACCTTACACATAAGGCATAAGCGCATCAATCTCTGTATATCAAAATCATATATATGAACGGAAAATCCGGAGGACTTCGAAAGAAGGCCTTCGGATTTTTATTGAAGATGGGCCGGAGATGAAGAAACGAAGTAGAAGCAACATCGAAATGAAGACTTGCATTCCGGTGCTTTTTTTTGTATTCTAGGAAAGCACGGTAATAAGAAGAACAGAAAACAGACGCACGAAGCTCTGTGCTTCAAGTGACTTGTACATATTATTTTCCGATGAGTGAAATTATGGTTGACAAAATGAAGCTTATTCGTTAATATATACGAGTCGCTCATAAAGAGTTGTCTGAGTCCGTAGCTCAGCTGGATAGAGCAACGGCCTTCTAAGCCGTGGGTCGGGGGTTCGAATCCCCCCGGGCTCATTCTCGAGACATCTCGAGAGATTTACATACTGGTTTGCTGAAAAGCAGCCGTAATATGGTGGGTATAGCGTAGTTGGTTATCGCGCCAGATTGTGGTTCTGGAGATCATGGATTCGAATTCCATTACCCACCCTAGCCAGCAGGCTTATCGAGGGGCTATCGCCAAGCGGTAAGGCACAGGCCTTTGACGCCTGCACTCGTTGGTTCGAATCCAACTGGCCCTGTTTTGCGAGGCTGTAGCTCAGTCGGTAGAGCACTTGACTTTTAATCAAGTTGTCGCGAGTTCGAATCCCGTCAGCCTCATCTTGATTTTTCAGACCTGTAAGTTGAAAAACTTACAGGTCTTTTTGCGTACGTAAACTTAATAAAAAAGACGAAAACCGACCGGATTCCTATATTTTGTGTTTGATTCCGGGATGGCATAAAAACAATCAGTCACCGCGTTTGTCGGTGAGTGCAACCATCGTCGCAAAGCGAGAAAATATCACACATTATAACCATGCAAATGCGGGTGACCTGTCTGGAGCTCATGGATTTCATTCGACTTCAAGTACCAGCTACTATGTCACGTTTCAGGTAGAGAGCGGTGACCGGATGGAACTACAGGTTTCAGGAAGAGAATATGGAATGCTGGCGGAAGGAGATATCGGAAAACTAACTTTTCAGGGAACGAGATACTTGTCATTTGAGCGCGCGTGATTCTGGATGTGATAACATGAAAAAACGATTTATAACGCTCGGGCTTGTCTGCTTGCTTATGACCGGCTGTCAGGCTGCTCACGAGACGATACCGGAAACAACTACGATTGCGCCTATAGATTCTACACATGAAGAAATAGAGACACATAACGAAGAAAGTGCAGAAGATGTATCGGTAGCAGCAAAGGATCTGAAAGCCGGAAGTTCAAAAGGAAATCCATCAGCTGTCAAAATGGATTATGGCGCATCCTATATATACTCTAAAGCGGATATGGATGCAGCGATAAAGATTATAATGAAAGAGTTCGAAGCATTTGAAGGCTGCGAATTACACAGTCTTTCGTATGCATCGGATGAAAAGTGCAACACGTCAGAGAATATCGCCTGGATGAATCGATTAAAGTCAAAGGATGATTCGGAAGTGTTTACGCAATGCATCGCATTTGACAGCAGGTTTCACTCGCCGAAGACGGATTCTGGGGCCTGGAATCCAGATGAAGAGTATACAGACTGGTCCTGGTGGCTTGCGCGGAGTGATGGTGGAGAATGGAAGCTGATGACTTATGGATATTAAAGTATTAGAAGTTGCCAAGATGTGCGAAGGATGAAGTAAGTGACAGAGAATGAGGGGATGATGAATGAAAAACGAAATAGTATTATTTACGGATGGTGACATTAATATTGAAGTTCAAATAAATCCGGAACAGGAAACAGTTTGGCTGACACAGAAGCAAATGGGAGAATTGTTTAATGTTAAGCAAGCTACATTAAGTGAACATATCAACAATATTATCTCATCTGGTGAACTAAATGAAACTTCTATCGGATTTTCCGATAAAAGTTCAAGAGGAAGAAAGCCGAAGATATACAACCTTGATATGATTTTTTCTGTAGGTTATCGAGTTAATTCTAAAAGAGGCATATGCAGATGGCTGTAAAAGAATTGAGGCATCTCTCTTCCTGGAATTTCTGGATAAAAACAATGCCTTATTTCAAAATGGAGTTAAGCGCATAAGCGATGGGACTCTGGTAGCCATCACCTTGATGATTGCTGAATCGAGTCCGGAAGAGAAAGATGTAATGGTGAAGCTTGTGATGAATTTGCTGAATTTATAACGATTATGGGGGAGCGGATGACTTCTGGATGTACATGATATTTCTAAAACGTACGCCCCCCTCGCAACCACTTCGAAAATCGCTCCAAAAACGTACAAAACCCCTGGTGATTTTCAGACATTTGCAAAGAGAAAGAGCAGGATTTGATATCCTGCTCTCTATTTTTATGGTTATTCACTGTGTGATAGGATGTGGCGTTCATCCGATGAAACACATTTGGCAAGTTCCCGTCATGTTAAAAGTAAAACTTAATAAAATAGGACGAAAACCGACCGGATTCCTATATTTTGTGTTTGATTTCGAGATGGTAGAATTGAGATAGAAAATATAGAAAATCAGGAAGACAAATCGGAATCTGCGGAGACACAATCACGAAATGGAAGCTGATGGCTTCCGAATATGCATGATGACTTCATGGAGGTGGCGGTTATGAAACTGATTAGTCCGAAGACAGCATTGGAATCGTTACTGGGATGTGCTTTTGTCGCGATGAAGCTGATTTATTTCAGAGATCTCTCGGATCTGCCGATAATCATCGTGGCTGGGTACATATCCGTAAGAGGATTATATGTCGCCTTTTCACCGGCAGCCTACGAAGAGGAAGAGCGAGAACAGCGGCGGACAAAGCGGCTGTATCGTAAGCTGTTTGGAAGATTCGCCTATGTGGCCTCGGATGTACCGATTGCGCTGCTTTTACCTGCCGCGCTTCTGTCAATGTTTTGCCCGTTGACGGATGATCTTCGTGCGGTCTTGATCACTCTTTTAACGCTTGCGGCTATATACGCCATCTGGTTCGGCTGGTATGTTTTATCAAACAAGCGGACGTATATCGAAGACAAAGATTCAGAGAACGGCGAGTTACGTGTTGAAGAAGAAAATGCCTGGAAGATGGTGAGCCGCGTTCACAGCATTGTACTGGTACTGGTGATGGTGCTGGGCGGATTATATCTGTACTCTGAAATATGGTGATCAGGCAGTGCTTAAAGTCACGAAAGAAAATGGCCTGGTGAGGCTCTATACGCGTGTTGAGTGATAAAATAACAACACGCAAAAAATGCGAGTTGTTAGAGTGAAGCAGTCAGTAGAATGCTGGTGGAAGAAGACACTGGGAAACTTCAGACACTTGTGCAGGAGGACATGTTAGAAAAGGAATTCATTGGCACGGATGCCCTGGATGGTGAAGGGGTTAATTATATCGGTACGACAAGAAAGTGAGCGATTTCAGATACAGACTTCTATCGGTTTTTCCGACAAAAGTTCAGGCGAGAGAACGAGGATATACAACCTTGGATTTGGCATAACAAAAGGCCCTGGGCCAATGCTGGCCGCGATCAATCAGCGCTTCCCTTCTTGCATTTCGCTTATCCATACTTTATAATGCAATGAGTTGAGATGCGGCTTTGGCGGAATTGGCAGACGCGCAGGATTTAGGTTCCTGTATCTCTGATGTGCGGGTTCAAGTCCCGTGAGCCGCAGTTGAGCAATCCAAATCCGAACCAGAAGCCGCTTTTTCAGCGGCTTCTTTAGCCTCGCCGAATGTAATGGTTTTTGTGCCGTCCTTGTAGTTAAAGGTTATCAGCATTTTATCGTCATACAGGAATATCGCGTTGATAAAGGTGTCAATCAGCATTTTGCGGTGACTCTGCTTGGTAACATCTAATTTGCGGAAACGGTGCAGCCAAAATGTCATAAACTCCGCGCTGATTTTCGGGGGCTTGGACAACTGCTCGTTGGCAAGGCGGTTTTCCAATTCCTCTTTTGCCGCCTCTAATTCTTCAAGGCGTTCTTTGGTCGATTTTGTCAGAATACCTTGCTGAATAGCATTCAGCAGATTGCGGATCCCGGCATTGGTTTCCTGTAACTGCTGCTCATACAGGGGAATATTGGTGTTATCCTGTTCCTGCAAATCCATGAGCATTGAAACGATAGCCTCAATCGCGTCATCGTCCATAATCATTTCCATTGCTGCCGAGACAACTAAATCCTCAATCCAAACCTTTTTAACAGGCTTTTTGTGGCACTCTTTACGCTTCTTTTTCACCGAGACGCACTTGTAGTAGTGGTGGACGATCCCTGTACGGCTTGTGCCACTCTCGCCGCAGAGATACGCGCCGCAGTACCCACAAAACAGCTTGGTTGTCAGCAGATAATCGTCCTCTGCCTTGTGTCGGGCGGGGGCTTTCTTGTTTTTCGCCATTTTTGCTTGTACTCGTTCAAACAAGTCAAGCGGCACGATGGCGGGAATACCATCGGGGACAATAATCTCCCTGTACTGATATTCTCCGATATAACGGCGATTTTTCAATAGATGCTGTACGCTGTTGTAGGTCAAGGGATTACCGCGAGTGTTTTTCATGCCCTGTTCGTTGAGCCAATCGCGGATTTCTGTCATGGTCGCGCCCTTGTCATATCGCTTGAAAGCGTCCAAAATGTACGGTGCAGTTACAGGATCAATCTGAAAATGTTGGTCTGCGTCGATCTGATAGCCCATCGGCAGCGTACCGCCATTAAACATACATTTCAACGCATTATCGGTCATACCGCGTACAACCTTTTCGGAAAGGTCAACGGAATAGTATTCAGCGAAGCCCTCAAGCATGGATTCAAGGATAATACCCTCTGCGCCATCGGAAATAACCTCGGTAGCGGAAACAACCTTAACGCCGTTCTTCTTCAACTGCGCCTTGTATCGTGCGCTGTCATAGCGATTTCGGGCAAACCGGTCAAGTTTCCAAACGATAATCATATCAAACAGCTTTTTGCCGCTGTCCTTAATCATGTTCTGAAATTCTGGGCGGTTGTCGGTCTTTGCGGAAACTGCCCTGTCGATGTAGTGACGCAGAACGGTAATTCCATTCTTATCAGCAAACGCGGTACATTCGCGGAGCTGACCTTCTATGGATTCCTCGCGCTGATTATCAGAAGAATATCTCGCGTAAATTACTGCCGTCATGCTTTCACCGTCCCTAACATCTGTATCAAGGTTTGTTTCAACTGCTCATTCATGGGCGAATCAGGCTCAAAGCACATTTCTACAAACTTTGCCAATTCGGGATTATCCGCAACAGGCGGTTTCACTTGGTACAGTTTGCCCTGCGGCTCATCACAACGGCAAGTGATGTAGTCCATAGATACATCAAAATAATCCGCATATTTTATCAGCAATTCAATAGACGGTACAGACTGCCCATGCTCATATCGGTTAATACTCGGCTGCGTCACATTCAGCAACTCAGCCATTTTCTTTTGAGAGAACTTCATTCCCTCGCGCAGCGTTTTCAAACGCTCACCAACTGTATTCATCAAGCCACCTCCTGTTTTTACCTGAATATATTATACATTATCTGTATATTTGCAATGCCTAATTTGAATCTTTTCTGTGAACATTTCAGGTAGACGAAAATGCGTATTTTTTCGCAGAGTGCCTAACCGTTGTTTTGGTGTTGCTTTTCGGTGCGAAAATCATCAATAATTCAGCCTGTGTGCCGTTCTTTTTCCTCGTCCTATGTGCTACCCTTATATCTCTTTTTCTGTGAAAAGGGAGAAAGTCGGAGAGGAAAAAGAGGGTGAAGCGTAGGCTGTGGAAACGGTGCGTAAACCGCTTGCGGTTTTCCTCGGTTTCCATAGCCGCAGCGAGGGAGAAAAGGGAGAGGTGACTTTCTCTTTAAGGCGGCGTTAGCCGCTGCTCTTTTGCTCTCCCTTTTCTCCCTTACTGCTGCCGCATAAAGGATAAGCACCCCATAACCGTGGATCTGGAGTGGTCATCCATTATTCTTTCGAATTAGGAAAAGCCTCGGAAGAAATCGCATTTGTTGGAGTGCAAGGGTGAGTCTATAACCCAGGGAAGCTGTGCCAAAATGTTTACCATAGCGGGGCCTGTGATCGTTTATGGTGTCAGCACAAGCGTGATTTATGGCATAATTTTTGTGTTATTGCAGAGCTTTTAGAACATTTTTGCCCACTTCGTAATCGGCGAAGTGGGCGTTTTTTTGTATGTCTATTGTAACTCGTAAGGCAAAACAGAAGCAAAAAGGCTCTTGAACTCCATGAAATGGGGGAGAAAGTTTCTGAGGAAACCTTTATTTAGATGCTTATTCCAGTTTGATTAAGGTGCTTGTATGAAATCTTCTGCCTGCAAGGGATGATCGATAAAATGTGATATTATCACGGAACGACCACACAGCATCTGTTATGATACAGCCACAAATAAAAAGAAAGGCGGTCTAAATATGAGACTGAAAGATAAAGTTGCGATTATCACCGGCGGCAGCCGGGGCATCGGGTTTGCTACCGCGGACAAATTTCTGAAGGAAGGCGCTACCGTCGTCCTGACTGCAAGTTCTCAGACATCGGCTGACAAGGCTGTTGCTCAGCTACAGGAAAAATATCCGGAGGCAACCGTCGCGGGAATCAGCCCCAATCTGTCCAGCTTGGACTCTGTCCGAAATGCGTTCCGTGAAGCCACTGAAAAGTATGGCTGCGTGGATATTCTGGTGAACAATGCCGGCGTGTCTGAAAGCACCCCTTTTACCGAATATACCGAGGAGACCTTTGATAAGGTCATGAATCTGAATGTGAAAGGCGTGTTCAACGCCACACGGGCGGCCAGTGAGTGCATGGTAGCCCGGGGCAAGGGCGTTATTCTCTCCACGTCCTCTATGGTCAGTATTTCTGGCCAACCCAGCGGCTTTGCATATCCCGCGTCCAAGTTCGCAGTGAATGGCCTGACGGTATCCCTAGCCCGTGAGTTGGGTCCCAAGGGTATCCGGGTCAACGCGGTGGCTCCCGGCATCACGGAGACCGACATGATGAAGGCCGTACCCAAGGAAGTTATCGAGCCGATGATCAAGCAGATCCCTCTGCGCCGCCTGGGTCAGCCGGAGGATATTGCCAATGCATTTGTGTTCCTGGCATCTGACGAAGCATCCTATATCACGGGCGTTGTGCTCAGTGTAGACGGAATGGCAAGAACATAAAAAAGGAAACAGGGCAACTGGAAACGGCTGCCCTATCTTCAAAATATGGAGGTATACACATGAAAAGAATCATTCCCATTTTAATGACTTTACTGCTTCTCTCTGGTTGTGCAACGCAATCCGCTGAAAAAACCTATCGACAGATTACTATGGAGGAAGCTATTACGATGATGGAGGAGGAAACCGGATACATCATCCTCGATGTTCGTACTGCTCAGGAATATAGCGAAAAGCATATTCCCGGTGCTATCAATATTGCCAACGAATCCATTGGCACAGAGGATATCTCTGAACTGCCGGATAAAAATCAGCTGATTCTGGTATACTGCCGCAGCGGTAATCGGAGTAAGCAGGCATCTGAAAAACTGGTGAAACTGGGCTACACCAATATCATTGAGATCGGCGGAATTAATAGTTGGCCCGGTGAAACAGTCACCGGCGATAAGTGATAAAATCACAGAACAAGGAACGACTACTGGATATAATAAAGCCATAAAAAAGAAAACAGGAGGACTTAAATATGTCTGCTATCAGTGTTAATAAAAACAATTTCAATCAAGAGGTTTTGAACTCGGACAAGCCCGTCCTGATGGATTTCTGGGCTCCCTGGTGTGGTCCTTGCCGCATGGTAGTTCCTCTGGTAGAGGAGATTGCCAAGGAGCGCTCCGATATCAAGGTTGTTAAAATTAATGTGGATGAGGAACAGGAACTGGCTATGCAGTTCGGTGTGATGAGCATACCCACTCTGGTGGTTATGAAGAACGGAAAGATTGTCAATCAAGTCACCGGTGCCAGACCTAAGGCTCAGATTCTCGCCATGCTGTAAGGAGGTGCAAAGATGAGATTCTTCGATTTCCTGAAAGGCCCTGACATCAATCAGGGTGTCAAAGAATATAGCACTACGGATGGCGCAGTCCTGCTGGATGTTCGCACCCCCGACGAATACCGGCAGGGGCATATCCCCGGCAGTAAAAATGTTCCTTTGCAGTCCATTGACAAAGTGGCTGGCATGATTGACAATAAAGCTACCCCCATCTTTGTACACTGTCTCAGTGGTGCAAGAAGCCGCCAGGCAGCTGCTGTTTTGCAGCAGCTGGGTTATACCAACGTGAAAAACATAGGCGGAATTTCCGCTTATGCAGGAAAGGTGGAACGATAATATGAAAGTTGTCATTGTAGGCGGTGTGGCAGGCGGCGCTACCGCTGCCGCCCGTATTCGCAGACTGAATGAGCAGGCAGAAATCGTAGTTTTTGAGCGCTCGGGGTATATCTCCTACGCCAACTGCGGTCTGCCCTATTACATTGGTGGGGTCATTGAGGATCCCGAGGAGCTGACCCTCCAGACCCCGGAAAGCTTCTTCTCCCGGTTCCATGTAAACATGAAGGTGCACCATGAGGCCACGGCGATTCATCCTGAAGAAAAAACCGTTTCCGTGAAAAATCTGGAAACCGGTGAGGAGTTTGAGGAGAGCTATGACAAGCTGATTCTCTCTCCCGGTGCCAAGCCCACCCAGCCCCGGCTCCCCGGTGTGGGCCTCAACAAGCTGTTTACCCTGCGCACCGTGGAGGACACGTTCCGCATCAAGGATTACATCAGCGAAAACCATCCCAAGTCCGCTGTGCTGGCAGGTGGTGGCTTCATTGGATTGGAGCTGGCAGAAAACCTGCGAGAGCTGGGGATGGATGTCACCATTGTCCAGCGTCCAAAACAGCTTATGAATCCCTTTGATGCCGATATGGCTTCTTTCATCCATAATGAAATGCGCAAGCACGGTGTAAAGCTGGCACTTGGTCATACCGTAGAAGGGTTTGAGGAAAGGGACGGCGGCGTGGATGTGCTGCTGAAGGACGAGGCCCCCCTCCATGCCGACATGGTGGTGCTGGCAATCGGCGTTTCTCCGGACACCCAACTCGCTCAGGATGCGGGACTGGAGCTGGGCGTCAAGGGCAGTATCGTGGTCAATGACCGAATGGAAACCTCCATTTCCGACATCTATGCCGTGGGCGATGCGGTGCAGGTGAAGCACTTCGTCACCGGGCAGGATGCTCTGATCTCTTTGGCTGGCCCTGCCAATAAACAGGGACGAATCGCTGCGGACAACATCTGTGGCGGAGACAGCCATTATACCGGCTCCCAAGGCAGCAGTGTCATCAAGATCTTCGGCATGACTGCCGCTACTACCGGCGTAAATGAGACCAACGCCAGAAAAACAGGGCTGGATGTTGATACGGTTATCCTGTCGCCCATGAGCCATGCAGGTTACTACCCCGGCGGGAAAGTCATGACAATGAAGGTGGTCTTTGAAAAGGCGACTTATCGCCTGCTGGGTGCGCAGATCGTAGGCTATGAAGGTGTGGATAAGCGCATTGATGTGCTGGCCACCGCTATCCGGGCAGGAATGAAAGCCACGGAACTGAAGGATCTGGATCTGGCCTACGCACCGCCTTATTCCTCTGCGAAAGACCCGGTAAATATGGCTGGCTTTATGGTTGAGAATATCGCAAACGGTGTTCTGAAACAATGGCATCTGGAAGATGCAGATCGTCTTCCTCGTGACGGAAGCGTAACTCTGTTGGACACCCGCACTGTGGAAGAATTCGCACACGGACACATTGACGGCTTCTTTAACATCCCGGTGGACGAGCTGCGGGAGCGGCTGGGTGAGCTGGACAAGCGTAAGCCTGTCTACGTCATCTGTCAGAGCGGTCTGCGCAGCTACATTGCCTGTCGTATCCTGGCCGGAAACGGCTTTGACTGCTATAACTTCTCCGGCGGCTTCCGGTTCTATGATGCTGTGACCAATGATCGCTGTCTCATTGAATCGGCTACGGCCTGCGGAATGGATCGAGCATAAAATCAGGACATCTGCTTGCAACTAATAGCAAGCAGATGTCCTTTTTGCTTAATCATTTTGCAATTGTTCCAGTCTGATTTTGTCTGTAATCTCCACTGTTCCACGAGTCAGTTTGACCATACCTTCGTTCTGGAAATAGCGAAGCATTCGGGTAACTACCTCACGGGCGGTACCCATGTGGCTCGCAATGGTTTCATGGGTAATCTTGAGGATATTTGTTCCCTCTAAGCTGCATTCCTCCAGCAGAAATCCTGCCAGCCTTTTATCAAAACTTTTCCACATGATCTGCTCCATGAGCCACATAACCTCAGAAAAACGGGTGGCCATAATTTCGTTGGTAAAATTAGCTACCACAGCAGACTCTTTCATAATGTGCTGATAAGTGTCAGCAGAAATAACCCACATCGTGGTATCCTTCTGCGCCTCAATGGTAATCTCAAACTGAATACTGTTCATCATACAGGAGGCGGAAAACAGGCAAATATCCCGATCAAACAAACGATAGAGGCTAATCTCTCGTCCTTCATCGGAAAGAATATAGGCACGAAGCTGTCCGCTTCTTACCAGCAGAAGACCAGTACACTCCACAGTTCCGTTGTGAATCACAGTCCCTTTGTCCACTTTTCGTAAAACTGCATTTCGCTCCAAAATCTGCTGCTGGGTCGGTGTCAGTTTGTTCCAAATTGGAAAAAAGGATGAAAAATCCATGGGTACACCTCCTTGAATACACATAGTATAAAAAAATTTATAGCATATGTCAATAATTCCGTTGACATATAGGAAAAGGAGATGTACAATGGTCGTATAAATGGCATATGCCGCAAATAATGTGGAGGTGAATCTATGCCAAGACCGAGAAAATGCAGAAAAGTTTGTTGTTTGCCGGATAATGATGGTTTTGTTCCGGTTCGTGGCGGCGAGGAACTGACTCCCATTGTCCTGAATGTGGATGAGTATGAATCCATTCGCCTGATTGACCGTGAAGGTTTTTCTCAGGAGCAATGCGGAGAATATATGCGTATTGCCAGAACAACGGTTCAGCAGATTTATGCAGCTGCCCGCAAAAAACTGGCCGATGCGCTGGTTGAGGGACTTCCTCTGCGAATCGAGGGAGGGGATTTTACACTCTGCAGCGGAAACAGCGCAGCCTACGGGTGCAAAAATTGCTATCAGCAAAAAATCCATCCGATGCATGAAAAACCGAAAGGAGATAATATTATGAGAATTGCAGTCACTTATGAAAACGGAGAGATCTTTCAGCACTTCGGCCACACAGAGCAGTTCAAGGTCTACGACGTGGAAAATGGGAAGATCGTATCCTCAGAGGTGGTGGATACCAACGGCAGTGGCCACGGCGCGCTTGCAGGTGTTCTGAGCGCACTGCATGTGGACGCACTGATCTGCGGAGGCATTGGCGGCGGCGCCCAGGCGGCGCTGGCAGCGGCAGGCATCCAGCTGTATGGCGGTGTATCCGGCGACGCGGACCAGGCGGCAGAGGCGCTGGCTGCCGGAACGCTGGCCTATAACCCCAATGTGATGTGCAGCCACCACGGAGAGCACCACCACGAGGGCAACTGCGGTGATCATGGCTGCGGCCATCACTCCTGCGGCTGAAATAAGTGACAAAGTCACGGTATTTGTGCCGTGATTTGATAAAATATGGCTAAAGGAGGCGGTGAACCCTATGAAGCAATATGTTTGCAGTATTTGCGGCTATATTTATGACGAAGCTGCCGGTGGCAAGTGGGAAGATCTTCCTGTCGATTGGAAGTGTCCCCTGTGCGGTGCGGATAAATCCCAGTTCCGTGAGAACACCGAGCAAGCCAAGCCTGCTGCCGCGCTGGACAAGCCCCATGTGGAGAAGGAACTGTCCGCCATGGAAATGAGCATCATCTGCTCTAATCTGGCAAGAGGCTGCGAAAAGCAGTATCTGCCCCAGCAGGCGGAGGACTTCCGAAAGCTGGCAGAGTTCTTCCGGTCCAAGGCGGAACCGGTGCAGGAAGCCAGCACCGCAAAGTTGCTGGAGCTCATCGAAAACGATCTCTCGGTGGGTTATCCTTATGGCAACGCGGTATCCGCGGAAAAGCCAGATCGGGGTGCCCTGCGGTGTCAGGTCTGGAGCGAAAAAGTCACCCGGATGCTCCAATCCCTGCTGACACGCTACAAAACCGAAGGGGAAAAGATGCTGGAGAATACCGGCGTCTGGGTCTGCACGGTCTGCGGCTTTGTCTATGTGGGCAACGCGGCTCCGGATCTTTGTCCGGTATGCAAGGTGCCCAGCTGGAAATTTGAAAAAGTGGAAGGGAGGGCTTGATGATGGCTGAAAAATACGCGGTGAGAAATATTCGCCTGTGCACCAAGGACTGCCTGTGTCTCTATGTCTGTCCCAGCGGGGCCACGGATACAGAGAACAGCGTCATTGATCCAGAAAAGTGCATTGGATGCGGTGCCTGTGCCGAAGCATGTCCGTCCTCGGCCATTTCTATGGTTCCCAAGACCCTTCCTGCGCAGCAGCCCAAGGAGGACAAGGTAGTGGAAGCCCTGCGGGGTCTGGTACAGAGTAAGGCTCAAGCCGAGAGCATTGCTTCTCAGCTACCAGATGCCCTGAGCGTGGCCGTGGAAAAATCCTCCCGGCTGATGGCGGAGGACCTGTGCCGGGAAGCAGGCTTCATGCTCCCCCAGAGTGGCAACACCAAGGCGTTCCTGGAGCGTATCAAAGCATATCCCGGCATCCCGGCGGATGCGGTGGAATCCCTGTTACATACCATTCAATTCAATGAAAAAACGGAGGAAAAGAAAATGGAAAAGTGGAAATGCTCTGTCTGCGGCTATATTCATGAAGGCCCCATGACCCCTGATTTCAAGTGCCCTGTCTGCAAGCAGCCCGCCGACAAGTTTGTGAAGATCGAAGAGGCCGCCCCTGCGAAGAACCCCTATGCCGGTACCAAGACGGAGAAGAACCTGTGGGAAGCCTTTGCCGGTGAGAGTCAGGCCCGGAACAAGTACACCTACTTCGCCTCCGTCGCCAAGAAGGCCGGCTACGAGCAGATCGCCGCGCTGTTCCTGCACACCGCTGAGAACGAGAAGGAACACGCCAAGCTGTGGTTCAAGGCTCTGGGCGAGCTGGGCGATACTGCCGAGAACCTGCTCCATGCCGCTGAGGGCGAGAATGCCGAGTGGACGGATATGTATGACCGCATGGCCCGTGAGGCCGACGAGGAAGGCTTCCATGAGCTGGCCGAGCAGTTCCGTGGCGTTGCTGCCATTGAGAAGGCCCATGAGGAGCGCTACCGCAAGCTGCTGAGCAACGTGGAGGCTATGCAGGTATTTGAGAAGAGCGGCGTTACCATGTGGGAGTGCCGCAACTGCGGTCACCTGGTCGTTGGCACCAAGGCTCCCGAGGTTTGCCCTGTCTGCAAGCATCCTCAGGCATTCTTCGAAGTGCGTGCGGAAAATTACTAAGAATCAATTTGTTTATGAAATATGTATGTAAGGAGATTCTTGCAAATGAACGAAAAAGTACATGCGCTGATCAATCAACAGGTAAATAAGGAATTCTATTCCGCATACCTTTATCTCAATTTTTCAAACTATTTCGAGGAAGTCGGGCTTGACGGCTTTGCCAACTGGTATAAAATTCAGGCTCAGGAAGAGCGTGACCACGCCATGCTTTTCTATCAGTACCTGCAAAACGAAAACCAGAAGGTAACGCTTGAAGCCATTGACAAGCCTGATCTGAATGCAGCTTGCCATATGGATGTTTTGAAGGCAGGTCTTGAGCACGAAAAATATGTGACCTCGCTGATTAATGATATCTATAGTGAGGCTTACGAAGCAAGGGATTTCCGTACCATGCAGTTCCTCGATTGGTTTGTGAAAGAACAAGGTGAAGAAGAAACCAATGCAAATAATTTGATTTCCAAAATGGAACTCTTTGGCTCCGATCCCAAGAGCTTGTATATGCTCAATCAGGAATTGGCAGCACGAATTTACTCTGCTCCTTCTTTGGTTCTTTAATCACTATAGCCTATAGATGATGGAAGTATAAAAGGCAGTATGCCGCCTGTCGGTTTCCCGGCAGGCGGTTTTTTACAGGAGGATGCCTATAAGCCAGGGTAACGCCGGCTTTTTCGTATATATAGTCTATCGGCATAGAAAAACGCAGAGATGCTGCAGCAGCAAATTGCGGAACTTCGGGAGCGGTTTGCGGAGTGGACCCTACATCCTAATTGAAATATTCTTTGAGTGCGTGCGATAAAGTCCCCTCTTTCTGCATTGTTACGATAGAAGCGGATAAAAGGGGGAGGGTATGAACCGGAACAGAAACCGCATTGTGACCGTAGTGGTTTCGCTGGCCCTGGCGGCAGTCATCCTGCTCCTATCCCGCAGCGGTATTTCTCCCGGCGGCGAAAGGCTAGAGGTCCTGAAAACCACAATACTGGAGGAGTGCAAGGCCGACGCCATTGTGGTGTGGGCTGGGAACAAAACGCTGGTCATCGACGCCGGAGAAGAGGAGGATGGTGAGGAAGTGGGCAAGTTTCTGGCCGATCAGGGTGTCCACACGCTCCAGACCAAGGATGGCAGCATCACCGTTCTCAGCGACGGTCTGACCTTGGAAGTGCGGCAGGATATAAACTAAGGAGGAAACGGCATGCCACAGTCTGTTTTTAACCGGTACGAGAAAAAGTACCTGATGCCGGAGAGGGTCTATCAGGAGCTTCGTGGACGGCTTTCGCCCTATATGCAGGTGGATTCCTACGGTCTACATACCATTTGTAACATCTACTACGACACCCCGGATGACCTTCTCATAGTCCACTTTGATGATGTAGCCATCAATCGCCATCTTGCGAAGATACGCTCCCATGTTCTTAGTACCGAGTTGCGCCATCTTCGCTTGAATCATTCTTTTCTCGTCATCTGAGACGAAGAAGAGAATCTGATTTGGTCTTGTTCTGTTTGCCATAGGCAATCGTCCTTTCGTAAAGATAGAGGGCTTGGGAGACATCCCAACAAGCATTTTCAAGATTAAGGGGAGGGTTTCCTTAATCGAAAATCGCCGTGTGTATATACACCGGCTGTGCTTGCTATTCTCTAAAATCTCATATCCGCAGATATACTGCGCTCTCGTCCTTAAAAAAGCCGAGGGCGCATTTTTTATTGCCCGAATTTTCGGACAGATGTTTTTTTCTGTCTATCGGATATATGGGAAGAATATGGTATAATGAAGCAACAAAGCAGGACATGTTTTCGCGACCTGCGGATTTTGAAAGGATAGTACATGAATATAGAAAATACAGATTTGAAAAGCCTGATCGAGAAGGCGCTGGATATGCGGAACTACAGCTATGTTCCGTACTCCCATTTCCATGTGGGCGTTGCACTCCTCGCAAAAAACGGAAAGGTATACGGTGGCTGCAACATCGAAAACGCGAGCTATGGCGTATCGAACTGTGCCGAGCGTACGGCGCTCTTTCATGCCGTCAGCGAGGGCGTGAAGGAGTTTGACCGCATCGTCATCACCGGAGGACCGGAGGAGGGTGAGCTTCAGTTCTGCGCTCCGTGTGGCATCTGTCGGCAGGCACTGCGTGAGTTCTGTGATCCAAAGAGCTTCGAGATCATCCTCGCGAAGTCGACGGAGGACTACCGAAGCTACACGCTCGAGCAGTTGCTTCCAGAGAGCTTCGGACCTGAAAACCTGACAAACTAATATTTTGAACATCATCGAAATCGGATCTGAAAATCTGATGAGTGAATACTTTGAACAAAATCGAAAGGAGAATCACTATGTCTACACCTCACAACAAAGCAGCGCTTGGCGATATCGCGAAAACCGTTCTGATGCCGGGCGATCCGCTTCGCGCGAAGTTTATCGCAGAAACCTATCTCGAGAATCCGGTCTGCTTCAACACCGTTCGAAACATGCTGGGCTTCACCGGAACTTACAAGGGTAAGAAGATCACGGTGATGGGCAGTGGCATGGGCATGCCGTCCATCGGTATCTACTCCTACGAGCTGTTTCATACCTACGACGTCGATAACATCATCCGTATCGGCTCCGCGGGTGCCATCCAGCCAGAGGTCAATCTGAAGGATGTTATCATCGGCATGGGCGCCTGCACGGATTCGAACTATGGAAAGCAGTTCGAGCTTCCGGGCACCTTCTCTGCGATCGCAGATTACGGCCTCCTCAAGAAGGCAGTGGAAGCGGCAGAGAAGCTCGGGATCAATGTCAAGGTCGGGAACATCCTCTCTTCGGATATCTTCTACGATGCCCGTCCGGATGTGAATCAGCGCTGGGCACGTATGGGCATCATGGCCGCCGAGATGGAGGCCGCCGCACTCTATATGAACGCAGCGTATGCACATAAGCATGCACTCTGCCTGCTGACCGTTTCCGATCAGCTGCTTCGCGGCGAGTCCCTGAGCCCGGATGAGCGACAGGTCGGCTTTGACCAGATGATGCGTGTGGCACTGGAGCTCGCCTGAGCATCATCAGAATCGTGAAGGAAGATTTCCGGGTGTATGCCCGGAAATCGGTTTTTACACAGGAATCTGTGGTGAAGGATCCCGGGTGGGTGGGTCCGACGTAGAGCGGTCAGCATCGGCCCAGGATCGTAGAGGATAGAAATATGATTAATTATTCAAAAGATAAGACGATGTATCACATCGGTGTGGCACCGGGGCAGGTCGGACGGTACGTGATCCTGCCGGGCGACCCGAAGCGCTGTGAGAAGATCGCGAAGTATTTCGATGATCCGGTATTTGTAGCGGATCATCGGGAGTATGTGACCTATACGGGTACGCTGGACGGCGTTCCGGTTTCCGTGACCTCCACCGGTATCGGCGGGCCGTCGGCGTCGATTGCGGTCGAGGAGCTGCATATGTGCGGGGCGGACACCTTCATCCGTGTCGGTACAGCGGGCGGTATGGACCTCGATGTGCAGTCCGGCGATGTCGTGATCGCGAGTGGTGCGGTCCGTATGGAGGGCACCTCGAAGGAGTATGCGCCGATCGAGTGGCCGGCGGTATCCGATTTCGAGGTCGAGATGGCGCTGTACCAGGCAGCCGGAAATCTCGGACTGCGTCATCATGTGGGCGTGGTCGAGTGTAAGGATGCCTTTTATGGGCAGCATAAGCCGGAGGACCTGCCGGTGAGCTATGAGCTCCTCAATAAGTGGCAGGCCTGGCTGAAGCTCGGCTGCAAGGCGTCCGAGATGGAGTCAGCGGCACTCTTTACCGTGGCTTCCTACCTGCATGTGCGTGCAGGTGCGGTGCTCTTCATCATGTCGAACCAGGAGCGCGCGAAGAAGGGACTCAGTAACGAGATCGAGCATGACACCGATAAGGCGATCCGCACGGCGATCGAGGCGATTCGGATTCTGATCAAGAGAGATCAGCAGAAGGCGTGAGACGGGCACGACGTGGACAGGAAAATCTATGACGGTGAGCTTCAGTCGAACAGATATCTGGAAGGATCAGAAAAAGAATGAAAACAGTGAAGATTCCGGCAGCAGGTCCGGAGCGCGATGAATACTATATGAATCTGGCGATCCGGGAAGCCCGGAAGGCGCTGAAGCACGATGATGTACCCATTGGGTGCATCATCGTTTATGATGGGACGAATCCCGCGAGCAAGGCGGACCAGCATGCGGCCGCCCTCGGCATCGAGCCGGGCACCATCCTGGGGCGCGGCTATAACCGGCGAAACAAGGATCGGAGTGCACTGATGCATGCGGAGGTGATCGCCATCCGGCAGGCGTGCAGAGCACTCGAGGACTGGCGGGTCGAGGACTGTACGATGTATGTGACCCTCGAGCCCTGCCCGATGTGCGCCGGGGCGATCGTGCAGGCCCGTGTTCCGCGCGTCGTGATCGGATCCATGAACCCGAAGGCGGGCTGCTGCGGTTCCGTACTGGACATGCTGCATGAGAAGCGCTTCAATCACCGCTGTGAGGTCCGGACGGATGTAGAGAAGGATGCCTGTGCTGCCCTCATGAGTGATTTCTTCGCAGCGCTCCGGGAGCAGAAGCTGAAGAAGCTGGAAAACGAGCAGCAGGCGGACAGAAGCTGAGAATCGAGGATAACAGAGTGACAGAAGAAAAGCAGACAAGTGGATATGATGGAAGGATCGATGCTGGCGAGAATAAAGGTCGCTGCATCATCGTGGGGGCCGGCGATTTCTTCGGGATGCCGTTTCAGCCGGCGGAAGAGGACTACGTGATCGCAGCCGATGCGGGGTATGAGAATCTGAAGGCCGTAGGCATCGTCCCGGACCTCGTGGTGGGTGATTTCGACTCGATGGAGGTGGAGGGTGTGAAGGGCGTCACCGGACCGGTGAAGGACCTCGATATCTTCGCGGATGCGGAGAAGGCCGAGTATATCCACCATCTGCAGCGCATCGAGCTGGACGGCGTCGAGACGCGGGTCATCGATCCGATCAAAAACGACCCGGACATGCTGGCCTGCGTACGGATCGGTATGGAGCGAGGCTTTCGTTCCTTCCATCTCATCGGCGGCACGGGGAAGCGGATCGATCACTCCATCGCAAATCTGCAGGCCCTCGGCTTCCTCGCGCAGCAGGGGATGCATGGCTATCTCTATGGTGAGCATCAGCTGGTGCGTGCGATTCGGAACGAAAGCGTGTGTTTCCCGAAGGAAATGCAGGGTTACTTCTCGGCGCTCTCGCTGAGCGACGCGTGCCACGGTGTCACCGAGCGTGGTTTTAAGTACATCGTTACGGATGTGACCCTCAGTAACATGATGCCGACCGGACTCAGCAACGAATTCGTCGGTACAGAGGCGGAGATCTCCGTGAAAGACGGCACACTGCTGCTGATTTATGACTGGAAGTAAATCGATACTTGATTGAAGTTTTTTGCTTTGCTATAATTCCGATAGAAGTAAAGAGCTGGGACGTACGAGGCTGCACATATTGAACCTACAAATACGACCTACGGGGCTCCGATATCTGTATGCATAATATAACGCCTCCCTTCGGGCCGAGGACTATAGTGGCATACGTGAGGTTTCCCACCTAGCAAGAGAGCTAGGAGTCAAGCGTGTAGTACGGCGTTCTGGTGTTACTCCGAAAATCTTATGATTTGGACCGACAGGCAACATGCCTGTCGGTTTTTTTGTACATATCCATGAGAGGGCCGCGCGTAGCGCGGAGCGGCGCATGGATGCCCCGGGCGTCGAGACAAAGCTCCTAAGGTTTCCTTAGGAGGCCTTAGCGGCGAGCGTATTCAGAGCTTTGCGTTGGCAAAGCTACTTGACCCGTTTTGCCTCCCGTGAAATTTCTGTGAAACCATCGCATTTACATAGCCTTTTGTGTATCATAGATGTGTAGTATTGATTTCATTTGTTTTAATCTATTTTAGGAGTGCAGTCCGTTGAAGAGAGAACAGTGGGAGCAGCAGATTCGTTGGGGCATCACCGCCTTTCTGGTGATCGCGGCGAGCGTACTCGTGGCGACGATTCTGATAAATTTCGGAAAGATCCGTGCGTTTGGCGGCACGCTGGTGTCGATTCTGGCACCGATCATTTATGGTGCGGTGATCGCATACATTACCGCACCGATCTATAATCATGTCTATCACTTCGTCTACAATCTGCTGGGAGGACGAAAAGCTGCAGCCCCGTCACTGAAGGCAGCTTCGGCTTCGTCGTCAGCAGAAGCACCGACGGACACGAGCGAACCGGCGGATCCGGAGAAAGCCGGATCAACCCCCACAGCGGCAGCTTCGGATACTGCAGCTGCGCCAGGCAGAGAAACGGCGGCGAAGCCGACCACGAGTGCTGCACCTCGCATGATCGCACGTGCGGCAGGCACCCTGGTGGCGCTTCTGACCGTACTGGTACTGGCTGTCGGCCTCGTGTCGATGATCATCCCGCAGCTCTACAGCTCCGTCGCGAATCTGATCGCGACGCTGCCGCAGGATCTGTCGCAGACCTACCGGAACATCATGAACTACCTTCAGGATTATCCAGAGGTACGGGAAGCCGTGCAGCAGTACTACAACATCGCGTATGAGTACATCATGAATTTCCTGCAGAATCATCTGATGCCGAACATGCAGAGCATCGTGGCGTCGCTCGGTATCGGTATCTGGTCAGTGGTCAACTGGTTTAAGAACATCTTTATCGGCCTCATCGTGATGATCTACCTTCTGAACATCAAGGAGTCCATGCTGGGAGAATCCAGGAAGCTGACCTTCGCGCTGCTTCCGAAGAAGTGGGCAGAGCTTGTGGTGCAGGAGTTCGCCTACATCAACCGGGTCTTCGGCGGATTCATCGTCGGTAAGATCATCGACTCCCTCATCATCGGCTGGCTCTGCTTCTTCTGCCTGAGCTTTATGAAGATGCCGTACACGATGCTCGTTTCCGTCATCGTCGGCGTAACGAACGTGATTCCGTTCTTCGGTCCGTTCATCGGTGCGATCCCATCCTTCATCCTGATTCTGCTGACGAGCCCGATGCAGAGTGTATACTTTCTCATCTTCGTCCTGGTTCTGCAGCAGTTCGACGGCAATATCCTCGGCCCGCGCATCCTCGGCGACTCGACCGGTCTCAGCAGCTTCTGGGTACTGTTCTCGATCCTCCTGTTCGGCGGCCTCTTCGGCTTCGTCGGAATGATCGTCGCGGTCCCGATCTGGGCCGTCATCCTCAATTTCGTACAGCGCGTGAGCAGCCACCTGCTTCGGAAGAAGGGCCTCCCGACAGACGCTGCCGATTACATTTCCGGAGACGAGCTTACTCGATTTGAAAAATAGTCATAATCAGCTGACAGTGCCGCTTAGGTGCCTCGGAAGACCTGCAACAGAAGCCATACGTAGAGAACGTGTGAAATCAAGTCGGGTCCCCTTAGCGGCACTTGGTGTTATCTCTCCCTGGAACCCTCTAGCAACGCTGAGTTTTCATAAAGAAAACTCAGCGATTGCAGAGGGCCTAGTGCCGCTTAGGGTCCCCGGCTTAGATTGAACCGGTCTCGGAGTACTGTGCTTCTGTTGCAGGTCTTCTGAGGTAATTCGCTGAACTGTCGAAAAACCGTTTGCAAAACCGGTTAACTAGAGTATACTAGAGATGCTTGATGCAGATACAAAACACGTGGCGCACAGCCAGATACAGGAGGTTTTTATGGATATTCGTTACAGTGCAAACCAGAGAGATGTGAAGCGGTACACAACACAGGAGCTTCGGGATGAGTTCCTGATCACCGGTCTTTACAAGCCGGATGAGGTCGTTGCGGTATACTCACACGTTGACCGTATGGTGACCTTCGGATGTATGCCGGTACACGAGGTCGTTTCCCTCGATAAGGGCATCGACTGCTGGGCAAACTTCGGTACACACTACATCCTCGAGCGCCGCGAGATCGGTATCTTCAACATCGGCGATGGCGCTGGTAAGATCGTCGTTGATGGTACAGAGTACAAGCTCGGCTACAAGGACTGCCTCTACATCACGAAGGGTGCGAAGGAAGTGCTCTTCTCCTCTGACGACGCAGAGAAGCCGGCGAAGTTCTACATGGTTTCCGCACCGGCACACGTAAGCTACGAGACGAAGCTGATCACCATGGCCGAGGCAAATCATCGTCCATGTGGCGAGCCTGAGCTGGCCAATGCTCGTGTAATCAACCAGTTCATCCACCCGGATGTCCTCAAGACCGCACAGCTCAGCATGGGTATGACCGAGCTTCAGCCGGGTTCTGTATGGAACACGATGCCGTCACATACACATGAGCGTCGTATGGAGATCTATACCTACTTCGAGGTGCCGGAGGACCAGGTCGTATTCCATCTGATGGGTGAGCCGACCGAGACCAGACACATCGTGATGCATAACTATGATGCTGTGATTTCTCCGTCATGGTCTATCCACAGCGCTGCAGGTACACACAACTATACCTTCATCTGGGCGATGGGCGGCGAGAACCAGGAGTTCGATGATATGGATACCATCTATACTCCGGATCTCAGATAATTAGAGCATAAAAAATTGATATTTCCAGAGGTCCGTGGTACTATAAAGTTCTGTGTGGTCTACGGACCTTTTTGTGTGCCTGTGTATCCTGCGGGAGGACGGCCACAGATGAATTTATATAGAAAGAACCCGTGATGGGTGAGGAGAATTTATGGCAACATTACTTGAAAACTGGAGAACGAAGGCATACGGCGATGGTCTTTCCAAGGCCGAGCAGGAGACACTCTGGCAGGAGTATTTCGCTCTGGAGAAGGGCTTCTATGAGGAGGTTCTGAAGGATCCGAGCCACGTATATGAGGGCACGGTCAAGGAGCTTGCGGAGCACTTCGGCATCGACGTTTTCCACTTCACAGGTGTACTCGATGGTATCGATGATTCCTTAAAGGGCTATCACAACCCGATCGACACCATGGATGAGGATACACAGGTGAAGATCGAGATCGATCCGGAGACCCTGTACTACAACATGGTCGAGGCGAAGGCAAGCTGGCTCTACGGTCTTCCTGAGTGGGATGCGATCCTTTCCGAGGAGAAGCGTCACGAGCTCTACCGCAAGCAGAAGGCATCCAACACCATCCGTCGTGAAGGCAAGAAAATCTACCCGAACGACCTCTGCCCATGCGGATCCGGCAAGAAGTATAAGAAGTGCCACATGCGCATCGATCAGGAGAACGAGCTGAAGGCATTTGCTTCCGCGAACTGATCCCTGCCTGGGCAGGCACGCTGATGGAGACATTGGCGACGGCCTGTGGACGCTGTGTTTCTGACCCGAAGGCTATGTCCGAAAACGCAGATCGAGACGCGTGAACATTCGATTGACGCAGAATTTTGATTATGCTAAGATGAAATTCGTGCAGCGATAAGGCTGCAGATTTTATGGAGGTAGACACAATGAAGGGTACAGTTAAGTGGTTCAACAATCAGAAGGGCTACGGCTTCATCTCTGATGAGAATGGCAAGGACGTTTTCGTTCACTATTCAGGACTCGCTGGAGACGGTTTCAAGTCTCTCGATGAGGGCCAGAAGGTAGAGTTCGACGTTCAGGACGGCGCTAAGGGACCTCAGGCAGTCAACGTAGTAAAGCTTTAATTTTTTTCCAAGTACCTTAATTGTAAGCATATATCGTTACAAGAATAGTATTTTGAACTAAAAGAAGCAATGACGGTATCCATTTGGGTGCCGTCTTTTCTTTTGGCGAGATCTCCGTTATAATCGGCGGCATGAGCGTGGGGATTCGCCCCGAAAACATGCGAAAAGGGTGATTTATGAATGCACGAAAAACAAGTTTATATGGGATGCTGCTGGCGCTTGCGATGGTGCTGAGCTACGTTGAGGCCATGATCCCGATCAACATCGGCGTGCCGGGCGTGAAGCTGGGCCTTCCGAACATCGTGACGGTGATCGGCCTCTACTCGATCGGTGCGCTGCCGACGCTTGTGATCAGCTTCCTCCGCATCCTCCTCGTCAGCTTCATGTTCGGAAACACGATGACACTCGCGTACTCGATCTCCGGATTTGCGCTGAGTTTTCTGACCATGCTCCTGATGCGGAAGGCAGGTGGCTTTCACCGCACCGTCGTGAGCGTCAGTGGCGGTGTGATGCATAACGTTGGACAGCTGATGGCCGCTGTGGCGCTGCTGCACAGTCAGGTGCTGTTTTACTATCTGCCGGTGCTGATGGTGGCCGGGGTGATCGCCGGTGCGCTGATCGGACTCGTGGCCGGACTCATCACCGAGCGGATCCAGCTGTTTCTTCGGAACTCTTGAATATTATTTTAAAGCGTGGTAAAATAATCCGACAAACGTTTGTTTGCCGGATTATTTTTGAGGATATTTCTTATGGGTAAGAACTATATAAAAATTCGAGGTGCCAGTGAGCACAATCTGAAGCATGTGGATGTGGATATCCCGCGCGATGAGCTGGTCGTGATGACCGGTCTCTCCGGCTCCGGAAAGTCCTCCCTCGCCTTCGATACGATCTATGCAGAGGGACAGCGTCGGTATATGCAGTCCCTGTCATCCTATGCGCGTCAGTTTCTGGGCCAGATGGAGAAGCCGGCGGTGGACCTCATCGAGGGTCTCAGCCCGGCGATTTCGATCGATCAGAAGTCGACGAACCGGAATCCGCGTTCGACGGTCGGTACCGTCACGGAGATTTATGATTATATGCGTCTTCTGTACGCACGCGTCGGCACGCCGCACTGTCCGAAGTGCGGACGCGAGATCAAGCGCCAGACGGTGGATGAGATCGTGGATCAGCTGCTTCTGATGCCGGAGGGCACCCGGATTCAGCTGCTGGCACCGATTGTCCGCGGCAAGAAGGGCATGCATGAGAAGGTGCTCGACTCGGCCCGCCGCTCCGGCTATGTGCGTGTACGTGTGGACGGAAACATGTATGAGCTTTCGGAGGATATCAGCCTCGATAAGAACATCCGCCATACCATCGAGATCGTGGTCGATCGTCTCGTGATCCGCGAGGGAATCGAGGCACGTCTCACGGAGTCCATCGAACAGGTCATGGGCCTGACCGGCGGTCAGATGACCGTCGACGTGATCGGCGGTGAGCCGGTGAACTTCTCGACGAGCTTCGCCTGCCCGGACTGTGGCGTTTCCATCGACGAGATCGAGCCGCGCAGTTTCTCCTTTAACAACCCCTTCGGTGCCTGCCCGGAGTGCAGCGGGATCGGCTATAAGATGGAGTTTGATCTGGCACTGATGATTCCGGACGAGAGCCTGAGTCTGAACGAAGGAGCGATCACCGTTCCAGGCTGGATGAACTCGAAGGATGAGGGCAGCTTCACGCATGCGATGCTGGTGGCACTCAGTGAGGCCTATCATTTCAGCCTCGACACGCCATTTCAGGACTACCCGCCGGAGATCCGCTCGATCATCCTGGACGGCACGAAGGGCGAGAAGGTGACGGTCCGCTATGCGTCCCAGTTTGGAAAGGGAAATGTGCATCAGGTGGCCTTCGAGGGTCTGCTGGCCAATGTAAACCGCCGTTACCGTGAGTGCTTCTCCGAGCGTATGCGTGCGGACTATGAGCAGTACATGCGGATCACCCCATGTGCACTCTGCCATGGCGCACGTCTGAAGGCCTCGAGTCTCGCCGTAACGATCGCTGATCTCAATATCTACCAGGCGACGGAGCTCTCCATCGAGCACTTCTATCACTGGATCGAAGCGATCCAGCTGACCCCGATGCAGCATCAGATCGCGGATGAGGTCGTGAAGGAGATCCGGAGCCGCATTAAGTTCATGCTGGATGTCGGCCTCGATTACCTGACCCTGAGCCGGGCCGCCGGGACACTTTCCGGTGGTGAGGCGCAGCGTATCCGCCTCGCGACACAGATCGGCTCCGGTCTCGTCGGGGTCGCCTACATCCTCGATGAGCCGAGTATCGGCCTGCATCAGCGGGATAACGATCGTCTGATCGCGACGCTGAAGCACCTTCGTGACCTCGGGAATACCGTGATCGTCGTCGAGCATGATGAGGATACCATGCGTGCCGCCGACTACATCGTCGACATCGGACCGGGCGCCGGTTCGGAGGGTGGTGAGGTCGTCGCGACCGGTACGGCGGAGGAGATCATGCAGAATCCGCGCAGTATCACCGGAATGTACCTCAGCGGTAAGCTGAAGATCGAGGTGCCGAAGACGCGTCGGAAGCCGAACGGCTGGATCACTGTGAAGGGTGCCAGCGAGCATAATCTGAAAAACATCGATGTCCGCTTCCCGCTCGGTGTCTTCACCTGTGTAACCGGTGTATCCGGTTCCGGTAAGTCCTCGCTCGTGAATGAGATCCTTTATAAGACCCTGGCGAAGAAGCTGAATCGTGCACGGACGATTCCGGGCCGCTATAAGTCCATCGAGGGCGTGGAGCAGCTTGATAAGATCATCGCGATCGATCAGTCGCCGATCGGACGAACACCGCGCTCGAATCCGGCGACCTATACCGGCGTCTTCGATATGATCCGGGACCTCTTTGCGGGTACCCCGGATGCGAAGGCACGTGGCTACAGTAAGGGCCGCTTCTCCTTTAACGTACGCGGTGGACGCTGCGAGGCCTGCCAGGGGGATGGTATCGTGAAGATCGAGATGAACTTCCTGCCGGATGTATATGTGCCGTGTGAGGTATGTAACGGAAAGCGTTTCAACCGTGAAACCCTGGAGGTGAAGTATAAGGGGAAGAACATCTATGATATCCTCGAGATGACCGTCGAGGAGGCGCTGGATTTCTTTAAGAATGTGCCGAGCATCACCCGTAAGATTCAGACACTCTATGATGTCGGCCTCGGCTATGTGAAGCTGGGGCAGCCGAGCACCGAGCTTTCCGGTGGTGAGGCGCAGCGAATCAAGCTCGCGACTGAGCTCAGCCGTCGTCCGACCGGAAAGACCATCTATGTGCTGGATGAGCCGACCACCGGACTGCACTTCGCGGATGTGCATAAGCTCGTCGTCATGCTCGACCGTCTCGCGGAAAACGGGAACACCGTCATCGTCATCGAGCATAACCTCGATGTCATCAAGTGTGCGGACTATATCATCGATATCGGTCCGGAAGGCGGTGACCGTGGCGGTACAGTGATCGCAGAGGGTACACCGGAAGAGGTTTCGAAGGTGAAGGAATCCTACACGGGTCACTACATCCGACAGTACCTGAAAAAATAAAAAACCGGAGAATTCAGTTCTCCGGCTTTTTCTCCGCGACGGAGGTCTCCGCCCAGGGCTCGAAGTAAAGCCTACTGTTCTCGATTTTCTCTATCATGTCTTTTCCAGGTGCTTCGTCATAATGGGCATAGAGCTCGGAGCGTTTCAGCAGGGTACGAAAGCCCTCTACGAGCACTTCGACGGCCCGGTCGCGCTCAGACATGACCGGCATGGCCAGGTTCGCTGCGAAGAGTGTGTTGGCATCGACATTCAGCGCCCGAAGGAGACAGACCAGCTGGTCCTGATTCGGGTGCTTCGGCGTGTTCTGAAACCTGCTTTTATAGGCGGTTTCAAACTGCGAGATCATCGCGCTCGGAATACCGGTGATCGCCGAAAGATCATCCTGCGTCAGATCCGCTTCGAGGCGAAGCCGTTTCAGCGTCTGGCCGAAGATGCCCCAGTCGAAGTGATAATCCCGGTTGTTATAGATTGGATCCTCCGTATATACAGTATTTTTCTTATGCTTTGCACGAGGTGCAGTCTTTTTCATAGCCATAGCGTACAGTACTCCTTGCTTCGAGCAATCATGATGCTTTCTATCAGAATTTTATAAGCTGTGCTCGGATAAAGTAACTTGCTGAGCAGTATGGAACTATAGCTATGAAGTATAGTTCCCGCAAAAATTTCTATAGCAGACAGCAGAAGAAGACAGATTAACTTTGCATCGAAGTTATAGCATGGTGCCGTGATAAAGTTCAGTGCTCCTTAGAAAATCTTTCGATAACGGACAGAGGAGTGGATGAATGCTTTATTCAGGAAGCAAAAAAAGACTCGAAAACACGCATCGTAAAAAATCGTGTCCTCGAGTCTTTTTATGTAAACATAAAAATGCATATCCTGACCTTCTGATGAGTTCGGATATGCACTATTAAGTGGACCAGACGGGAGTCGAACCCGTGTCCGAAAATGAATTCCCTCTCCTTCTACTATCGTAGTACACTTTAAAGATTCCCCACCATCAAAGGATGTGCACGTCCTTTGGTGGCCGGTATTCTCTGGATACACCCGTTAAGAGGAGAAACTCTTAACGTCGTTTCTCACATAGATGAGGCCAGATTCTCGATGTGTGAGTGCATCGAGGCTGACCACACAGCACTTAGGCTGCGTATGCTAATTCGTTATTGTTAGCGTTTATATTTAGGTTTGAAGTTTAACGCGACTGTCTTTCGGATAGCTTCTAAAGCTGCATCATCCCCGTCGAAACCGGTACTAGCCCATATTCACTTATCAAAGTGCGTTGAGCAAAGGAAAACCGTAGTGACTTCCTTGCTTTCAAACACATTCTATCGAATTGTATCCGCTTTGTAAATAAACCGCTGGTTGATTTCACAGATATTTAACAGTTCAGCGTGTGGCTTCAGCGCATCGTGCAGAGCTGCTGGATCTCCGTTGGCCTGAATGTGATTATGAATAGTTCATATATTTCTGTGATGCTACACATAAAATTGAGTTATATCGACGAAAAGCAGCGAAAATTCGAAAACGCTTTCAGATTTCTGACATTTTTCTGTCGTACTGTGTTAAACTAGATTCTGTTCTTTTTTAAGGGGGTGACGAGTGCTGTTTTAATTGCCAAACTACCAGCACTGGTCAAATGTAACCTGTGGATGGCGCAGAATCAGCTCTGTGCCGTTTAAAACAAGGAGGCTATTTCGTATGGAAAAGTTTTTCAAGCTGAAAGAAAAAGGTACGGATGTACGTACCGAGATGATTGCCGGTATCACGACATTCATGACCATGGCCTATATTCTGGCCGTTAACCCGAGCATCCTCGGAGCCACTGGCATGGACTCCGGTGCGATCTTCACGGCGACAGCATTGGCTTCGGCGATCGCGTCGTTCTGCATGGCATTTCTCGCAAACCTTCCGTTTGTACTGTCAGCAGGTATGGGACTCAATGCGTACTTCGCGTACACCGTCGTTCTGGGCATGGGCTACTCCTGGGAGGTTGCGCTGACCGCTGTATTTGCAGAGGGTCTCGTCTTCATCCTTCTGTCACTGACGAACGTTCGTGAGGCGATCTTCAACGCGATTCCGCAGACACTGAAGTATGGTGTTTCCGTCGGTATCGGTCTGTTCATCTGCTTCATCGGTCTTCAGAACGCCCACATCGCAGTGGATTCTGCCACACTTGTGACCATCTTCAGCTTTTCACAGTCTGTAAAGGCTGGTACCTTTAACTCAGAGGGTATCACCGTACTGCTGGCACTGATCGGTATCATCATCACCGGCTACCTCGTGATCAAGGGTGTAAAGGGTAACATCCTGATCGGTATCTTCGTGACCTGGATCCTCGGTATTCTCTGCCAGCTGGCAGGCATCTACGTACCGAATCCGGATGCCGGCTTCTACAGCCTGATCCCGTCCGGTGTCGTTTCCATGCCGGCATCGATTGCACCGACCCTGTTCAAGTTTGATTTCTCCATCATCGCAGAGCATCCGCTTGACTTCTTCTCGGTACTGTTCGCATTCCTGTTCGTCGATATCTTCGATACACTCGGCACCCTGATCGGCTGTGCTTCCAAGGCAGACATGCTCGATGAGGATGGCAAGCTTCCGGAGATCAAGGGCGCACTGCTCGCAGACTCCATCGGTACCATGGTAGGTGCCTGCCTCGGTACTTCCACCATCACGACCTTCGTTGAGTCCAGCTCCGGTATCGCAGAGGGTGGCCGTTCCGGTCTCACCGCGGTCGTTTCTGGTCTCTTCTTCCTGCTTGCACTGTTCTTCTCCCCGATCTTCCTGGCGATCCCGAGCTTCGCGACCGCTCCGGCACTGGTCATCGTCGGATTCCTGATGATCCAGCAGGTCGTAAAGGTAGAGTGGGATGACCTTCTCGAGGCGATCCCGGCATACATCGCGATCTTCGCGATGCCGTTCCTGTACTCCATCTCCGAGGGTATCTCCCTGGGTATCATCTCTTATGTACTGCTTCACGTACTGTCCGGAAAGGGCAAGTCGGTTACACCGCTGATGTATGTACTGGCGATCCTCTTCGTACTGAAGTACGCTATGCTGTAAACCTTCGTTTTACCACCGCCGGGGCGGCTTGCCCCGGCGGTTTTTTGATGTTATAGTTACTATGTAAAAAACTGAACAAAGGAGGATAAGTATATGGACAGTTGTGATAGTGGAAGTCGAAGTACACACAATGATGGATTCGGGCTTGTATACTATGTGAACGCAGAGCACTTAGGCCTCTTTTGCAGGCGTCTTGAGTGATTCGTACCGAATCGGTCGCTGATTGATGATGAACAGCCTGGTATGCCTTTTGTATGTCGGAGGCGGAGCAGCTGTAAACATCCATTGATTGATGCGCCCTTATATAGGATAGAAGCCTTCATCCATCGTTGAGACTGAATTCACAACTTTTGATTGTGCACAGCTTTCGTGACGGTGGATTTTTTGTGCCCTTTTTTCGGGGGAGAAAGGAGGCTTCATCATGATGAAGGAAGTTTTAAAGGAACCTGTATTTACCGAGGAGATCGTAAACATCGTACGCTCATCGCACTCCCTGGATGAGATGCGCGAGGAGCTCCGCGGCTACCATGAGAACGATATCGCGCAGAGCTTCGAGCTCCTGAACCGCGCGGAGCGGAATCTGCTTTATACGGCGCTTGACGCGGAGTGGCTCGCAGAGGTTATCTCCTATCTGGATAATCCGTCCGAGTACATCGGGGAGATCGGGATCGTGAAGCTCGCGGAGATCATCAACGAGATGGACGCGGATGATGCGATCGATCTCTGGGAGGATATCGACGAGAGCGTGCGCGTCAAGCTTCGTCCGATGATCGACGACGAGACGAAGACCGAAATCCGCCTCATCAATTCCTACGACGACGATGAGATCGGAAGTCTCATCACGACGAATTATATCCGCATCCGCCGGAATCTCACGATCCGCCAGGCGATGCACGAGCTCATCCAGCAGGCCGGTGATAATGACAATATCTCCACCATCTATGTGGTGGATGACCGCAAGCGTTTCTGCGGCGCCATCAGCCTGAAGGACCTCATCATTGCCCGTGACAACGTGCCGCTCGAGTCGATCATCAGTGATTCCTATCCGTACCTGAAGGACCACGAGAAGATCTCGGAGAGCATCGAGAAGATCAAGGACTACGCGGAGGATTCCCTCCCGGTGCTGAACCAGGATCACCGGATCGTCGGTATCATCACGGCGCAGGATGTCACCGAGGCCGTCGACGACGAGATCAGTGAGGACTACGCAAAGCTGGCAGGTCTCTCCTCCGAGGAGGACCTGAACGAGACCACGCAGGAGAGTGTGAAGAAGCGTCTGCCATGGCTCGTCATCCTGCTCTTCCTCGGCATGGTGGTGTCGTCGGTGGTCGGTGCCTTCGAGGGCGTCGTAGCGATCCTCCCGATCGTCATCTGCTTCCAGTCGCTGATCCTCGACATGGCCGGTAACGTCGGCACCCAGTCGCTCGCGGTGACGATCCGTGTGCTCATGGACGAGAACCTCGATGCGAAGGATAAGTGGCATCTGATTGCGAAGGAGATGAAGGTCGGCTTCTGCAACGGCACCTTGCTCGGTGTGCTGGCCGTGCTCTTCCTCGGCGTGTACATCGCGCTGTTTAAGGGCTATACCTTTGGAAGGGCAATGCTGATCTCCGGATGCGTAGGCATTTCCCTGCTGGTGGCGATCGTCATCTCGAGCCTGGTCGGCACCCTGGTCCCGATGTTCTTCCATAAGGTGAAGGTGGACCCGGCGGTGGCGTCCGGTCCGCTCATCACGACGGTAAACGACCTCGTGGCGGTTGTGACTTATTATGGTCTCGCATGGCTTCTCCTCATCGAGATGCTGCATATTGTATAAAATATAATTCGTATCTTGCGCATGAAAGTAGCGTCGCATATAATAATTTAATGACAAAAAATCTTCCGTTTTGATGTTTTAAATAGAAGAATGTATGCTAGCAAAGGAGCGTTATGGCAAAAGAACTCGTCGTCGTACTGGACTTCGGTGGACAGTACAACCAGCTAATCGCAAGACGAATTCGTGATCTCGGTGTCTATGCCGAGGTACATCCGTCTTCCATGGGCCTCGATCAGTTGAAGGCTCTGAACCCGAAGGGAATCATCTTTACCGGCGGACCGCAGTCCGTGTACAAGGAAGAGTCCCAGCATATCGACCCGGCCATCTTCTCGATGGGGATCCCGATCCTCGGCATCTGCTATGGCGCACAGCTGATCGCGTATGAGCTCGGCGGCGTCGTTAAGACCGCACCGGTTTCCGAGTATGGACACACGAAGGTGCTCGTCGATCGTCAGGATTCCGTACTGCAGGGCATCTCCGATGAGACCACGATGTGGATGTCCCACACGGATTACATCGCCGAGGTACCGGAGGGCTTCCATATCATCGCCCATACCGCAGACTGTCCGGTGGCCGGCATGGAAGATCCGGCACGTCAGATCTACGCCGTACAGTTCCACCCGGAGGTACAGCACTCCGTCGAGGGACACAAGCTCTTCCATAACTTCCTGTATGATGTCTGCAAGTGCGCAGGCGACTGGAAGATGGAGACCTTCGTACAGGATAAGATCCAGGAGATCCGCGAGACCGTAAAGGATGGTAAGGTACTGCTCGCACTGAGCGGCGGTGTCGATTCCTCTGTAGCCGCGACCCTGATGGCAAAGGCCATCGGTAAGCAGCTGACCTGTGTATTCGTTGATCACGGTCTGCTTCGTAAGAACGAGGGCGACGAGGTCGAGTCCATCTTCGGACCGAACGGCCAGTATGACCTCAATTTCATCCGTGTGAATGCCGGACCGGAGTACTTCGAGAAGCTCGCCGGCGTGACCGAGCCGGAGCAGAAGCGGAAGATCATCGGTGAGCAGTTTATCCGTGTCTTCGAGCGTGAGGCGAAGAAGATAGGTGCCGTCGATTTCCTCTGCCAGGGAACGATCTATCCGGACGTCGTAGAGTCCGGCCTCGGTAAGGGTGCTGTCATCAAGTCACATCACAATGTCGGTGGCCTGCCAAAGGATGTCGAGTTCAAGGAGATCATCGAGCCGTTACGCCTCCTCTTCAAGGACGAGGTTCGTCGTGTCGGCCTCGAGCTCGGACTGCCGGAGTATCTCGTATACCGTCAGCCGTTCCCGGGCCCTGGTCTCGGCGTACGTATCATCGGAGAGGTCACCCCGGAGAAGGTGCGCATCGTACAGGACGCCGACGCCATCTACCGTGAGGAGATCGCGAAGGCCGGTCTCGATCGTCAGATCAACCAGTACTTCGCAGCGCTCACGAACGTCCGCTCCGTCGGCGTCATGGGTGACTTCCGTACCTACGACTATGCCGTCGTACTGCGTGCCGTCGAAACCGACGATTTCATGACCGCAGAAGTGACGAACATCCCGTTCGAAGTACTCAAGAAGTGCATGAACCGCATCATCAACGAAGTAAAGGGCGTAAACCGCGTATTCTACGATCTTACGAGCAAACCGCCTGGAACCATCGAACTCGAATAATTTCTTAGAGGCTGAAACCCACGGATTTTCGCGGGTTTCAGCCTCTTTCTTTGTTCGGTGACAACCAAATGACAACCGGATAAAAAGGATACCATCCTTGACTCGGGGTATTGCGGATAAAATGACAATCGGTCAAGATTGACAAACTTATGAAAAATGTTATGCTGGTGGTGGGATATCCCACTACATCTGGAGGTAATCATTATGGAAGCAGTTAAAAATTATGATGTACATATCGACAGCAAAAAACGGGTAACTCTCCGTGGGGCTAGATATCAGTATTACAATGTCAAAGAATATGATAATGGATGCATTATGCTGGAACCTCGCGAACTGGCTATTCCAGAAGAGATTTCATCCAGAACCCTTTCTGGCATGGATCAGGCAATTCGCAACTTTAAGCTCGGTCAGGTATCGGATCCCGTGGACCTTTCTGATTTCTGAGGTATGGTGGGATGAAGTTTAATATCAGAATGGGCCTACCGGAAATGGAGGCTTTATGGTCGAGACTGCAGAAAGAGCATAGAGCGGGGACAATCAGTAAGATGGATGCTTCACTCTATAAAAAGTTAGGAAAGACGTTGAAACTTCTGGCCGAGAATCCAAGACATCCAGGCTTACAGACACATGATATTCCGGAATTGACGAATCGCTACGGGGAACGTGTCTGGCAGTCTTATCTAGAAAATAAAACAAGTGGAGCGATGCGGATCTATTGGGTATATGGACCGGATCAAGAGTCTATAACAATTATCGGGCTTGAGCCGCATCCGGAAGATAAGAAAAATGGTGCTTATACTCGAATAGCGCTTTCAGAACTGCCTCCACTTGAGTAATTTTCGTTACCTGAATATCCAACTCTATGCTATACTGGTTACATGTCGAACTCGAATAAACACTCGAATCCCTGTAAGTCTTGAAAGGACAAGGTTTACAGGGGTTTTTCATATCCGCTGGGTAAAATGTACGGAGAAGAGGTAAGAGTTATGTCCAGTGAAATCAGACAGAGAAAGATGCTGCCCAGATATATCGAGGTACGCAGTGCAAAGGTTCATAACCTGAAAAATATAGATGTAGATATTCCGCTGCATGAAATCGTAGCGATTGCCGGTGTCTCCGGCTCGGGAAAATCCTCGCTTGCACTTGGCGTGCTGCATGCGGAGGGATCCCGCAGATATCTGGAATCGCTCTCCACTTATACGCGCCGGCGGATGACGCAGGCGGAACGGGCGGATGTGGAGGAGGTTCGGTACGTACCGGCGGCGCTTGCGCTGCGCCAACGACCGGGAGTGCCCGGCATCCGCAGTACGTTCGGGACACTTTCGGAGCTGCTGAACAGCCTGCGGCTGATGTTTTCCCGGATTGCGAGTCATCGCTGCCCCAACGGGCATTACTGCCCGCCGTCTCTTTCGGTTGCGGCTATGCAGGAAATCACCTGCCCTGTCTGTGGGGCGAAATTCTACGGCCCCGGAGCCGAGGAGCTGGCCTTTAACAGTACCGGTGCCTGCAAGACCTGCGGCGGAACAGGCGTCGTTCAGACCGTGAACGAGGCTGCACTGGTGACGGATGATACCAAGACAATCGACGAAGGTGCAGTGGTCGTCTGGGGAACGCTCATGTGGTCGCTGATGAAGGATATCGTGCGGACGATGGGCGTGCGGACCGACGTGCCGTTCCGTGACCTCACGCCGGAGGAAAAGGAAATTGTTTACCACGGCGAGCTGAAAAAGCATCACATCCACTATGTCAATCCGAACACGCTGGAACCCACGGAGATGGACTTTACTTATTACAGCGCAGTTAATTCCGTGAAGAATTCCCTTGCCAAGGTCAAGGACGAGAAGGGAATGAAGCGTCTCGAAAAATATCTGGAAGAAGACGTCTGCCCGGACTGCCATGGATCACGGCTCTCTGATGCGGCCCGCGCGCCACGGCTTCGGGGGATCGGCCTGGATGAGGCGACAGCAATGACGCTTTCGGAACTGATTCCCTGGGTGCAGGGGGTACCGGCATCTCTTCCGGAAGAGATGCGTCCCATGGCGGAAAATATCTGCGAATCCTTTATGGACGTTTCTAAGCGGTTGATGGATTTGGGACTTGGCTATCTGTCCCTTGACCGTGCGGCTGCCACACTTTCTACGGGTGAACGTCAGCGGGTGCAGCTCGCGAGAGCAGTCCGCAACCGGACGACCGGCGTTCTCTATGTTCTCGATGAGCCGTCGATCGGTTTGCACCCTTACAATCTCAATGGACTGACCGGTGTAATGGACGATCTGCGTGCAGATGGGAATTCCGTCATCATTGTCGATCATGACACGCAGGTTTTGAAGCACGCTGACTGGATGATCGAGATGGGAAAAGGAGCCGGAGCAGACGGCGGGACAGTGATTTCCGAGGGAACCATCGAAGATATTTCGAAGAATCCGCAGTCTGTCATCGGGCCGTTCCTTTCCGATCAGTATGAAGCAAGAATCCGTCCGGTTTTGCAGACGGCTTCCATGTTTGAGAAAGGCAGTATACATCTGGAAACAGGGACGATTCATACGGTGCACCCTCTGGATGTGCGGATACCAATGGGGCGGCTTACCGTCGTGACGGGCGTTTCCGGTTCAGGCAAGACGACGATGGTGCTCGAAAGCCTGATTCCGGCGCTGAAGGCAAAGATCAGCGGACAGAATCTGCCGGGCCATGTGAAAAACATCGAAGCGGAGGGCATCACACAGGTCAAACTGATCGACGCGACGCCGATCGGTATCAATGTCCGTTCGACGGTTGCGACGTACGCCAATGTCCACGACGAACTCAGAAAGGTGTACGCAAAAACAAAAGACGCAAAGGACCGCGCCTTCAAGGCCGGAGATTTCTCTTATAATACGGGGAAACTCCGCTGCCCGACCTGTGATGGCACAGGGGATATCTCGCTGGATGTTCAGTTTCTGCCCGATGTGAAGATTCCATGCCCGGACTGCCGGGGCTCCCGGTACAGCAGAGACGCTTTTGATATCCGCAGAAAGGCAAAGGACGGGAAGGAATACACTCTGCCGGAACTCATGAATATGAGCGTGGATCAGGTGATGCACGCCCTCGGCGGACTGAAACTCGTGCAGCAGCGGCTGCAGGTGCTGCACAGCTTAGGGCTCGGCTATCTGACCCTTGGAGAGGAAACACCGGGACTTTCCGGCGGTGAAGCGCAGCGCTTAAAGCTTGCCAGCGAGATGGGAAAAGGCCAGAGCGACGCTGTGTTTGTTTTTGATGAACCGACGATCGGTCTGCATCCGCAGGATGTGAAGACGCTGCTGCTTGTTTTTCAGACGTTGATCGATCATGGAGCGACGGTCGTTGTCATCGAGCATGACCTTGATGTCATTAAAAATGCTGATTACATCATCGACATGGGGCCGGGCGGCGGAAAGGAAGGCGGCCGAATCGTTGCCTGCGGGACACCAGATGAAATCAAACAGATAGATGAAAGTATCACCGGGCATTACATATAAAAGATAAATAAATCTTGCGTAATATATGCCCTGAATTCGTCTTTAGAAAAATTTAATGGGGTCAGACCCCATTAAGAATTCTTTGCGAAATTCTTAAGATGGTCCGCATCTTATGCAGCGATTTTTACATCTTGTGTCGATTTTTCTCAATAGGGAGGACTTTTGCTGTAAAATAAAGTTGTGATTCTGGAAGCATTGTTCATATTGCATAAAAATGGGCCAATGTTCCAACTGTGCACCCGCCCGGACATGTCTGTAACATCATCCGTTCTGTGGTGTGCAGTTCTTTTCATCCGCATCTGTCCATATCTACGGAGGTACATATATGAAACACCGAACGCCTGCGAAACGCATCACGTCGATTCTTCTGGGTCTGCAGATGGTTCTTCTGCAGCCGCTGTGCTCTCTTGCGGAGATACCGCAGCAGAGTCCGACGGTGATCGCGGGCGCGAGGTTAAGTGAAGACCAGCTTACGGAAGGGGAGCTGGTCTATTTCGGCGTGTCCGGACTGACGTTGAAGGAGGCCACAGACAGCTATGAGATCGCGATCTACCGTGAAGGCAATCTCGATCAGGAAGCGTCGGTGACGGTTCATACCCTCGACATCTCCGCACTTTATAACGAGGACTATCGGCTGCTGGGCGACGACATCACGGAGCTCGAGAGCGGAAAAACGCTTCTGCAGCAGGTCGCCGACCGTGGCAGAGAAGAGACAGACGATGAAAGCGAAGTCGGGGACACCGACGATCAAGGCTCGTCCAGTGGCAGTGAGGATACAGATGTTGACAGTGATGCCATCGCGAGCGGCAGCGAGATCGCAAGCAAAGGTAGCGAAATCTCCGACAGTGATGAACGTGCGCCGCAGGGCACGGAGTACCGCTTCGATGCGGACGGTAATCTGATCGGTGAGACCGGAAAGACGAGTCCGGAGGAGGTTCTCGAGTGGGTTGCGCAGGCAGCACAGTCAGAAGCAGACGCAGGTGAAGCCGAGGATACCGAGAAAATCGAGCATGCAGATGAAGCCGAAGATGCCGAGGCATCCGAGGACATAGATGAGGATGAACATACAGATGAAGATACAAACGAGATGGCAAAGGCTGATATCGAAGTATCTTCACATGCCAGAAGAGTAAAGAAGGCCTCTCCGTCCGAACTGAATGACGATGACGAGGATGAAGCATTCGCCGAAAATGACCCATCGGAGGACGATAAAGATGAGAATTCATCAGCAGATCAGGATTTCAACGCCGCAGATGAAGATGCCGATCTCGATGATGATTCCAGCGATGTCGATCTCAACGATGATGATTTAAACGCCGATCTCGATGACGATGATTCAAACGCCGCCGATTTCGACGAAGACGCTGATTTCGACGACGAGGAGGTCAATGCTTCCGATCTCGACTCCGTCGCCTCGGCCTCCGTGCTGTCGGTCGCCGGGAGCGATGCGGTGAGCTCGACGAAGAGCCGTCTCGCGATGCTGAAGGAGGCGGCGACGGGTGAGCCGACGCGTGAAGAGGGCTCGAGCGGTGTCAGCGGCAGTCTGACCGATGCGATCCTCTCCCAGATCCTGCCGGAGCAGGTCGCGGCGATCCCACATTCCGCGGAGCAGACGATCCACTTCGCACTTGGCGAAGACGTGCAGTACCTCCGGTTCCGCATCTGCGATGATGACCGCGCCGAGGGCACCGAGGCATTCTCGGTGATGATCACCGACGCCGAAAACATGGAGCCGTACAAGGTCACCTCCCTCTCCGTCATCATCACGGACGACGAGGCGTCGGAGCAGTCGGCGCTTTCCTTCGCAGACGACGAATTTACCGTCGAGGACGGAAAGGCGCTCGTGACCCTGCAGCGCGAGGGCGCCGAATACTCGATGGCGTCTGCGAACATTCGCGGCAAGGACGCAGAAAGCGGCGCGGAGCAGGTCTACGGCACCGTCGTCTTCGCGCCGTACGAAACCGAAAAGGAAGTGGAGCTCGCCCTCACGAAGGACAGCACACTGTATCTCAGCGATTATCTGGCTGCGCAGGCCGGCACCACGACGGAGGCGAACGCGATCGTCATCGACGGGGAAGAGGAAACGACGCTCTTCTCCAGCGTTGCTGTGCTTTCAGATGAGGACGAGGAGGCCAATGCTTCCAACGGCGCAGTCGCAAATGGTTCCGACGATCTTTCCTTCGACATCACGATCGGTGGAAAAGCCTACAAGGTAAAGTATAAAAAGGGCGATGTCGTAGCGGACATCTACGATGAAAGCTATCAGCCGGCACTGGAGGTCGGACAGTATTTCTTCTCCGCCAGCACCAACGTCGGCGGTATCTTTTCCTATGGAAAGGATCAGCGCCACGGAAGCAAGCCGAACGGGCTCGGCACGCTCCAGAACTGCTATCTGCTTCCGAAGGGAGAAACGGACTTCCATAAGGGTGAGGGCAAGCTGGAATACCTCCATACGACCACCGGGTGTACCGGCTCCGTATGGAGCTCGAACGAAAATCCGCCGGCCGGCCGCCCGACCATCAACGGACTCTACTATCAGTATCTGATTCCACACTGGAAGCAGATCAGCAGCTACGGCGGAGGCAATAAGCTCCGCTTCAAGCTGCATGCGCTGGGTGCCGGAAAGGACCTCGAGCAGAAGGACAGGAATGGTAAATTTGATACCCCGGAGCTTTCGAGCGGTGCAGCGATCAAGGTACAGAACGTCGCCGATAATATCGAGGCCATCGTCTATGCAGTGGATGCTTCGAAGACCCAGACGCCGAAGAGCTATATGCGCTTCTATGGTGTCGCGGCGATGTATAAAAAGTATGAGGTCAGTGTGACGAATCCGGAGAAGATGAGCTTCCTCGGAACGACCGACACCGTGCCGATGCAGGTAAAGATGGAGTGCGGCGCGCAAATCATCGAAGCGGGAAAAACCGACAGCCGGAATATCTTTACAAATGTCGATACAGACGATGCGAACATCGTCTTCACCCTGGATAAAAGCACGGTCAATGGTGTAGATGGCTATTTCGGTACCATCACCGGTTATACGATCACCATCTCTGCAGATGATAAGGATAAGAAGGTCACCGCCAGCTATCCGGAGGATTATCTCAGCTACCTCGACCGCATGACTGGAAAGAGTGTGAACAGTGACGCCATCGATCTTTCGAAGGATGCGGTGAAGACGGTGAAGGAGCGTGCGACGGCACATCTCGACACCATCGTCATGGATAAGTATTTCGTGAACTGGATCGAGAGCCTTCAGAAGAAAACCTATACGGAAAGCGGTGTGCTGTCGAGCGCATCCTATTACCAGAAGCTGAACTTTAAGCCGACCGTAGCTTACACGGATGTCAAGGTCAGTGTGGTGCCACCGGATGCGGGCGGCGGAAGCACGACGGCAGGCTTTACCTCCTCTGATCTTCCGAAGGCTGGCGCTTCCGGGATCTTCCACGCAGGTGATACGCTGGATCTCAGTGCGACATCCGAGGATGCAAATTACCGCGTCACCGGCTTCGAAATCTCCGAGGACGGCGGCGTACACTTCAACAGTATCCGGGATGCCCGATCCTATACGCTGCGTTCAGGGAAGAACTATGTGTTTCGTCCACTGCTCGCGAAGAACGATAACCATGTGGAGATCGTGTTCGCTTCCGACGAAGCCAGAAAGAATCTCAGTATCGAAAATCTGATTTCGCAGGAAAAGCTGGAGGGCAGCTATCTGAAGGGAAAGAATGTCCTGAATCTGAATCCGGAAAAGAACGGCTGGGCAGAGATGATGAAGCCGGCGATCGGTGCCGCATGCACCGTCCGGGTACTGGTGACCGGTACGCCTTCCGACAGCAATTATGTATACCGTCCAGTGATCACCGATCAGATGACGGGCAGGACCTATCAGACCCAGGGCTACAGCTTCATCCTCCGCAGCAACACCGCGGATAATCTCCTGAAGCTCGACATCGAGAAGGTGAAGAAGAGCGATCTCAGGGAGTACAGCCTCGGCGGAACCGTCGTGACGCGCGTAAAGTCCATACGTGAAACCGCGCTGGAGGCGAAGACGAATCCGGCAGAGGGGTATGCTGTTTCACTGGCGAACGGTGAATTCGTGACGAACGGAAGCCGCCACGTACAGCTTCAGTCGGCGACGGCAGATGACAGCGGTATCATCAGCCTGGCCGGACTCCGGGCGAAGGAAGGCGACCGCGTCAGTCTCCTGATCGATAACGGCATCGATGATGCACAGGTGGCGGATTACGTATTCGGCAGCGGTACGCTCGACCGCATCACACAGGTGTATAGTGTGGATGCCGGCATGCTCGAGGTGCAGTACCCGATCACGGCACCGGTGGTGACGTCGATTTCCTATGATTATGATAAGTCGGAGAGCCGTCAGAAGACGGATCTTCGGAAGAACCAGGTGCGCTGCTTCGATGATAATCTGAAGCTGACGGCGGTCGTGGATACGAAGGGCCGGAGCATCGAGAAGCTGGTATTCACCGTGCGGACGGTCACCGGTTCAACAGCAGATTACGAGGGCCGTGCGACGCTGGAAGGCTCGAACATCTTCACGGCGGAGATTCCGTCGATGCTCACGAATCTGCACAACGGTGACCGGATCACAGTGCAGATCGTGGATAAGGAAAAGCGCAGTGTGACGGTGGGCGATACAGCACAATCGATCCCGATCATCTATCCGACGGTCGACACCGGTCTCGTGAGTTATGTGGAAAACGAGAAGATCGCACCGAAGAGCTTCGATATCGACGGGGCGATGGGCGATGTAAACATTCCGCTTCTGGGTGCGGCGAAGAGCACCGCCCAGAGTGGTATCCTGAACTTCTCTCGTCTAGACTACCCGGATAAAAGCGGTTACTCGCTGAACATCAACTTCGATATGATGCTGAAGGACGGCTCCTTGAAGACGAATCAGCAGAAGACAGACGCTGTGAAAAACTATCATGCGTCTGCCAAGAGAGCGCAGGCGGCGAAAAAGGAAGCCATCGCAGCCGGAAAGGACGCAGCCAATGCCGGAGAAAGCGCAGATCAGATCCGCAGCAGGATATGGGAAGACCGGGAGCTTTCGGAGCAGGAACTGAGAGATCTCAATGACTACGAGGTGAGGAAAGCAGAGAGCGAAGCGCTTCGTGAGCGGAAGCTTACGGAAGCGTCGAACGAACGGGCGAGTATGACGAAGGCACAGGGGTACATCGATGTGCGTGCGATCTTCAACCTGAGCTTCGAATTCCTGCTGGATCCGGTGCAGAACGAGTATGTACTCGCGACGACCGCCGTCACCGTCGGCGGTGCCGTGGATGCATCGAAAACCTTCTATACGATGGTCGGGTATGTGCCATGCTTCCTGAATCTGTCTGGTGGTGTCGAGGTCGATCTCACGATGGGCGGCGTCTGTGCGGCCGGGAAGGCAGCGTTTAGCGAAGGCGATTTTAACGCCTACAGCGGAAATGTACAGAACATCTTCTCGGGAAGTGATTTCCTGATCGAGCTGGATTCTGTCGTGAAGGCGAAGGTGCAGGTGGGCGCCGGTCTGTGCGGCGTATTGAGTGCGCGCGGCTATATCAGTATACAGATGAAGCTGCAGCTGGTGAAGGACAATGTCTCCGGCGATCCGTATGGCATCATCCTGAACGCGGCCGGCGGCCTCGGCTTCGACCTCGTCCTCCTCAAAGTGAATTTCAATATCGCAAAGATCGAGCAGGGTTGGGGCAATTATGCCGGAAAGACGAAGGTGGAGTTCTTCAACAACGCTATTACGAAGGAGTTTGAAGATACGTTGCCGTTGAACGCGGCTTCAGCAGACGACACGGATGATCACGCGTTTGCGCTGAATGCTGAAGGAGATGACGAAGCATCGACGGCAGGCACGTTCCCGCTCCGTGCGATACTGGACGAGGCGGCAGAAGAGGATGACGTGGCCGCTGCATTTTCACTGAACGATGCTTACGAGGAGGCGTATGCCGGCCTGGGCGAGGATGAAATTTCCTTCCAACGCTACGACATGGGCTCGTCGGATATGAGCAGCTTCCGCGGAACCGGTGGCGTCAATGCACAGCCGGTGCCGGTAAGGATGCAGATACTCCTGGAACATGCGGCGGAACGGACGCGTCCGGAAATGGTCGAGCTTCCGGATGGACGTGCGTTTGCAGTTTTCATCGCAGCTTCAGATAACGGCGATACCTCCCGCCTCTACTACACCATCAGCAATCAGGCGGGCGACAGCTGGAGCGTGCCGGTGACCCTGGACGAGGATGGAAGCTATGACTCCATGCCGGCGCTGACGCTTGTTGGAAACAAGGTTGTCATCGCCTGGATGGATGCGTCGAAGAAGATCGAGGGCGCAAATGACGAAGAGACGATGGATGCGTACAGAAAGAAGTTCAATGCCTTCAAGATCAGCGGAAGAGTATATGATGTAACGAGTGGTCAGCTGGGCAGTGAATTCCAGATTTCCCCATCGAAGCTTGATGAGTTCTATCTTCAGGCACCGTCGCTCTGCACCGCAGGCGGTAAGGTATACTGCACCTACGTCGCACGGGATATCTCGACGCTCACGAAGCTGGACGAGCTGACGGACCTCCGTAAGGGTTATTCCACGGCTGTACGGGCGACGCTGGATGTAAGCATTGACCCGGTCAAGGTGGAGAACGAATATGTAGTGATTCGGGACGGCAAGAAGATCGATCCGCTCGTGACGGATTACCAGACCGAGGGCATCCAGATCGAGGGTACTGACTACCTCGTGACGGCGTACACGCTCGATCAGGATGGGGACCTCACGACCGGTGACCGGAAGCTGTATCTCGGACTCGGCGATGTGACGCATTCCCGGAATTACTATCCGATCCGGATCGGCAGCGATGATAAGGCTCAGGCGGTGCCGAAGCTCACGAAGGTGAATGGACATCTCGTGCTGAGCTGGACCGAGGACGGCGAGCTGCTCGAACTCCTCGATGTCAGCGGACTGATCGAGGCGCTGCTCCATAACGCAGAGATCGGTGGCGCTTATAAGGATGCGGCGGGTGCCTACTATGTGCAGGGCGGAACGCCGGATTACGACTGGTATAAGAAATCGGCAGCGGAGCTTGGACTTCCGGAGGACGTAGATGACAATAGCCCTAAATCTGGATATATTGGCAGCTACTATGAGTCGATCGCCCAGGGCGATTTCCGAACGGTAGAGACCCGCATCAAGGAAGACGAGGACCACAGCAGCTCCATCGATGATTACACGATCACCGGGGATGGCCGCGATCTGTATGTATTCTATACGGATTTCGGATCGGAGATCGAGAAGGCGACGGTTGAGCTCTATGGTCGACGCTACCGGATGGCGAAGGATACGAGCGGAAGCACCGGCAGTGGTACGACCGGTGCGTCTGGCGGTACATCCACCGGCATGACAGGCGGTGAAGGCAGCAATGCAGGCACCGGCACGATCGGCGGTGAAGGCGGCAATGCAGGCACCGGCACGACCGGTGGTGAAGGCGGCAATGCAGGCACTGGTACGAATGGCGGCGCAGACATCGGCCCAGATGGAAGTGAAGGCAACGGCCATCACTCCAACAGCGCATGGGGCTTCACCGATGCGGTCCGCATCACGAATCTTGATAAGCTGATCAAGGGTTCCTCGCACCCGAATGCCGGAAAGGTCATCGATGATTTCACGCTCACGATGGCGACGGATGGCAGCATCCGACTCCTGTCAGATTACTATGAGCAGTGGATCGACGAGGACGGGAAGATTCAGTTCAGTCAGAACGCCCTCGCGGCGATCGACTTCGCGCGCGGAGGATCGCTGGAGATCGACCCGCTGTCCATCGATATGGACAGCAGCATGATCGCCGGTGAGACCTCGACGATCCGCTTCGATGTACGGAATGCCGGACTGCTGGAGGCGAAGGGCTTCTCGATCGAGGCATATCTGATGGAAAACGGCGTGAGAACGCTGCTGTACAGCGGCGAGGTCGACCGTCTCCTCGATACGAACGAGGAAACTACCGTGCAGATTCCATGGACGGTGCCGACCGGGGACCTCGACGGAAAATCGATTCTGCTGAGCGTCGTCGAGAAGGACACCGCGACGGCTTCCGAGACGACGGCAGAGATCGAGCTGAAGTCGGAAGCGCGGCTGCGCCTCGACATGGGCGAGCTGACATTTGACGGAAAGGAGGGGATCATCCCATTTGAAATCGAAAACATCGGCAACGCGGCGTCGTCAGCGGGCGAAGTCGTGGCCTATGTACTCGATGGTGCAGAGAGACAACGTGCCGTCGGAAGCATTGGCCTCGGTGCACTGGGATCCGGCGCTTCCGTGGAGGATACACTTCGCTTCACACCGGAGACGGAGGACTGGGACGGCTTCGGACGGATCAGCCTGGAGCTCGTGGCCGTGCAGGACGGTGCGAGTGTCGCGTCGGCGTACGGCGACCTCTACAGCGCGGAGCCGGTCGTGCTCGAGATCGAGGACGGCGCGGAAAGCCTGAACCTCACGGCGAAGGCGCAGCAGACGCTGCAGGTTAAGTGTGCACCGTGGGGCGCGCTGTGTACGGATCTTCGCTACCGGAGCTCCGACAGTCGCGTGGCGACCGTGGACGAGAATGGTACGGTGACCGCCGTCGGAAACGGCAGCTGTACGATCGAGGTCTACAGCCCGAAGCTGATGCTGAAGGATGAGATCACGGTCCATGTCAGCGGTGGCAGCCAGGGAAGCGGCAGTCATAGCGGTGGCTCTGGATCCTCCAGCCGAAAGACCGCGGCGGACCGGGCCTCCGAGCTCTATGCGTCCGGCCTCCCGACCTGGGTGGAAACCGGCGGACGCTGGATCCAGAATGCGGATGGCAGCTGGAGCTACCAGACCGGCACCAGCCCGATGACGAATCGCTGGGTATGTATCTATAATCCGTACGCCGACGAGCGCAGACGCCAGAAGCGCTACGGCTGGTTCAAGTTCGGACCGGACGGCAGGATGCTGACCGGCTGGGTGACCGATGCCGATGGAAACATCTACTACCTGAATCCTGCCTCGGACGGCACCCGCGGCATGATGCTCATCGGCTGGCAGCAGATCGACGGAAAGTGGTACTACTTCTCGAAGGACGAAGGCAGCGGCACCATGGGTGCCCTCCTCCGGAACACCATCACACCGGACGGTTACCACGTCGACCAGACCGGCGCCTGGACCGGACAGTAACAAAAAAGAGACGCCTTTGCCGGGCGTCTCTTTTTATTGACTCTTTATACCTTATAGGGTATAAAACGCATCCGCATTTCATGCTTTATACCCTATAAGGTATAAATGCACCGTCAACTATCGACATTATACCCTTAAAGGTATAAAATGATTTTAACACGGCGTGCAGAATGCGGACTATCACGTGTCTGCATAACTTCATCAGGGAGAGCATAGGTAAACACACATGAATAAAATAGCAGAATTTGTGAAGAAGAGTCGGCGTGCGGCAGGGCTTACGCAGGAGGAGTTCGCGATTCGCTCCGGGCTGGGCTTACGCTTCGTGCGTGATCTGGAGCAGGGGAAGGAAACGGTCCGCATGGATAAGGTGAATGTCGCCCTCGCGATGTTCGATATGGAAGCCGTACCCGGAAGAAAGGATGAAGCCTGATGGAGGAGACATTCAGAAAAGCATATGTATACGTGCGGGATACCTATGCCGGCGTCTTAAGTGAGACAGACAGCGGATATACCTTTTCGTATGACCGCGCGTATATGCTGCGCGCTGACGCCACGGCGGTTTCCCTGACCCTTCCGCTGCGCGAAGAGCCCTACAGATCCAGCACGCTGTTCTCCTTTTTTGACGGCCTGATACCGGAAGGATGGCTGCTCAATGTCATCAGCCGGAACTGGAAGCTCCTCCCGACGGATCGTTTCGGCCTGCTGCTGAAAGCGTGCAAGGACCCGATTGGAAATGTATCGATCATGGAGGCCAGAGTATGAACTGTTTATGCTGCGGGAAACCGCTTCGTGAAAAAGATCAGAATGGATGGCATACGGCCTGTATCAGACGTTTTTTCGGCACACGTACGCTGCCGGAAATCCGGCTCGATGAAGAAACACTCCGGCAGATCACAAAGGAAAATACCGAAAACGGATACACGGTCACTGGTGTGCAGAAGAAACTGTCCCTGCATCTCTTTTCAGATGAAAAGCAGCCGAGGCTGACACTGGTCAACTATCCGAATGGGTACATTCTGAAGCCACAGGTCCAGGAGTTTGAAGCATTGCCCGAAGCGGAGCAGCTCGTCATGTGCATGGCAGATGCAGCCCGCATCGCGACGGTGCCACATGCCCTGATCAGAGCAAACGGGCAGTTTGCATATATCACGAAGCGCATCGACCGTATCATCGACAGGGCGAAAATCCGTAAGATCGCGATGGAAGATTTCTGCCAGCTGGATCTCCGACTAACGCAGGACAAGTACCGAGGCTCCTATGAGCGCTGTGCGAAGGTGATCGAACGCTACTCCACGCAGCGCGGTCTGGACATGAGTGAACTCTTTATACGACTGGTATTCTCGTTTATCGTCGGAAATTCGGACATGCATCTTAAGAACTTTTCGCTGATTGAAAGCGAGGCGGGGAGCGAGGACTACCATCTGTCGCAGGCGTATGATCTTCTTCCTGTCAATGTCATCATGCCGGAAGATAAGGAGCAGTTTGCGCTGACGATGAATGGGAAGAAGCGGAACCTTCGTCGAAAAGATTTCCTGGTCTTCGCAGCTGCCTGCGGAATCCCCGAAAAAGCCGCAGAGAAAATGATTGCCCGGCTCCTGCGCATGAAACCGAAATTTTTGGAGCTGTGCGCTGCATCCTTCCTCCCGGAACACATGAAAGAAGAGATCTGTGCACTGATCGAGGAACGTTGCAGTATGCTGTCGCCGAGAGATCGAAAGACTCCGGATGCTGCCTCTGCAGAAACTCTGGAGCATATGGACTGACCTCAGCGCCCCCCTCCGTTCACCCTTATATTATTAAAATCCCAGCATGGTTAAACACCGTGCCGGGATTTTTTTATGACTGAACATGCCAGCCATAACCAAATTTCGATTTTTTACATCTTGTGTCGTGATTTCTACATCTTGTGTCGAGATTCTCACGAAGGCCTGTCTTTTGTTATACAATATAATCATCGCCAACGAGATACTTACATCGAGCCTGAGATGACTCCTGAATATAAGCATGAGGACGTCACCAGAACGTTGGTAGTTCAGATAAATGTTGCTGGATACAGTTTAGAAGCATAACGCAACGCGCGTGGTTCGGAGGAAGCAATGAAAAGACAGACAAGAAGAATGAAAGACTTAGCCAAGAGAGGTCTTGTTGGCTTACTTACAGTCAGCATGTGCCTGTCAAACGTACAGGGAATCGCTTTTGCAGATAACCGCGTCGAGGTCGGCGGGGTGAAGGTGGACGGAAAGAAGGTCACCCTCAACCTGAACGGCGGCAGCCTGATGGAGGCTGCCCGCGCTGCGCTTGCAGAGGCCAATGTTTACGACGACACGTATATCGCGGTCAGCAAGGATGCGAAGACCCAGGCGGCGTACCGCGCCCTGACCGATGGTTCGAATCCGCTCTACGAGCTGGCGCTTTTCTCAGATGGAGAGCTGCAGGCACTCGAGGATGCGGGGGTCGAGATCGTCGCCCTGATCCAGATGGATCAGAAGCAGGCCGAGGCTGCTGGCAATCTCATGCCGGCGACCGCGAGTGAGATCGAGCGCTCCAGCACGAAGGTCGAGTTCTTCGATCCGTCGAAGGACGAAGGAAAGGAAATCCTGCTCTATCAGCCGGATTCCCTCTTCGCAGGCTTCTACGATCAGTTCTCGAATCAGCTGATGAACGCAAGCGAGAAGGAGATCGTATCCGCGGATCCGAGCACCTACGAGCTGAGCGGTGACGAGAAGCTTACCTTCTTATTTATAAATCACGCAGATGCCGGACGCACCTTTAACCTCGAGCTGAACGGCGAGTCCCTCGAGAAGGGCATCAAGGTCGCGAAGGCCGAGAGCGTCATCAAGGGCGTGATGAGCACCCTCGATGTGAGCGGTATCGACGAGACCCTCGAGACCCCGGCACCGGAGACTGGCGCAGCCGTGACCGAGCCGTCCAGTGAAGCCGCAGCGCAGCCTTCTGAAGAAGCCGCAATGCAGCCGTCCACTGAGACCGCGATCGAGCCGAGCACAGAGGCGAGCGGAACTGCAGGCGAGTCCATCGTAATCCTTCCGGAGACCGGTGCGACAGCCGAGAATGGCGAGACCGAGACTTCCGCAGCAGCGGAGACCAGCGCAGCAGCACAGCCGTCCGAGGACGGGGCCAATGCTGAGACCGGGCTCCCGGCGGAAGGACAGACATCCACAGAAAACACCGAGCAGCCGGCGGCAGAGAAGACCGCAGCGGCAGCAGAAAATACAGGCATCGTTGACACCGTAAAGGAAGTCATCGAGACCATCGCAGAGAATGCGAATGCAACGATGATAAAGATCGAGCGCAGACTCGGCGTCATCCGCGCAGAAGCGGCGGAGAGTGACGACGAGGCAGTCGTAGAAGCCCCGAAGTCCGAGGAAGCGCCGAAGGCAGAAAACGCAGACGAAGCTCCGAAGGCAGAGGAAACGCCGAAGACCGAGGAAACGCCGGCAGCAGGCACCGAGAACGAAGCTCCGAAGCTGGAAGAGACTCCGGCAGCAGGCACTGAGAACGAAGCTCCGAAGTCAGAGGAAAATCCGGCAGCAGGCACCGAGAACGAAAACCCGAAGACCGAAGGAACCCCGGCAGCGGGCACCGAGAACGAAGCTCCGAAGACTGAAGAAACTCCGGCAGCGGGTACCGGAATCGAGACTCCGAATCCGGAAGAGACTCCGGCAGCAGGTACCGGAATCGAAGCCCCGAATACTGAGGAAACCACGGCAGCGGCAGCGATCGAAACCACCGCAGCCGTGAAGACCGATATGGACATCGCGCTCGAGAACGAGCGGAAGGCCCTCCTGAAGGAGACAAGAGCCGCCGACCTCGTGGATGGCTCCGTAGCCAGCGCACGTGTCCTCCAGTACACCCTCGATGAACTCTCGAAGTCCTTCTGGTCTGCAGAGATCACCGATCGTTACGAAGTCAATGTATTCGCAGAGGATAACGCATTTACCGAGAGCGTCAAGCTCGAACTCAAGGAACTCGCTAAGCCGGAAGAAGCCGAGGATGGCAGCCTGGCAGTGAACGAGGATACCCTCAACGAGAAGCAGGTCGAAGCCCTCAAGGCCGACGGCGTCTATGAGAACTCCCAGTCCCTGGACATCCGCTTCGTAAACGCAGCCGGCGAGGAAGTCGAACCTTCCAGCGCAGTCAAGGTAAGAATCAAGGTTTATAAGGAAGCCCTCCCGGAGGATGCGGACATCAGCACCATGGCAATCCGCCACCTCGACGAGAAGAGCACGGACGCGGTCAATGTCGACACCGTCGCAGAATATCGCGAGGACGCTACATCCGACCACGGAACGATCAAGCCGGTCGACGGAGACGGTAAGGTCACCGAGCTCCAGACCGTAGATAGTGAAAACGCGGACGAAAAAACCGCAGCCATCGCAGAAACCGCAGCAGAATCGAAGAAGATTCTCCCGGAAGAAGCCGTTGCAGTTGAAAGTACCTTCACCGTAAACAGCTTCTCTGGCTTCACCATTACATTTGGAAAGAATAACGAGAGCGCAACAGTTAAGTTTGTGGATACAAATGGTGGAGAGGTCTACACGAATAATCATTGGAAATTAAATAATATAACGGATAGCGACACCAATATTACAGAATTTGATTTCAGTAAGTATGCAGCGGATTATGCTCAGCAAATGACTTTTAAAGAAGTCAAATTGGCACGGAAGGGTACATCGTTCAAAAATAGCACACGGATTGATAACAAGCTGAAGAAAGTCACGCAGGATAAACAGACTAAGTGGCAGTATACAATTACAACAAAGGTGGAGGGAAGCGAAGATAAGCATGTAGATAGTGGATACATCGCAAATAACGATACGATTTATGTAGTTTATAGTAATGGAAGATCACTTACTACTGTAGAGACAGTGGATAATAAGACTAAGGGCTTCCACCTTTATATGAAGGACTATAAGAATGCGGCAGGTATCGGTGGTGGAACCTATGGTGAGAATAGTGGTTCGATTACGCAAGGGCTATATTCCAGGGTTACAGGAAGTGACGACTATCCGACACTGACGAGAAATAATAATGCATCTATTAGCCAGTGGTTCCCGGCAACAGACAAGACAGAAGTAAATCATCTGTTCATAAAGTCCGTATATGATGAGACCGGATATTTCTATTACAACAGTGCGGAGAACTTCGCAACATTAATAGATGACAGTGGAAAAACAACAAGTAAGTTCACCGTTTATAATCAGCTGGGTACACCTTCTAATCAATCAGACTACTGGTTTAAGCGTGGAAATTTCATGCCTTATAATCGCCTGGAAACAGGAAATGTAAGGAATTACAATCAATATGATGACGAGGGTACGGTTCTGGATGCATCGGATCCGAGATATTACGAAGCATTATATGGATTTAAAGAAACTGAAAACTTCCTTTTCGGTATGTATGGTTGGGCAAAGTTCTATCAGCCAGTAGGTGGTCAGGTGAACAATGAAGACATGATTTTCGAATTCACCGGTGATGACGACATGGTGGTATACATCGATGGCGTTCTCGTGCTGGATCTCGGTGGTATCCATGATGCACAGAGTGGATTTATCAATTTCGCAGACGGAACGGTCGGATTTACGGACCATGCAACAAATACGAAGGTTGTCTGGAAAGAAACTAATATTTATGATCAGTATTCTGCGGCTGGAAAGCTTGATAAAACAAGCTGGAAGGAGGGAACAAAAACATTTGCAGATGGTTCCGATCATAAGATTCAGTTCTTCTACATGGAACGTGGTAAGGGTGCATCGAACCTGAAGATCAAGGTGAACATCCCTCCGATTCCGGATGGCAGTGTAAACATTCAGAAATTGGTTGAAGGCCTGAATGATACACAGGCAGCAAAGGAAAACTACACATTACAGCTTCGAATGAAGGCGAAAGGTGCATCAGATTTTGCGGTCGCAGCACGTCAGGAGTACACACTGACCAGCACGGGTTCGAAGACTTATCACACAGATGAAAATGGTAAATTCACGATTCACGGGAAAGATACAGCGAACTTTGCCGGAATAGCGGAAGGTACTCGGATTGAGGTGACGGAGCCGGAATATGGAAGAATTTACGAAGTGAGTTATACGGCATATAACTCGAATAAGATAGAAATCAAGGGCGAAGTTAAGGTTCCTTCAGCAGGTTACGTAGATGTAAAAGTAACGAATAATGCTCAGAACAATCCGAAGTCACTGACCATTGTGAAGAAGTTTAAGGTCAATGACCAGGATTCGAATACCGCACCAGATGCAAACGATGCAGACAAGTTTGAGGATGCGACCTTCACGCTCCTGCAGAAGGGAGAGAACGAGACGGAGTATGAGATCCTTTATAAGGATATTAAGTACTCTTCATTCACAGGAACAGCTGGTTCAAAGTCCTATACATTCAAGGATCTGGATCCTACAAAGACCTATAAGGTAATCGAGAATATTACTTCAGAAACAGACGGTGGAAGCAGCACGACACCGTATACCGGTACAGATTACGCGATTGGCGACATAACAGAAACGACATCATGGACGACCGGTACGACATCTGGAGAAATCTCATTACAGACAAAGAAGGAGAATGGAACATATCAATATTACGACAACAAAGTGACCTTCGTAAATAAATATCATTCGCCATCGGTGAATGTAGAATTCACGAAGGTGGATGCAGATCATCCGAACACAGGACTTGAGGGTGCGCAATTTGCACTGTATACCGATGTAACCGAAACGACAGCTTACAAGACCGCAACATCGGATAAGGATGGAAAGGTTACCTTCACAGAGCTTCCGTACGATACGAAAACCGGGGCTATGTACTATATGAAGGAAATCCAGGCACCGAGCGGATACGTTCTTGATAACCGTACGATCTACAAGATAAGCATCGTTGTGACCGGTACAGAGGTAACGTCCAGCATTTCTAAGGTGGCGGACGGTTCCGCGATCAGTGATAAGAAGATTAAAAATGCTGCTATGCAGATTACTTTCTTTAAGAAGGACGCCAACGACGCTAGCAAATCTATCGAGGCAAAGTTCGAAATTAAGAAGGATGGAACAAAGCTTGCAAACTTTGGTGAAATCACCGATGAAAAGGGACAGTTTAAGGTTACCAGCGCGGGCACCACATTAACACACCTTCCGGATGGTTCTTACGAGCTTACCGAGATCACAGCACCGGCAGGATACAATCTTCTGACGCAGAAGATCGGATTCACCATTACTGATGGAAAGCTGCAAGAAACAACCCAAAATAACATAGATGGAATTGTTGCATTTGGTGAAGACGGTAAGACCATCACCATCTACAATGCAGCGGGCATCCAGCTTCCGGAGACCGGCGGCATGGGCACACTGATGACGACGATGAGCGGTATGGCACTCATGCTGATCGCTTTAGGATATCTCATCCTTGTGAAACGCAGGGAGAAAGGATGTTTGCATTAACATTGAAACCTCTACACTGGAGAACTGAAGCGCCAGGAAGAACGTGAAGGAACATGAATTTATCTCTCCTCCGGCAGAGACCGGAGGAGAGAATCAAAAGAAAGAGAACCATCTGTGGTTTAAACAGAAGAACGAACACCACACCATGTCCGAAGAAGACAGAAAGGGAGAGATAATGAAAAAGTTTAAGAAGATTTTTGCAGCATTAGCTGCAAGCGCACTTGTTGCATCAATGTCGTTCACCTCGATGGCTGCAAGCATTACCATTAATAGTACAGCAGCAGAAGGAACCACAGATAACACGAGTTATACGTACTACCAGATTTTAAAAGCCGACATCCTGTATGATGCTGATAACAATATTCAGAGTGTATCATATTATGTAGAAAGTGAAGAGCTCGCCGATCAGATTCGAAAGACAGGTCTTTTCACAGTTACAAAGTCTGCGGATGGTTCGAGATGGATTGTTGAAGCTACGGGTACTTCCATATCCGCTGCAGATATTATCAAAAAGTTTGATGATGATAAGATTCTAAATAAAGCGATTGCGACGGGCACTTTTAATCAGGCGAAGGTGACAGAAGGAGAAACCTCAACCGTGAAGGCTGTAGCAGATGAGCTTTCAGATGGTTATTATCTTATCAAGTCTTCATTAGGTACTGTACTCGCTGTACAGACAACTGGTGAGAAGGGTGTTACTATTAATGAAAAGAATGACTATCCTTCATTAGAGAAAACTGAAGATAAGGAAACGGCTAGTTATGGAGAAATAATTACCTATGCTGTTAATGTAAACATTCCCGCTTATGCAGCAAAAGAGGAAATTAAGGTTGTTGATATTATGTCAGAAGGACTTACTCCGTTTGATGGTGAAGACGCTGACGAACTTATTGATGTAACAGCAAAGGTTGGTACTACTGAACTTACTGGGGAGAATGCTGTTACAGTTTCACAAGACAATAATAGAATTGAAATCCTTATTCCGGGAGCTGCTGTAGCTGCGAATAAGGGCCAGACAGTTACTTTGACCTATCAGGCAGTACTTAACAATAAGGCTGTGACAAATATAGCAGAGACAAACACCGCTCATCTTGAGTATGCACATTATACGAGCATTGAATCGCAGGTTGAGGTAAAGGCTTACGATTTCGTACTTAAGAAGGTAGATGGCGCTGATCAGTTTATTCCTGAGAATGCTGGTGATGCAGAGTTTACACTTTGGGATGCGGAGACTGGCGGAAACCAGATTCCGGTTTCTTTAAAGGGCGACGGAACTAATACTTATAGAGTTCTTACGGGTGCTGAAAAAGAGACGAAGATTTATGCAGGTGGTTCTGTGAATAAACATTCTGCTACCATTGAAGGTCTTGCAGCAGGTAAAACATATTATCTGCAGGAGGATAAGGCACCTAAAGGTTATAACAAGCTGACTGAAAGAATGGCACTTACGGTAGAGGCTGGAGAAGCCGGTGTAAATAAGGCAAATGTTCAGAATGTGGCAGGTATTCAGCTTCCTTCCACCGGTGGTATGGGTACGGTAGCATTCGCAGTGGTTGGCCTGATCGTGATGGCTGGTGCAGCGATTACCCTCATCATCAAGAAGAGAGCATAATCAGGTGCAAGTAATCTTTCGAACGACGATCATATCTCTCAAATGTATGATACCGGGTGCTTGACATCCGGGAGTAGCTCAGGAACCAGGTCCCGGTTCCTGGGACTCTCCGGGACGTGAAACATTTCCCGAAGCTGAAAGCCGGAGGTTGGAATGAAAAAACGAATTATCGCGACTATACTGATCATTCTGCTGTTTCTGGCTGGATTAGGTATCGTTCTTTATCCGTACGTCAGTGAGTACGTGAACGCGAAGCATGCATCGCGCGTGGTCGTAAACTATGATGATACGGTGAAGGAGATCACCCCTGAGGACTTCAGTCAGTATTTCGAAGTCGCAGAGGAGTATAACGAAAGACTAAGGCAGAATCCTAACCCGTTTTCGGAAGACAATCGGACGGAAGGCTATGAGACAGCATTGAACGTGGATGGATCGGGGATGATGGGTTACCTGGAGATCCCGAAAATCAGCGTGAAGCTGCCGTTCTATCATGGCACATCCGGTGCGGTGCTGAACGAGGCGGTGGGACATCTGGAGGGATCCAGTCTTCCGGTCGGCGGCGAGGGTACACATGTGGTGCTGAGTGCGCATCGGGGACTGCCGAGTGCGAAGCTGTTTACGGATCTGCCGGAGCTGGGCGAGGGAGACATTTTCATCCTCAACGTGCTGGACCGGAAGATGACGTATCAGGTGGACCAGATTCTGACGGTGCTGCCGACAGAGCTGGAGGCGCTGGAGGTAGAGGATGGACAGGATTATGTTACACTGATGACGTGTACGCCGTATGGTATCAATACTCACCGGCTTCTGGTGAGGGGCCACCGGATCGAGAACCTGCCGGAGGAAGAAGTAAAGAGCATTCCGGTCGTTCACGTCGAGCGAGAGCTCACGACACAGGAGAAGATTCAGAAGTACATCCCGTTTGCGGTGATGGGCGTCGCGGTGCTGTTTTTGATCGCGTTGCTGATGCCGTCGAAGAAGAAGGATGAGCACAGGAGTAAGGAATCGGGTGAAGCAGATGATGAAAACAAGACGAATTAAAAAATGGCTGATGGGAATCACGACAGTGGCACTTCTCGCGATGCAGACAGTTACAGCCTTTGCGTCTGTCGAGAGCTATAGCCAGACGAAGCTCGGAAGCATCACGATTACGCCGGGTGACCAGGATCATAAGGGCGCAGCGGTCGACAAAGACGAAGCCGGGACCTATACGCTGTACCGTGTCGGTGGTGTGGTCGATGGAAGCTCCGTTACAGAGTTCACCCTGGCGAAGGACTTCGCAGGCAGTGGCGTGACGATCGATCGCGAGAGCCTGAACTCGGCGGAGCTGCCGAAGACGCTCGCGAAATACGCGGAGGATCACAGCATCGCTGCACGGAAGGATGACATCATATCGGGCGAGACGGTCGGCAATCTCGAGATCGGACTGTACCTCGTGAAGCAGAAGACCGTGCATGTCGCATGGCACAGCTTCAGCCCGTTCCTGGTGATCATGCCGGAGGCCGTCGAGGGTGGTTATGAGTATGAAGTGAAGGCGATGCCGAAGACCTGGAAACTGTCGACCGCGAAGCTGGATCCGCCGGTACGCAAGGTCATCACCGACCAGTACGGCAACAGCATCACGAGTGACGAGAAGTTCGAGTTCGTGATGACGCCGAGTGCCGACGCGCCGATGCCGGAAGGCACTGCAGCAGGCACGCCGAAGACCGTAACGGCGGGCGCAGGTGAGATCGAGTTCGGCGAGATCAGCTACACGACCGTGGGCGGTCCGTATGTATATACCTTTACCGAGAAGGCTGGCAGCAACGCCCGCTGGACCTATGATGATTCCGTCTACACGATGACTGTAAATGTCATCCGGAACGCAGAGGACAAGCTCGAAGCCCAGAAGACCATCACGAAGAACGGTGCGGAAGTGAGCATCGTAGAGTTTAAGAACAGCTACCGGAAGAGCAGCGGCGGTGGCGGATCCTCCGGCGGTGGTGGTCCAAAGGGTGATCCGAGCACAGATCCGAACGGCCCGACCGGAAAGCCGACCGTAGAGCCGGAAGGTGAAGTGGGACGAGTTCTCGGTGCGGTACGAGACAAGCTTGCAGATACGCCGGTTGGCAGAGTCCTCGGCGCATCCCGCAGAGCGAAGACCGGTGATGAAAGCAGCATGCGTACCTATGGCGCTGTATTCGGCGGAGCGGTCGTACTCCTCGCCGCATGGGGCGTAACCTACAAGAAGAAAAAGAGACACACGAACGAAGCGTGATATGCGGAGGAAACAGAATGGCATACACGAAGCGTAACGAACAGACGAAATAGAAATGAATTTGAAGTCAGCCGAGGCATCTGCCTCGGCTGTTTCCTTTTTCGAGGAAGCAAAACGAGACGTACCAATATGATTCCATTTCGGAATGAAGCATGCGGAGAAAAGGTCATTTCCTTTCGGCTGTGCAGGATGATAGGATGGAGATATCAGAAGAGGGCGTAGGCATTGCCCGAAAGTAAGGAAGGTGCGCGACGAGAGTGAAGCGCACGATCAGACGGCATACAGGAGGATGAACCATGGCGGTTAAATTTGAGTTTGGACATGTTGGTATCAACGCGCAGAGCCCTGAGGAGGGCGAGAAGATGAAGCGCTTTTTCACCGAGGTGATGGGCTACCAGAATTATCGTGAGATTCCGGCGTCCTATTTCACCGAGGATAATAAGATGGAGCTTATGAAGAAGATGGGCAAAGGCTCGATGGGGCACCTCGGCTTCTTCGTCGACGATATGCCGGAGGCAATCCGTTACCTCGAGAGGCTCGGCTATGCGATGGATTATGAGCACGCGCGTTATGACGAGGATGGCAAGACGATCAAGCTCATCTTTCTGCAGGACGAGATCAACGGTTTCCGCATCCACATCACTGTAAAGAAGGCACCGTTCTACGTAGAGAACAACGCAGAAGCGATTCCGGTGGTTTCGAAATAAGAGAATCTGATGACATAAAGAGCCCGGCAGATGCCGGGCTCTTTCATTCAATGTGACATTTGGAATTATCAACCGATTCCATACTGCTTCATCAGTTCATCGCAATATGCCGGATCCTCCGCTGCACGCTTCGCATCCTCGATGCGATTCTCAGTAAGCAGGATTTTCATGAGATCCGCCATCTGTTCCTTTCCTTCCGCATTTCCTTTGGCTATTCCTCTGTTTTCAATCTTATCCAGAATCTCACACATATTTCGCATCTCTCCCTTCTGAGCATCTGATGCTTCATTATAAACATCTTCAAACCGATGGTCGTTTGTCATGATACTGAGCAGCTGTAGCGTTTCCTACACGTGCTTCAAGTCCTGTGGTTTCGGCTCGTAATCTCCATTCTCCTGCTTCTGCACGAAATAGTCCGCCACGACCCGGAAATCACTCTGAAATAAGTCTACCTCCTTCTGATCCATAAACGCAATCTCAAATACATGAATTTTGTAATCATTCACATACTTATCGAGTTCTTTCGGGATATCCAGTCTATCCTTCAGCTTTAACGGTCCGCTCCACCTCTGTTTATGTCCGAAGTAAAGCACCAGCGTCACGACTGGATAATGTACCGCCTGTTTATTCAACAGCTGTGCCCGATACTCCGCGCCATCATAGCCTATGACGCGAAGCGGCATATCCGGATCACTCGTGGTCTGGTTTTCGCCTTCAGAAAATATTTTTGTTTTCTCTGCCCCCTGCTGAGACAGCTCCATTTCACATCGCTTGGTCAATGTTTCCGTCTCTTTTCCTTCGGTATATCACGCTTCATTTCGCAATGGAATTATGGCATAGGAGAGAAATGCTGCTCGGCGTCCTTCCGTATTTCATCGATGAAGAGCTTCACCTGCGGGAGCTCGTAGTAGTCGTGTTTATAGAGGACGTAGGTCTTCCGGGTGATGCGGGTGCCGTCCTGCAGGACGAGGGGTGTGCGGACGCCGTCGAAGCCGTCGAGGCAGATCTCTGGGAGGATGGCCCAGCCGATGCCGCTTTTCACCATCGCGAGGCAGGTGGAGATGTCGTTGATGTGGAGACTCGAGTGGGACTTCTCGATGTGCTGTTCGACGCGCCAGAGGCGGGCACTCTCTTCAAAAGCGGGGTCGGAGTGGCGCTGAATGCTCGGGAGCTCGTTGAGCGGTGTGTGCGCATTTTCACGGGACACCACGAGGCAGACCGGTTCTTCAGAAAGGAGATATGCGCCTTCATCCCAGCGGAACTCACCGCGGACGATGGCGATGTTCAGCTCGTTGTTCGATAGCTTTCGGTAGAGATTCGTCGACTGGTCGGTGCGGACATCGACATCCACCGCCGGGTACTTCTCCATGTAGTGCTTTAATACAGCGGGAAGACGGTAGCGAGCATAGTTCACCGACACACCGAGGTGGAGAGAACCGGCAATGGTACCTTCTGCGGACTGGGTGTAGTTCCGGATGCGGTCCAGGGTTTCCTGGATATGATTGAAATCGGGCAGGATCTTCTCTGCCGCGGGAGTCGGAAGGACGCCTCTTTTTGTACGGATAAACAGCTGGCAGCCGAGCTCCTCCTCCATTTTCTGGATGCGCTTCGTAAGCGAAGACTGCGTCGTATAGAGCTTCTCGGAGGATTTCGTGATATTGCCGGTCTGGATGAGAGAGCGGAAGATTTCGATGTCTTTTTCGTCCATAATGCACCTTTCAACATTCCAAATGTGAATCAAGTTTGATGAAATTATACAATTTTACAGAATGGTTATCAAATAGTAATCTAGCTTTAGAAAAGCGGAGTAGAGAGCGGTATGTAACTCGAAAACGGTCTGGTAGCATCGATGATTGCATAAATGGCAGCAGAGCGGATCACCGCCCGAAAACCCGCTATCAGAGGAAATCGTCATCGTGAAAATGGAGGATGTAAAAATGGCAGAATTTGATCAGAAGCAGCGGAAGTTTCCATGTGTGTACATGAGAGGTGGTACCTCAAAGGCAGTCTTTTTTCATGCGGAGGATCTTCCGAAGGATGAGAACGAGTGGCCGGAGATCTTCATGAAGGTCATGGGTACACCGGATGTAAAGCAGATCGACGGTATGGGCGGTACTGTTTCCTCGACCTCGAAGATCGCCGTGATCAGGAAGTCCGATCGTCCGGGTGTGGATGTGGATTATACCTTCCGTCAGGTGGATGTCAAGATCCCGAGAGTCGATGGTTCCGCAAACTGCGGAAACATCTCCTCTGCGGTCGGACCATATGCCATCGATGAGGGACTCGTCGAGGCGGTCGAGCCGATCACCGTAGTTCGTGTATACAACACCAACACCGATAAGGTCATCGAGGAGCATGTGCGCGTAAAGGACGGCCATGCCTGCATGTATGGCGATGAGGTGATCCAGGGTGTGCCGGGCAGCGGCTCCCGTATCGATATGTATTTCGAGGATCCGTCCGGTTCCCGTACCGGTAAGCTCTTCCCGACCGGCCAGAAGCAGGAGGTTTTTGATGTTCCGGGTTATGGTCCTGCGACCGTTACTGTCATGGACTGCTCGAATCCAGTTGTCTTCATCAAGGCTTCAGATCTCGGCATCCAGGGTACCGAGCTGACCGAGCTCAATAACAACCAAGAGGTCATGGAACACATCGAGCGCATCCGTGGTATGGCCGCACAGAAGATTGGCTTCGTCGAGGATTATATGGAGGCCCGCACGAAGGCAACCTCCGCACCGAAGGTATCGATCGTGAGCGCACCGCAGGACTATGTGAACATGGATGGCAAGATCGTTTCGGCAGATGCGATGGATCTCTGCGTACGTGCGATTTCCGTCGGCATGCTGCATAAGGCATATCCGATGACCGTTGCCGTCGCGAGCGGCGCTGCAGCGAAGATTTCGGGAACCATCGTGTCCGAGCTCGTGCGTCCGGTAGAGGGCGACATCATTCGCCTCGGCCACTCCTCCGGTGTCACCGAAGTCGATATGAAGATGGATGGTGAAACTGTACTGAAGGGCGGCGTTACTAGGACGGCTCGGCGCATCATGGACGGATATGTATATATCCGCTGATGAATGACGAAGGAGAGAGAAAAATGATCAGATTACATGAGGGTCCACAGCTTGTTTTACATGATGATGTGCTGGCGTCGGTTTCGGAGCATCCGGAGATCGACCTCGCGGCAGCGAAGCAGCAGACACTGAGTTATCAGGTGCTGCAGGCACACAACCACAGCGGCGATATGGAGAATCTCCAGATCCGCTTTGATGAGATGGGTGTCTATGATAACACTTATGTCGGCATACTGCAGACAGCCGTCGCATCCGGACTTCAAAAGTTCCCGATGCCGACCGTTTTCACGAACTGCCACAACTGCCTCGCCGCCGTCGGCGGTACCATCAACACCGATGTTCATAAGTACGCAGAGACCGCCTGCCATAAGTTCGGCGGTATCTTCGTTCCGCCACACGAGGCGGTCATCCACCAGTATATGCGTGAGATGCTGATCAAGTCCAGCGACATGGCGATCGTGTCCGATTCCCACACACGTTATGGCACCCAGGGTTCCGTTTCCATCGGTGAGGGTGGTCCGGAGCTCGCGAAGGCGATGATCGGCAAGCTCTATGAGATCAGGTACCCGAAGGTGATCGCAGTGCTTCTGCACGGCAGTCCGAAGCCATGGGTCGGCCCGATGGATGTGGCTCTCACCCTGATCGGTGCGACCTTCAAGAACAAGTTCGTGAAGAACGCAGTCCTCGAGTTCATCGGACCGGGCGTGCACTCCATGTCCATGGATTTCCGTAACGGCATCGATACCATGACCACCGAGTCCGCTTGTCTCTCCTCCATCTGGGAGACCGACGACGTCGTAAAGGAGTACTTCGAGATTCACAAGCGTCCGCAAGACTATAAGAAGATGCAGCCGGGGGATGCCGCGCTCTACGATGCAGTCGTCGAGATCGATCTCGATACCGTCGAGCCGATGATCGCCCTCCCGTATCACCCGAGCAACGCCTTCCCGCTTCGTGAGGTTATCGCAGAGCCGGAGAAGTATGCGAAGTGGGTCGAGGAGCAGGCGGTGAAGACCTTCGAGAACACTCCGGATATCCACCCAAACCTCGAGGAGAAGATCGTTCCGTGGGCAGATACAGCGCATGCACTCTCTGATGCCTTCCCGGTCGATCGTCGTATCCGCGTGGATCAGGCAGCGATCGCCGGTTGTGCCGCAGGTTCCTTTGAGAACATCTATGCTGTCGAGCAGGTAGCGCACGAGAGTAAGCAGGCGCTCGGACAGTTTGCATTTAACGTATACCCGGCATCCCAGCCGATCATGGTCGAGCTGAACCGCATCGGTGCGATGAACGAGCTCCTAATTCACGGCGTACGTGTGAAGACCGCATTCTGCGGACCATGCTTCGGTGCATCCGACTGCCCTGAGAACAACGCGTTCTCGATCCGTCATTCCACCCGTAACTTCCCGAACCGTGAGGGCAGTAAGCCTGGTCAGGGTCAGGTCGCGAGTGCAGCCCTGATGGATTCGCGCTCCATCGCCGCAACCGCGTTCAATGGCGGTCTTCTGACCTCCGCAGAGGAGATGAAGGACATCTTCGAGAACATTCAGTATCCGAAGTATGAATTCGATGAGCGCATCTACGAGAACATCGTCTACAACGGCTACGGCAAGGCAGAACCGGAGACCGAGATCCAGTATGGTCCGGCGATCAAGGACTGGCCGGAGATGGTTGCCCTGACCGATAACCTCCTCCTTCAGGTAGCCTCCGTCATCCGCGATGATGTCACCACGACCGATGAGCTGATCCCGTCCGGTGAAACCGCATCCTACCGCTCGAATCCGTACAAGATCTCCGAGTTCACCCTGCAGCGTAAGGATCCGCAGTACGTACCGAATGCAAAGGCTGCGCAGGCCTTCGAGAAGGCAAGACTCGCCGGTGATACAGAGACCGCCCGCAAGTTCTACTCCGTTCTTCATGCTGTCGGCGTCCAGGCAGACGATCCGGAAGTGCTGTCACAGCTCATGAAGTCTACCGGCCTCGGTTCGGTACTGTATGCGAAGCGCCCGGGCGATGGCTCCGCTCGTGAGTATGCGGCTTCCTGCCAGAAGGTACTCGGCGGCCTGGCAAACATCTGCATCGACTATGCGACGAAGCGTTACCGCAGCAACTGCGTAAACTGGGGCATGCTGCCATTTACGTATCCGGACGAGAACATTGACCTCTCTGTCGGCGAGTATGTATGGCTCCCGGGCATCCGCCAGGCAGTCGCAGACGGCGCTACGGAGGTCGCTGCAAGCGTGATCAGCGCCGATGGAACGAAGGCCCGTGAGATGAAGCTCGAGCTGAAGGACGTCACCGAATCCGAGAAGAAAATCCTCCTCGCCGGCTCGATGATCAACTCTTACCGCGAAGATATGGGATTGTAAGACACCGTTTTCTAAGAGCCCGGAGGGCCCGTCATCGGAAGCACAGTACGCCAACGACGGTTCTCTGGGCTTTTCGGCGTTTGCGAAATATGACACAGAAAGAGAATTCTGGAGTGAAGAATACACTTTCCATCTATCTGGAAGTGGGATATAGTTATATCGTTAAAGAAATGACGACTTGAGACGGAAATGTTTCTCGGGAATGGTCAAGGATGACATATATGAAGCTGAGCTTGCTTCGTGAGAAGACTTTCCGGGAATGAAGCATCGAGCCGGTGTGATAAGGTGGAGACCGGAAGTATTGGCTGCGGCGGATTGTGCGGGAAAGAAGGAGTGGTGGTGATGATTTACACACTGAAGAACAGTGAGATGGAAGTGCAGGTGTCGAGTAAGGGTGGCGAGCTCGTGTCGATGAAGGACGCGGATCAGACGGAGTATATCTGGAGCGGAGATGCGACGTACTGGAAGCGCCACGCGCCGCAGCTGTTCCCGTGCATCGGGCGGCTCACGAATAATCAGTACCGGATGGATGGTGCGCTCCACGAGATGGGACAGCACGGCTTCCTGCGGGATTACGAGCTCACGAAGGTGGAGCGCGAGGAGCAGGCAGGAGCGGAAACGGTAAGAGATGCAGCAGGTCAGGCTGGCGCTGAGGCAGAGACGGTGACTTCCCTGCATCTGCAGCTTACGTCGGATGCGTCGACGCGTCAGCTCTATGACCGCGACTGGACCGTGGATATCTTCTATAGCTTATGTGGAAAAACGCTGAGTGTGAGGTTTCAGGTTCGAAACTGCGATACGCGCACCATGCGTTTCGGCTACGGCATTCACCCGGGCTTCAATGTGCCGCTGAACCCGGCGCTCCGTTTCGAGGACTACCGGCTCGACTTCCATGAGGTATCGACCCCGAAGCAGATGGAGCTCACCGAGCACTATACGATCAGCGGGGGCATGCATGACTACGCGCTGGCGGAAGGACGCTATCTGCCGCTGCAGCATAGCCTGTTTGACCACGATGCGATCATCCTGAAGGATATGCCGCATACCGTCACCCTGGGCTCGCAGAAGGACGAGAAGAAGGTCACCGTGACCTTCCCGGACATGCCGTACCTCGGCATCTGGCACGCACCGGAAACCGACGCCCCGTTCGTCTGCATCGAGCCGTGGTCGTCCCTCCCGTCGACAGACGGCGTCGTCGACGAGTTCGAAACGAAGCCGGACTTCATCACCGTGGAGCCGGAGCAAACCTATACAAACAACTGGTCGATCAGCATCGAAGGAGGCTGCATGCGATGAAATCTACAGATATGACGTCAACACTTCGGAGGACCTGGGCGGAGATCGATCTCGATGCTCTGAGCTACAACTATCATACGATCCGGGACTATATCGGGCGTGACCGGAAATTTCTCGGTGTGGTGAAGGCCGACGCCTACGGGCATGGCTCAGTACATATCGCGAAGAAGCTGCAGGAGCTCGGCGCGGATTACCTCGCGGTCTCCAGCATTGACGAAGCGATGGAGCTCCGGTTTCACGGCATCACGATGCCGATTCTGATTCTCGGACACACGCCGAAGGAGCAGGTCGACCGGCTGATCTGCTTCAATATCACGCAGGCCGTGACCTGTGAGGCGAAGGCGCATGAATACAGTGCGGAGGCGGTGAAGTACGGCGGAACGCTGAAGATCCATATCAAGGTGGATACCGGCATGTCGCGGCTCGGATATATATGTGACGGCGATTATTTCCAGCATGGCGTCGACGGGATCGTGGAGGCGTGCCGGCTGCCGGGCCTCGAGGCGGAGGGGATCTTCACGCATTTCGCAGTGGCCGACGAGCCGGGCGAGGACTGCCGGGCGTACACCGAGCATCAGTTTAAGCTTTTCACGGACGTGATCGCAGCTGCCGAGGCGAAGTGGGGGCACCGTTTCGTCCTTCGGCACTGCGCCAACACCGGTGCGACCGTGAATTATCCGGAGACCTGGCTCGATATGGTGCGCCCGGGCCTCCTGCTGTACGGCTATGGCGAGTTCGCGCAGAAGCTCGGCCTCCGGCCCCTCATGTCACTGAAGACGACGGTCAGCACGATTAAAATCTATCCGGCCGGTACGCATATCAGCTACGGCGGCATCTACACGACCACGAAAAAGGAGCGCATCGGCGTCGTGCCGTATGGCTATGCCGACGGCTTCTTCCGTGTACTGTCGAACCGCTGCAGCCTGATGACCGTCGATGGTCCGGCCGCTCAGCGTGGCAAGATCTGCATGGATATGTGCATGATCGATCTTACGGATAAGGTCCATGTTGACGTCGGAAGTGTCGTGGAGATCTTTGGCACACAGCAGCCGGTCGAAAAGCTCGCGGAGCTCGCCGGTACCATCCCGTACGAGTTCATCTGCGCCGTCAGCAAGCGCGTGCCGCGCTACTACCTGGATGGCGGTGACGTCGTCGCGAAGGAACTTCTGCTCAGGATGTAAACATTGAACAAAGGAGAAAGAGGTATGGCTAAGTATGTAATGGCGCTGGATGCGGGAACGACCAGTAACCGGTGTATCCTGTTCAACGAGAAGGGTGAGATGTGCAGCGTGGCACAGCGTGAGTTCACACAGTACTTCCCGAAGCCGGGCTGGGTAGAGCATGATGCAGAGGAGATCTGGGCGAGCATGCTCGGTGTAGCCGTCGAGGCGATCAATAAGATCGGTGCCACTGCAGAGGATATCGCAGGTATCGGTATCACCAACCAGCGAGAGACCACCATCGTATGGGATAAGGAAACCGGCGAGCCGGTATATCATGCGATCGTATGGCAGTGCCGCAGAACCTCCGAGTACTGTGACAGTCTGAAGGAGAAGGGCCTCACCGATAAGTTCAGAGAGAAGACCGGTCTCGTCATCGATGCGTACTTCTCAGGCACGAAGGTGAAGTGGATTCTCGATCACGTAGAGGGTGTAAGAGAAAGAGCAGAGAAGGGTGAGCTCTTATTCGGTACCGTCGAGACATGGCTGATCTGGAAGCTGACCAAGGGCCACGTTCATGTAACCGATTATTCCAACGCTTCCCGTACGATGCTTTTTAACATTAACACACTGGAGTGGGATGATGAGATCCTCGCAGAGCTCGATATCCCGAAGTGCATGCTGCCGACACCGATGCCGTCCAGCTGCGTATACGGCGAGTCAGATCCTTCGTACCTCGGTGGCGCGATCCCGATTGCAGGTGCAGCCGGTGACCAGCAGGCGGCGCTCTTCGGACAGACCTGCTTCCATCCTGGTGAGGCGAAGAACACCTATGGAACCGGCTGCTTCATGCTGATGAATACCGGTGAGAAGCCGATCTTCTCTAAGAACGGTCTCGTAACCACCATCGCATGGGGACTCGACGGCAAGGTAAATTACGCACTCGAGGGTTCCATCTTCGTCGCAGGTGCAGCGGTTCAGTGGCTGAGAGATGAGCTTCGGATCATCGATTCTTCACCGGACTCCGAGTATATGGCGAAGAAGGTAAAAGATACTAACGGATGCTATGTCGTTCCGGCATTTACCGGCCTCGGCGCGCCGCACTGGGATCAGTACGCAAGAGGAACCATCGTCGGCATCACACGTGGCGTGAATAAATATCACATCATCCGTGCAACGCTGGAGTCCATCGCGTATCAGGTAAATGACGTGCTGAACGCCATGAAGGCGGACTCCAGTATCGAGCTGGCAGCCCTCAAGGTAGACGGTGGCGCAAGTGCCAACGACTTCCTGATGCAGACGCAGTCTGACATCATCGATGCTCCGGTAGAGCGCCCACGGTGCGTAGAGACCACCGCGATGGGCGCAGCCTATCTTGCAGGGCTCGCCGTCGGTTACTGGACCAGCAAGGAAGACGTCATCAAGAACTGGGCGATCGATAAGACCTTCGAGCCGAAGATCTCTGACGAGGACAGAGCGAAGAAGATCAAGGGCTGGAACAAGGCCGTCAAGTATGCTTACGGCTGGGCGAAGGAAGACGGATGCTGAATCTTTTGCTGAATCTTTTTTCTTCCTGGCCTTGCCAACAGGAGGCAGGCGTTCTATAATTTAACAAATGCAAAATTATAAAGAGGGGAGCTGACTGCTGTCGGCTGAGAGGAGATTCAGAAATCTCGACCCGCAACCTGATTTGGATAATGCCAACGTAGGTAAATACTTAGGATGAGACGTCTTCTGTACGTTTATGGATCTGAGAGAACACCTGCGGGTGTTCTCTTTTTATATGTTCAGAAGAAAGGCCATGATGCGAGGCATCCTGAGGATGCGGGAGCGCTGTTTTCCAGAGTCATGGTCTAGCGGCTGAACAGATGATGGCTGATCCCGAATCAGAAAAAGGAGAAAATATGCAGAATTATACAACACAGATGGATGCGGCGCGGAAGGGTATCGTCACGCCGCAGATGAAGATCGTCGCAGAGAAGGAGCATATGACGGAGGAGAAGCTTCGTCAGCTTGTGGCAGAGGGTAAGGTCGCGATCTGCGCAAACAAGAACCATACCTGCCTGGATCCAGAGGGTGTCGGCTCGATGCTTCGAACGAAGATCAATGTAAACCTCGGTGTGTCGAGAGATATGAAGGATTATGATCTCGAGATGGAGAAGGTGATGAGTGCTGTTCGTATGGGTGCGGAGTCCATCATGGATCTCTCCAGCCATGGAAATACGCAGCCGTTCCGTCAGAAGCTCTGTAAGGAGTGTCCGGCGATGATCGGTACGGTGCCGGTATACGACAGCGTCATCCACTATCAGCGTGACCTCGATACCCTGACCGCGAAGGATTTCCTCGACGTCATCCGTCTGCATGCACAGGATGGTGTCGACTTCGTAACCCTGCACTGTGGTATCACCCGGAAGACCATCGAGCAGATCCGCAAGCACCAGCGTAAGATGAACATCGTCAGCCGTGGCGGAAGCCTCGTATTCGCATGGATGAGTATGACCGGTCAGGAGAACCCGTTCTACGAGTACTTCGACGAGATCCTCGATATCTGTGAGGAGTATGATGTCACCATTTCCCTCGGCGATGCCTGCCGTCCGGGCTGTCTCGCGGATGCGACCGATGTATGCCAGATCGAGGAGCTCGTACGTCTCGGTGAACTCACGAAGCGTGCATGGGCACATAACGTTCAGGTCATGGTCGAGGGTCCGGGTCATGTGCCACTGAACCAGATCGCTGCAAATATGGAAGTACAGAAGACCCTCTGCATGGGCGCACCGTTCTATGTTCTCGGACCGCTCGTGACGGATATCGCACCGGGATATGATCACATCACGGCAGCCATCGGTGGTGCTGTCGCCGCGATGAACGGCGCATCCTTCCTCTGCTATGTCACACCGGCAGAGCACCTCGCACTTCCGAATCTTGAGGACGTAAAGCAGGGCATTATCGCTTCGAAGATCGCGGCCCACGCAGCGGATATCGCGAAGGGGATCCCGCACGCGCGTGACATCGACGATAAGATGGCCGATGCACGTAAGGCCCTGGACTGGGACGCACAGTTCGAGTGTGCACTCGATCCGGAGACCGCAAAGAAGATCCGTAATGACCGTCTCCCGGAGGACGACCACAGCGATACCTGCAGTATGTGTGGTAAATTCTGTGCTGTCCGCAGCATGAACAAGGCCCTCGCCGGTGAGCACATCGACATTCTGTAATCGCGATGAAATACTGTTTTCAGTATTTTTTACTATTATCCTGAAAAATGAACCTGAAAACCCCGGCGTGCATGGCATGTCGGGGTTTTCAAGTTTTCGGATTCAGTACAGGCTGCGAGTACCAGTGTACTGCAGTTTTTTCAAGAGAGATCCGTGCGCATACACACCGTCGGGGTTTTCACTTCTATTCCGAATGGTGATAGCAGAATCCGGTCGAAAGCATTGACGGCAGCACTTCATGGTGATAAAGTTAAGCAAATTCCAGTAGGGAAGTAGGAATTAGACCTGCCGGAAAAATCTTTCAGGAGGAAACGCACATGACGTTCAGAAGCAACCGTTATATGAATACATGTTGTTGCTGTTGCTGCTGTATGGCTTGCCATAGGGCGTCTTTGATGTGCGTTGAATTTCATCCGGGAAGATAGGATCTATTTAGAAATAGAGGATCTGTTTTGATTGGGACGAAGAGGACTCGCACATCGCGGGTCCTTTTTTCTTTTTTACAGAAGTGGTGAGAAAAGCGACGGTAGCTTTCCTCGACGACCGTAAAAACTGTAAGAAATGGAAAATATTTCTTACGGGCATCCAAGGTTAAGCAGATCTGTGAGAGGAGCAAAAGTTTGGATTTTCAGTTTATTCAGCAGTACATTCCGATGTACGTCGAGGCTGCGCGACTGACGCTTACGATTGGTGCTCTGGGCATCGTGCTCGCGACCGTCGTCGGCATCCTGTGCAGCGCGGTCGAGTACTACCGGATCCCGGTGCTGCGCCACATCGTTTCCGTTTACGTCGAGCTCAGCCGCAACACGCCGCTGCTCGTACAGCTCTTTTTTCTGTATTTCGGTCTTCCGAAGATCGGCATCCGCTGGTCCGCGGAGCTCTGCGGTATCGTCGGACTCGCATTCCTCGGCGGCTCCTACATGACCGAAGCCTTCCGTTCCGGTCTCGAAACCGTTGAGCCGATCCAGAAGGAATCAGCGCTCAGCCTCGGTATGACCCCGGTGCAGACGATGTGGAGTGTCATTCTCCCACAGGCCATGGCCGTTTCGGTGCCGTCTCTCGTGGCGAATGTCATCTTCCTTCTGAAGGAAACCTCCGTGTTCAGTGGCATCGCCCTGGCGGACCTTATGTACGTCGCGAAGGACCTCATCGGTCTCTACTATAAGACCCCGGAAGCCCTCGGCATGCTGGTCATCGCCTACCTCATCATCCTGCTTCCGATTTCCATCCTCGGAACCGTACTTGAAAGGAGGCTGCGCTATGCTGGATTCGGTCATTAATCACGTTGCCAATGCATTCGGCCTCGAGCTTCTGCACTTCGCGGACAGCTTCCGCGGCCTCGGGATGAAACTGCTGGCAGCTGCCACACCGGAGGCCATCGCCGCCGCACAGGCGGCCGCGGACCAGAAGAAGGCGCCGGCGATCTCGATCCTGTTTAAGGGAAATAATTTCATCCGACTGCTGGGCGGACTGTGGGTGACCATCCGTATCTCCCTCATCGCCGTACTGATTTCCATCCCGCTGGGCATCCTCTTCGGTATGCTCATGACGAGGAAGAATCCGGTCACGAAGGCACTGAGCCGCGTGTACCTCGATTTCATCCGTATCATGCCGCAGCTGGTATTACTTTTCATCGTGTACTTCGGCACGACCCGGGCCTTCGGAATCAATCTCTCCGGTGAGCTCAGTGCCGTCATTGTCTTCGTCCTCTGGGGCACCGCAGAGATGGGAGACCTCGTACGAGGCGCCCTCATCAGTATCCCGAAGCACCAGTACGAGAGTGCAGCGGCGCTTGGGATGACCCCGCTGCAGACCAGCCTCTACGTCATCATCCCGCAGACGCTTCGCCGCCTGATCCCGCTGGCGATCAACCTGATTACTCGTATGATCAAGACCACCTCCCTGATCGTCCTGATCGGCGTCGTGGAGGTCCTAAAGACCGGACAGCAGATCATCGACGCGAACCGCTTCGCCTACCCGACCGCGGCGCTCCCGATCTACGGCGTCGTCTTCTTCCTCTACTTCTTCTCCTGCTGGCCGATCTCGATGCTGGCCCGCTATCTCGAGAAGCGCTGGAAAAATTAAGGTTTTCGTAAGGGGGTCTGACCCCATAAATTCCGGTTTAGATTCTGTTTAGAAAAATTTAATGGGGTCAGACCCCATAAACTCACGTAAACTGACCCCATAAACTCCCGTAGAAAGGAAACAGGTGATATGGCTGACATACAGCTTTCAATTAAAGATCTGCATAAATCGTTCGGCGAGCTCGAGATCCTCCGGGGGATCGATCTCGACGTAAGGAAGGGCGAGGTCGTCGTCCTGCTCGGACCATCCGGCTGCGGAAAGTCGACACTGCTCCGCTGCATCAATGGTCTCGAGACGATCCATCATGGAACTATCGCCCTCGACGGAGAGGAAATCTCGGGAAAGAGCAGTGCGGAGATGTCGAAGTACCGGCAGAAGATCGGCATGGTGTTCCAGAGCTATGATCTTTTCCCACATAAAACGATCCTCGATAACATCACGATGGCACCGCAGAAGGTGCAGAAGCGTTCGAAGGCGGATGCGGAGAAGGAGGCCAGAGAGCTTCTTCGGCGCGTCGGACTCGCCGATAAGGAAAACGCCTATCCGCGTATGCTGTCCGGTGGACAGAAGCAGCGTGTCGCGATCGTGCGGGCCCTCGAGATGCATCCGGAGATGATGCTGTTTGATGAGGTCACCGCGGCGCTGGACCCGGAGATGGTTCGTGAGGTACTCGACGTTATGCTCGAGCTCGCGGAGCAGGGTCTGACAATGCTGATCGTCACTCATGAGATGGCCTTCGCGAGAGCCATCGCCGACCGGATCATCTTCCTGGATGACGGTCATATCGTCGAGGAGACGACACCAGAAGATTTCTTCACCCGTCCGAAGAGCGAACGTGCGAAGGAGTTCCTCGAGAACTTCGAGTTCGTCGCGAAGAAGCGAAAGAACGATGTGGAGTGAGGTGGTTTATCCTGCGGTAGCTGTCCGGAAAGCGAACGCAGATGAACATATATACATTTACATAACATTCTAATCAGCCGTTCAGCGCATGACCGATCAGAGAAGGATGGTCGACGCTCAGGAGAAGCCCCTGTTACAGGACGCCTGGCGTAGCGAATCTGAAAGATCGACATGAAGATGCTGAACAATATCAAAAAAGGAGAAAAATTATGAAAAAGTCAGTATTTGCAGCATTTACCGCCATCGTAGCAGCAGCGAGTCTGGCTGCATGCGGCGCTTCCTCTACACCGGACGCAACCACTGCCGCGGCGAAGGCTGCCACAGAGGCTGCGACAGACACAACTACCCCTGCCGCAACAGAAGCGGCGGCTGAGAGCAGCGCAGCTGCAAGCGGTAATTTCCGTACACTTGACGAGATCAAGCAGTCCGGAACCGTAAAGATCGGCGTTTTCTCAGATAAGGCACCATTCGGCTATGTCGATGATAAGGGTGAGTACCAGGGCTATGATGTGTACTATGCACACAGAATCGCAGATGACCTCGGCGTAAACGTAGAGTTCACCTCCCTCGACCCTGCGTCTCGCGTAGAGTACGTGGCGACCGGTAAGGTAGACATTGTCCTCGCAAACTTCACCGTGACGCCGGAAAGACAGGAGCAGGTCGACTTCGCACTGCCGTACATGAAGGTCGCACTCGGTGTCGTTTCACCGGACAGTGCGGTCATCAGCTCCATCGATGAGCTGAAGGATAAGACCCTCATCGTCGCAAAGGGAACCACGGCAGAGACCTACTTCGAGAAGAACTACCCGGAGGTGAAGCTCCAGAAGTATGATGCGTATGCCGATGCGTACAACGCGCTCCTCGATGGCAGAGGCGATGCATTCTCCACCGATAACACAGAGGTCATCGCATGGGCGAAGGCAAATCCTGGCTTCACAGTGGGTATCGAGACCCTCGGCGATTATGACACCATCGCAGCCGCAGTCGCAAAGGGCAACAGCACGGTGCTCGATTTCCTGAACGATGAGATCAAGACCCTCGGTGAGGAAAACTTCTTCCATAAGGATTATGATGAGACCCTGAAGGCCGTATTCGGTGAGGATACCAACCCGGATTCCATGGTCGTTGAGGGTGGTGTCGTAGACTGAACAAAAGGAGCCGCAGATTGCGGCTCCTTTTTTGCTATCAGATTGTCAGCCAGATTCAGTTCAAGTCGTGCATGGATGGACAGGGGTCAGACCCCTTTCTGCCAGGTGCCAGGGGATGAAAAAATCTCAGCGGGGATCTGACCCCGTGGCTGCCCGGAAATGAGCGGGCAGATATTTAATTTGTCTTCTTCGACGCTTCGATCTGCTGGATCAGCGTCTGGATCGTCGCCTGGTAGGCCATCGATATCTTATAGATGATCTCCTCCTGCGAGTCCTTCATGCCTTCCTGCAGCCAGCGGAGGATACTGCCGACCATCGAACAGCTGTAGAAGCGGGTGATGAAGTGGATATCGTCCTCACTTAAGTGGTGTCCACGGACCTCGTTCCGTACGTACTTCTCGACGAAATCGTCCGTGATGTCATAGAGATACCGGAGGATCATGTCGCGGTTTTTCGAATTGTACAGATGATAGACCGCGTTCTTATACTCCAGTACGAGATGATACTTCTGAAGATACGCATCATACAGACTGTCGAACTCCTGCTGCTCGGAAAGAGACTTGTCCTTCTCGAATTTCAGAAGCTCCTCCACCACCTCATAGATATCACTGAAATAGTAGTAAAACGTATTTCGTGTAAGCTCACACTGATCACAGATGTCCCGCACCGTGATCTTATCGATCGGTTTTACCTGCAAGAGCTTCAGCGTGCTGTACATGATCGCCTGCCTGGTGAATTTCGCCATTCTGTCACTCCTTTACCTCGCCGGATACTGCATATTCCATGCGGAAAAGCAGCGTTTATATCCTTTTATAATACAATAGTTTGCGTTTTAAAGGAATGATAAAAATAGAATGAAGTTGGATCTTCACCTTACAGTGGCGCAACTTTCTTCCGATATACTTTTCGGAAGAAGAAGGTGGACAGGACCATAGCTACGCCTTCAGCGATGAGGAAGCACCACCAGACGTTGTTGACGTTGCCGCTGAGGGAGAGAAGCCAGGCAACCGGGATGAGTACGACGAGCTGGCGTCCGAGGGAAACGATCAGGGAGTAGAAGCTCTGACTGAAGGCCTGGAAGATCGAGCCCATGACGATGCCACAGGCGGCCAGCGGAAAATGAAACGCGATGATGCGAAGTGCCGGGGTTCCGATCGCAAGCATATCGTCGGAAGCATTGAACAAACGAAGAAGTACTTCCGGCACCAGCTCGAAGGCGAGTGTGCCGCAGAGCATGATGCAGATCGCGAGTGTGATGGCAAACTTCAGTGCTTCGTTGATGCGCTGCTTCTTCCGAGCACCGAGGTTGTAGGCGAGAATCGGGATGAGGCCGTTGTTGAGGCCGAAGACCGGCATGAAGAAAAAGCTCTGAAGCTTGAAGTACACACCGAATACAGCGGCTGCCGTCGTGGAGAAAGCGGCGAGGATCAGGTTCATGCAGTAGGTCATGATGGAACCGATCGCCATCATCAGAATCGATGGAACACCGACATAGTAGATCTGACCGATGATTTCCTTCTTCGGGTGAAGAATCCGGGACAGCGAAATGTGCAGCTCCTTGTTCATATGCAGGTTCAGGAAAAGTCCGAGGACTGCGGCGATGCACTGACCGAATACAGTCGCATAGGCGGCACCGGCTACGCCGAGGCATGGAAAGCCGAAGAGACCGAAAATCATAATCGGGTCGAAGATGATATTCAGGATAGCACCGGTGAGCTGAGAGCACATGGAAAGCACGGACTGACCAGTCGACTGCAGCTGGCGCTCGAAGGTCAGCTGGAAGAAAAGTCCGACCGAGAACATGCAGACGATGCTGAGGTAGGTGTCACCCGCCTGGATGATTTCCGGAACGCTCGTCTGACTCTGGATAAACGGTTTCGTCACAAAGATGCCGACGAGCAGGAAGATGATAAAGTTTACGATGCTCAGAAAGAGTCCGTTATTTGCGGCATCATCTGCACACTCAAAATTTTTCTCGCCGAGCGAACGTGACAGTAGCGCGTTCATGCCGACGCCGGTGCCACATCCTGCCGCGATCATCAGATTCTGCAGCGGGAAGGCAAAGGTAACAGCCGCGAGTGCATTCTCGCTGATTTGTGCGACGAAAATCGAATCAACGATGTTATAGAGCGCCTGTACCAGCATGGAAATCATCATCGGTACAGACATATTTATGATCAGCTTCTTTACAGGCATCACGCCCATTTTATTTTCCTTCATGGTTTCGGTAGTCGTCATTTCTACATCCTTTATTCCTTATATATGCTGGTTTAACTTTATTACTATAACATGATGCTATATATAGCACAATTCCCAGTATGTTCTATACGCTGTGCATGGTCATACACAAGTCCATTCAGACGTGGCCCGGTGGGCAGCCACGTCTGAGTAGAGATATGTAGGATCAGAAATCCATGCAAAAGAACTTCTAAAATCGAAAAGAATTCTTCTGTTTATCCGTCTATCTTTTGCGTTACACTATAGAATCAGAGAAATAACAATGAAGAAACAGAGGACTCTTATGAAGAAAATGATCGATTATGGACGGACGGTGCGGCGCATACCTCGTTCGACCCTGCGCTGTTGTGGTCGCCGCTTCCGGATATTCTCTCAAAAGCGGATACCGAAGCGACGGTGCGCAGCTGGGCGGTGGCGGACGCGGATGCTACGTTCGAAATCCTTTATTATGGAAAGCGCAGCTTCCGGACGGACGAAGGCCTTCGTTTCATCGAGGGCGATGCCGACGGGGACGGTGTTTCGGGTACCGCCGATGCCATCTACATGGTAAATGCCGGCGGTGAGGTGAGCGGCTACGAGATGTCGCTCTACATGCCGGATCATCCGGAAATCACACCGGAGCGTTATATCATGGAGCCGAAATACATCCCGCAGAGCGCGCTGAACGCGCAGCACGAGGATCAGATCGTCGAGACAGCGCAAAGTGCGACCGGCTGGACTGTGGATCAGGCCGACGGTTCCGTCTATACCTTCGCACAGTCCGACGCCAATGCAGGCTATCGGCTGGTGGTGATGGATGCCGCACTGGGGTCTCGCTTTTACGGTCTCGAAAAGTCGACCGATGCCGGAAAGCAGTGGACCAGTATCAATGAAGATCCATTTGACGGCAGTGCCGGCGTCGCGGAGGGCATCGAATTCTTCGATGAAAGCTTCGGCTTCATCGGACTGCAGAGCGCATCCGGCGATAACGATCCCATATGCTGCTGAGTGTTTTGCAGATGGCGTATATAACCATTGGGAATGAGAAACGCACTTCACTATTGTTTGACTTCATCAAGTTAGTGTGGGATAATTTAAACGGCTTATTTTTATACGGCACATAGTGGGATCGACTATATGAATGGACTTAGTCTCGGAAAAAAGATACAGGAAATCCGCTCGGCGAAGGGCTTTTCCGTGCGGAAAACGGCGAATCTTGCAGAGATTACACCGTCGATGCTGAGCCAGATCGAGAACGACCTGGTCAATCCATCGATCAATACACTTCGCTGCATCGCCACTGCGCTGGACACACCGATCTACATGTTTTTCCGCGAAGAAGACCATGAATCTCCGGTCGTTCACCCGGAGGATCGCCTTTCCCTCGGCTTTAAAAGCGCTCTGGATGTGCGCTATGAACTGCTGACACCGGACACGAAGGGCAGCATCGAGTTCTGCATGATGATCATCCCGGCCGGCATGAGCTCCTACCGCGACGCTCGCAGCCATGAAGGTGAGGAAGTCGCTTATCTGATTTCCGGCGACAGCGTCGTCCTGGAGATGAACAGTGCCGAGTTTTCGCTCACCGCAGAAGACAGCGTGCGCATCCCGCCGTATGTCGCCCACGTATGGCATAACCGCGGCACCACCGAAGCCCGCGTCATCTTTGCCATCACCCCGCCATCCTTCTGAGCGAAACACGAGGTGTCGTCCAGGGCACGTAGGCCCTCAGCTGAACGGAGCCAGCGGAAACAACATATAAAATTATACGTACAGAGTCATGCCCGCGCATGGCTCTTTTTGTATACACGATCCATCCTACCGCAAGGGCGTACTGACCTTCGGCAAATAATGACGGGGAAATGATGAAATGACAGATTTGTCATCACACAGTCACCGTATATTCATCTATGTTATCTAATATTTTTTTAGATAAACTCCTATAAAATAACAAACGCGAAAGGGCGAAATCAGCGCGACAGTGTTGATTTCGCTCTTTTGTGCTAAAATGAAGAAAGGCAGGTCAGTCCGTGATGACAGGAGATGAATATATGAACAGAGTGTTACTGGTGGACGATGAGCAGGCGATCCGGCTTGCGGTCCGCATGGCGCTTCGGCGCGAGGGCATGGATGTGACGGAGGCGTCGGATGGACTCGAGGCCCTCGCACTTCTGAAAAAAGAGAAATATCAGCTGGTGATCCTCGATGTGATGATGGAGCGGGTCGGTGGCTACGAGGTGCTGCAGAAGATGCGTGCAGCCGGAGACCACACGCCGGTCATGATGCTGTCCGGAAAGTCGGATGAGATGGATCAGGTGCTCGGCCTAGGCTTCGGCGCCGACAGCTACCTTACGAAACCGTTTCATACGGCGGTGCTGATTCAGACCGCGAAGGCGCTGATACGGCGGAGTCAGGTCTACAGCCAGGAGGTGTCCGATGTCGGCATTCGCCGCGGTCCGTTTGCGGTCGATATGCTGAAGATGGAGTGCCTGAAGGATGAGAAGCCGCTGAACTTCACGGCGCGTGAGCAGGCGCTGTTCCGCTTCCTGCTGGAGCATCCGGGACAGGTGTTCACGAAGGAGCAGCTGTATGCGCAGGTGTGGAACGAATCGGTCGTCGACGACAACACGATCACGGTCTATGTGAAGCGTATCCGCAGCAAGATCGAGGAGGACCCGAAGTCGCCGAAGTACCTGAAGACCGTGCGCGGCATCGGCTACATGCTGACCGTGGAGGAGTGACCCGATATCGCCCGGCCCGGTGGCGAGTGAGTTCATCGTACTGAGAGGAGGACGAACGCACGGCGGGTGCAGGATGAAAGCAGAAGGAAGAAAGGGCAGAGTGAGATGAAACGTATCCGGAACGGGCTTACGAATAAACAGACAGAGCTGAGAGCGGTGGTCGTCTTTCTGCTGCTCTCGATGATCGCGGCGCTGTCCGGCTTTCGCTACTACCAGAACTATCGGCGGCAGGCAATCTCCATGGAGGGGAGTCAGCTGCTGACGATCGCCGGTATCGTGGGTGATAACCTCGATTCCTATCTCGAGCAGAAGATCCATCAGATCGACCTCATCTATCGGAATGCGGGCATGCCAGAGGACTGGATCCGAAATAATGGAATGCGTGAACGAACGGACTTCTTTCTGCAGGAAAACGGCGCGCTGTATAACTGGGTGACGGTGACGGCACCCGACGGGACGGTGACGCGCTATGCGCCGGGGCAGTCGACCATGGTGACGAAGATCGGAAGCGGGAAGACGGAACGTTCTCTGGACGACGCGGAGGCGAGCTCCTCGGATGCAGCGACAGCGACCGCGGGCGGCCATCGGATGAGCGGCGGAAGCATGCGCACAGGAAGCGGGGCTACGGATCGCGGGGCGATTTCGGAGGCCAATGCCGGCACCGAGCATGCGGCGCGGATCACGGGGAAAAAAATCTCATCGGTTACAGGCTGGTATGAGCTGTATATCCAGAAGGAAATCGATACGAAGGAGGGCACCTATCAGCTGTGCTTCGCGATGAATATGGAGGCACTGTACGAGAACAGCGTGGCAAAGGTCAAAATCGGAAAAAACGGTTATTCGGTGGTGAAGGATCAGGACCTGTACATCATCATGCATCATGCGAAATCGCAGATCGGCCTCGATGCGCTCTATGGACGTGAGCGTCTGTATCCGGAGCTCAATTACAGCAGCATGCATGCGTGGCTGGAGAAGCAGGAGACCGAGGATTCCGGAACCGGTGTGATCGATACCTATGACTGGTCGGATGAGACGCATCCGAGGATACAGCGTGTGGTGGCCTTTCAGGCGATCTATATCCAGGGAGAGCGCTGGATCGTGAACTCGACGCTGCCGGTGACGGAGCTTTCGGCGCCGCTCGACGATATGATGATGACGATGATCGGCATCGTGTTCGTCTATATCATGCTGCTCGGGATCATCGTGGTGTTCGTGCTGCAGAGCCATTTTCAGGCAGTAGCCCAGGAAAAGGAGATCACGTACCTGAAGGAAATCAACCGGGGCATGGAGACGGTGGCCCGAAAGAACGAGGAGATCCGGTACTATCAGCGTATCCAGTCGCTCGGCATGATGTCGAGCCACATCGCGCATGAGTTCAATAACTATCTGACGCCCGTCATGATCTACGCGGAGCTGCTCGAGAACGATGCGAATATCTCGACGGAGAATAAAGAGATGATCCATGAGATGCTGGTATCGGTCGATCGGGCCTCGGACCTCTCGAAGCAGCTGCTGGCCTTCGCACGGCAGGATACCGGCGTACGTCTGGAGCAGCTGAACTTTACGGAGGAGGTCCGGCATGCAGTCGGTATCGTCGAGCAGCTGGCACCGGCGGTGATCACCGTGCATACAGACATCACAGAGGAGCCGCTCTATATCCTCGGACGAAAGGGCATGGCGGAGCATATCCTCATGAACCTCTGCAAGAATGCCTTTCAGGCGATGGAAAAGACGGAGCGGAAGGAGCTCGGGATCGAGCTGATGGGCGGGCATGGACATCTGATTCTCCGCGTCCGTGACACCGGCTGTGGCATCAGTGAGGATGTACAGCAAAAGATCTTCGAGCCGTTCTATACGACGAAGGGCTCCCGTCATGGTACCGGCCTCGGGCTGTCCGTCGTCCGGAACATCCTCGGCTCGATCGGCGGTACGATCCACGTCGAGAGCACGCTCGGTGAAGGGACCTGCTTCACCATGGAGATACCGCTCTGTGAGGATGTCGGGGATGACGAGGATGCACGTGCTGCATCTGACCGTGGTACAGCCGAAGGGCAGAGAGCGGATGCCGCGGATCGCCGGGGCCCGGACGGGAATACGGGCGTTACGGTCGGAAAAATGTCTGTCACCGGGAGCATGTACAGCCAGAAACATCCGAAACCGATCGCGAAGATCGCTTTTGTCGTCCGCGAAGAGCGGCAGAAGACGTGGAAATCGCTCGTCCGCGCATCCGAAAAGGCCATCGATTTTTACAGCCATCCGGCGGCGCTGATCGATCGCATCCAGAAGGCGCCAGACGCCTACGATATGGTCATCACGGCGTACAGGCTTCCGACCATGAACGGCATCGAGCTCTGCGAAATCATCCGACGACTGAACCCAGGCGTCCGGCTCGTTCTGATGGCGAAGCAGGGCGGTGCAGACTACGAGTGGTATCTCAACAACGGCATGATCGACCGCTTCATCCTGAGCTCAGAGTTCGAAAAGGAATTTCCGACACTGTAAGCGCTAAGCCAGGGGCCCCTGGCTTACGCCTGTCGTCAGTGTTCTGTGCGAACGAATGCGCCGCTGGCCTTGCCGGCTTCCTCGCCGACGAGGTTGTAGCCCTCCTGCAGGTAGTGGAATTCGTCCTTCATGAGGCCCTTTGCGGCGAAGGAAGCGAGACACTGGCTCACGAGGACGATGTTCGGTACATCCGCGGCGAGCTTCTCCTGCATCTTCTGAATCGGTACATAGAGCGCCGGATCGTCCCGGTGATTTCCGATGCGGATCAGGAAGCAGTACGCGAGGTCACAGTCACGCATGAAGGAGGTAAGGACCAGCTTCGTGCGCTCATAGTATACCTGCGGGTCGGTATGCAGATCGCCATCCGTGCAGCCCTGACACCAGACCATATTCCGATGCGCTATGTTTACACCGCGTGCAGAAAGCCAGAGCTCACAGCGCTGTACACGCTCGACCGCATCCCGGTAGTACGCGCCCTCCGGCAGCCACTCCGCGATGGCAGAGCCACCCTTCGCTGCCGATACACCGACGACCGGGGTACTTGTCTCCGCGTAGTAAGCATTGACGAACGAAGACACCATGGAGCCGGACTTCATGCCCGGCTCGTAGATGCCATCTGGTTTATCCTCATACTGGCCGAACGGCTCCACGAGCGGTGAGAGACGATCCGGTGCCGTGATGGCACGGAACTCATAACCGTGACCCTCCGGGACGGCCGGCGCCTGTGCCGCGACACCACGGCCTGCCATGTTGCTCTGCCCCATAAATGCAAGTAAATCCACGCTGGATGGTAACATAAGAACACCCCCATTTATTTTTGATAAATCATTCACGTTTTACATCCGTAATTATCGTCATTTCATATCCGATGTCAATGCAGGAAAATGGAAAATCGCGATGAAGTCGATTTTGGGCCCTTGATGCAGACCGCAGCCCCTTTTGTATTGCGAAACACGGGTCGAACAGGTTAAAATAATAGTATCTATGATGATTCGGAATACTCGCATCCTTTGATGCGTTTTGAGAAGGAGGTGCACCATGCCACATTCAGGAGGGGGCGGCAGTCATTCAGGTGGAAGCAGTTATTCAGGAGGCTCCAGTGGCGGATCCGGTGGCAGTGCGAAGAGCTACCGACATTCCAGTACGCCGTTCACCGGCGGTCGGGCGTTCGTCATCTATAATCGGATGAATGAGCCGAAGGTCGTTTATACGGATGAGCCGAATTATCACGAGGAGACGACGAAGGGGCAGTATATCCGTTCGGTCGTGTTCGCGGTCATCGCGGGTATCCCGGGGATCGTGATCATGCTGCTCGGTCTCGTCACGATGTTTTCCGCGTTCTCCATCGGGTATAAGAAGACCGTTGTGCCGGAGTACGTGGATCAGTCGATCTTCATCCAGGACGACTACGGGCATCTGACGGATGCAGAGCTGGACCGGCTCGATCAGAGTCTCAGCGCGTTCCGGGATCACACCGGTATCATCCCGGCCGTTGAGTTTACGAACGATGCCGCCTGGGAGCTGGACTACGATGATATGGAGAGCTTCGCGTACAACGAGTACATCTGTAACTTCGATGATGAGTATCATGTGCTGATCACCTACGGCTACGGCGCGGAGAATCCGGAGACCGGCTTCAACGAGTTCCACTACCATACGATGTGGGGTGATGATCTCGGAAAGACGGCGAAGAAGAAGGATGAGGATCAGCTCATCGATCTGCTTCAGAAGAACCTCGCCCGTGCGAACGGGGATAATGTCGGCGACGCGATGGCGACGACCTTCGATGATTATCTCGCGTATTACGAGGCGAAGGGCTTCACGGTCGATATGGAGAACCTGGGCGGCGGCTTCGCTGAGTTCTTCTTCGGTCTGATCCTCGTGGGTGCCTTCGTCGGTACGGCCATCGCGGTTCGTGCGAACTATCTGGATGGACAGAAAAAGGGCATCCGGACCTATAAGATCGATGGTAAGCCGAAGATGCTGAAGTGTGACTACTGTGGCTGCACCTACTATGCTGGTACGATCGGCACCTGCCCGCACTGCGGCGCACCGTTGAAGATGGAAGCGGATGGATAAATCTGCTGATGGGGGTCAGACTCCCTTATGAATAGCGTAAGGAGATTGATGACGCCACGCGGGGGTCTGACCCCGTATGGCTTCGCAGAAGACAGAAAAAGCTTTCCGGGCAACCGGAAAGCTTTTTTTACTCGACCTTCAGCATGCGGTAGCCGATGCCGATGTGCGTCTGAATGTACGGCTGGGCGTTTTCGCCGCGCTCGAGCTTCTTGCGAAGGGTCGCCATGAAGACGCGGAGGGAGGCGACGTCGTTATCCCAGCTGCTTCCCCAGATCTGCTTGGTGATGTAGGTGTGGGTGAGGACCTTCCCGACGTTCCGGGAGAGGAGACAGAGGAGCTTGAACTCGATCGGGGTGAGGTGCAGCTCCTCGCCCTGCATATAGGCGCAGCCGGCGGCGTAGTCGATCTTCAGCTCGCCGTTTGTGAAGATCGGAGATTCCTGTCCGGATTCGGACTTCATCAAGCCGAGGCGGCGCTGCGTCGCACGGAGGCGTGCCAGGAGCTCTTCGACGGAGAAGGGCTTCGTCAGGTAGTCGTCGGCACCGGCGTCGAGAGCCTCGATCTTATCGCTGTCCTCGGTGCGTGCGCTGATGACGATGATCGGCATGTTCGACCAGGTGCGGATCTTCCGGATGACCTCTACGCCGTCGATGTCCGGCAGCCCGAGATCGAGCAGCACGATGTCCGGATTATGAGACGACGCCTCGAGGATGGCGCTCGTGCCATCCGGTGCGGAAAGATATTTATAATCATGGGTTTTCAGCGTGGTGGTGATGAGATTCCGGACCGGCGTATCGTCCTCCACCACGAGGATCAGTGCTTTATTCATTCTATTCACCTCATATCATTCGGGTTTCTATATACACGAGTGAGGCCAATGCCTAGGGATGTACATCATCGTCAGGCCTGCGAGTGGTCGCCTCTTCACTGGCTTGTTCATGTTTACATATTGAGATTAATCTCACTGAGCGGCAATGTAAAGGAGAAGACGCAGCCGTGTGGCTGATGATCGCGGAGCGAGAGCTCGCCGTCGTGTGCATGCACGATGGAGCGGCAGAGGGAGAGCCCGAGGCCGAGGCTTCGGCGGCTGTCTGCCACGCGCTTGCTCCCGGTATAGAACATCTCGAAGACCTGCGCCTTCTGCGCATCCGGGATACCCGGGCCGTCGTCGGAGACCTCGATCACCGCATGCTCCGCTTCACGGAAGGCGTGGATCTCGATATGTGATCCTGCCGGGGTGTATTTGATCGCGTTGTTCACGAGGTTGATGAGAAGCTGCATGATGAGGCGCGCATCTGCCCGTACGAGGAGCGGCAGCTCACCGCAGTCGCTCGTGATGTGGTGTTCCGTCGCGTGGCGGTCGATGTGCCGGAGTGCCTCCGCCACGATGTCATCCACGACCTGGTCGGAGAGCTGCAGCTTCACGCTGCCATCCGAGATCTTCGTGACCGCCAGGAGATTCTCCACGAGCTCCGTCAGCCACTGCGCATCATCGTAGATATCCGTGATCATCTGTGTCCGGCTGTCGTCGTCGAGCGCCTGGTAGCTGTGGAGCAGGGCGTCTGCATTGCCCGAAATCGAAGTGAGCGGCGTTCGAAGATCGTGCGAGATGGAGCGAAGCAGGTTCGCCCGCAGCTGCTCGTTCTTCGCGAGTACGGCGGCCTTCTCGCGCTCCTCAGCGTTGTGAAGGCTCTCAAGCGCGAGGGCACACTCACCGAGGATGGAGAGGAGGATGCTGGAAGTGAAGGCGTCGAGAGGAGCCTTCGCTGAGCAGGGCACGCCGACCACGCCGTAGACCTGCTGGCCGGTGCGGATCGAAAGGTAGAGGCAGTGTGCGTTCTGAAACTTCTCGGTGCTCGCACCCGCACGCTTCCGATGCTGAAAGACCCAGTCGACGACCTCTGGCTCACAGGCATTCTCCGGGATACTGCGTGGCGCACCGCCATTCGCAGGGAAGAGGTAGCCATCCCAGAAACGGGACGAGGCGACACCACCAGATGGGCTGGTGCCTGTGATCGAAGCAGCAGATGCCGGAGCATACGGTGATGGCGTGGCGGCATCCGCTGCTTGCATAGCAGTCGCTGTACCGGTGGTCTGTCCGTATGGGACATCCAGCTGCATCGCAGGATAGACCAGGATATCGCGCTGCACGAGACGCTGAATCTGCGTCGCGGTCGTGCGGTAGATGTCGGTCGGCGTTTCGGCCTTCTGCAGCTGCTGGTTCGCGTCGAAGAGGGTTTTCGTACGATAGGCATCCCGCGCGGACAGCTCGGCATGGGCCTTCAGCTTCGCGGCGAGGGTGCCGGCGAGGATGGATGCGCCGAGCATGACGGCGAAGGTCACCGGGTAGTCCTTCCCGTAGGCGACGAGCGTGAGCCGCGGCTCGGTCAGGAAATAGTTGAAGAGAAAGACACTGAGGACCGACGCCAGCAGTCCGCAGGTGTAGCCGTTTGTGCTGACGGAGGTCAGCAATACGCCGAGGAGATAGATCGTGATGATGTTCGCGTCTGTGTAGTGCAGGCGGAAGAAGAGGAAGCCAATGATGGTGGCCGCTGCCTGAATGACGAGCGTGAGAACAAGATCCCGCAGGGTGGGTATCGACGGTGCGATCGCCAGCATTGGCCGCTGTGTATGGCGGACGACTTCTGCATCCGGGATGATGTGGATCTCGACGGTGGGCGCGAGCTCGGTGAGGCGTTCGGTCAGGGACGGCTGGCTCCAGAAGTGCCGGCGTTCCGCGCCGCTGCGGCCGAGGACGATCTTCGTGATGCCGGAGACGCGCGCGTACTCGGCGATCTGTGTCGGGACGTCGTCGCCGTGGGTGGTGACGATTTCCGCGCCGAGCTCCGTCGCGAGGCGGACGTGCGTCTGGAGGCGCGCCTCGTCCTCGCTGCTCAGCGCCTGGTTCCCCGGCGTTTGTACGTAAAGTGCGGTCAGTGTGCCCCCGAAGGCCTGCGCCATCTGTCCTGCCATGCGGACGATGCGCTCGTTCGACGGCGAGGAGGAGAGGCAGACGAGGATATGTTCATTTGATGGGTTACTGGATTTTGTTTCTGCTTTTGTCATACGATAGTTCCCTTTCAAAAGCCATTATAACATAAAGAAGCCGGACCGGAGGTTCGACTTCCTATGTTGCCCTGATCGGACTTGTGATGCTTATCACAGTTCAGTCAGGGATATTATGGCTTACGGCCATGCTTCCGGAGGTAGCGTACCACGCGGTCCTCCTCGGCTACGAGGTAGATCCCGAAGCGGAAGAAGAGAAGCAGGGCGATGATCAGAAGGATCCCATCGACATCCATGGCGCACCTCCTAGATCTGGAAGCACTTCTGCAGTGCCTTGTACTCGCCGATGACAAGAATCGTAACGTCGTCCGTGAGGACGACATCCGGGGTGACCGTGACATTCGTTTCACCGTGCGATTTCACGCCGAGGATGTTGATGCCGTAGAGCTTTCGGATATTGAGCTCACCGATACTTTTTCCGAGCCAGTTCTTCGGGATCGGGACTTCGAAGATGGCATGCTGCTTATCGATTTCGATGTAATCGAAGATGTGGTCAGCAGTATAACGGATGGCGGCCCACTGTGCGAGCTGCTTCTCCGGATAGACGACCTGATCAGCACCGTTACGAAGCAGGAACTTCGCCTGAACGTCACGCTCTGCACGGGAGACCACGCACTTCGCGCCGAGCTCCTTCAGAAGTGAGGTGGTTTCCAGCGAGTTCTGGAAGCTGCCGCTGATGGTGACGAAGCAGACATCGTAGTTACCGATGCCGAGGGAGCGGAGGAAATCCGCGTTCGTGCTGTCACCGATCTGCGCAGTGGTGACATACGGAAGCACTGAGTTGATGCGCTCCTCTGAGATGTCCACGGCCATGATCTGATGACCGAGCTGCATCATCTGTATCGCGAGATGACGACCGAAACGCCCTGCACCAATTAATAAAATATTCTTCATAGTAGTTTACTCCTTTATTTTTGAGTTCATATCCGGGTCCCCGGCTCAGGTTTTACAGGTCTCGGAGTACGTTGCCTCCGGTGCCGTCTCTCCGGGTGCCCTTAGCTGAACGCCTGGATTTTTTATCCGACGGTGATCTGCTCCTGTGGCAGTCTGGCGACGATGGTCTTTCGGCTCGAAACGGTCGCGTAGATGAGGGTGAGGCCTCCGACACGGCCCATGTACATGAGCACGATGAGGATCAGCTGCGACAGAATGTGTAAATGTGGTGTGAGGCCGAGGGTCAGTCCGACGGTTGCGACGGCGGAAGCGGTCTCGAAGAGGCAGCTGGAAAAAGGCAGCCCCTCATAGATGCTGATGACGAGGGCGCCTCCGAAGAAGAGCGTGAGGTACATCATCATGATCGTTGCGGCGGTTCGCACGGTACAGCAGTCGACGCGTCGTCCGTAAAGCTGCACGCTCTCACGTTGACGGAAGGTCGCGATGGCGTTCGCCATCATCACCGTGAAGGTGGTGGTCTTCATACCACCGGCCGTGGATCCTGGTGAACCACCGATCAGCATGAGAAGAATCATGACACCACGGGAAGCGCCCGAGAGCTTCGTGAGATCGGTGGTATTGAAGCCGGCGGTACGGGGCGTCACCGACTGGAACGTGGCGGCGAGCAGACGCTCACCGAGCGGAAGACCGCTGTAGTCATTGGCGAAAAACAGCGCTGCCGGAAGCACGATCAGCGCGAGGGTGGTCACAAGGATCACCTTACTCTGCATACGGTAGCGTCGGAAGCAGAGCCGGTTCGTGCAGATATCCTCCCAGGTCAGGAAGCCGATGCCGCCGATCACGATGAGGAGCATGATGGTGATGTTAACGACGGGATCCGCGGTGTAGGCGGTCAGCGACGGATAGAGATTTCCGGGACGGCCGAGCAGGTCGAAGCCGGCGTTGCAGAAGGCCGAGATCGAGTGGAAGACGGCGTACCAGATACCGAGGAGTCCGTAGTCGCGGCAGAAGGCCGGGAGCAGGGCAAGTGCGCCGAGGAGCTCGATGAGGAAGGTGCCGCACAGGATGAAGCGCGTGAGCCGGACGATGCCGCCGACCTTCGGAGCCGAGATGGCGTCCTGCATGGTGCTGCGCTGCATGAGCGAGATTTTATGACCGGACAGAAGAGCGAAGGCGGCGGCGACCGTGATGATGCCGAGTCCGCCGATCTGGATCAGCATGAGGATGATCGCCTGGCCGAAGCTCGACCAGTAGGTGCCGGTGTCCTGCACGACGAGGCCGGTTACGCACACCGCCGAGGTCGCCGTGAACAGCGTCTCGTGGAACGGCGTCCAGAGGCCGCCCGCCGACGAAATCGGCAGCATCAGGAGCAGCGCACCCACGAGGATGACGCAGGCGAAGCCCCCGGTGATAATCTGAAACGACGAAAGACGATGCATCCGCCGAAGCTGTTCTTCAGTCATAGAAATTCTCCCTTTCTCAGAATTGCACCTATGATAACAGGCAGGAGTTAAAGGAGGGATAAGGGAATAAAGGATGGTATTAAGATGGTGTAAAGATGAAAGGGCCCCGGTCTGAACGGTTACCCGCTGGTGATTCGAAATCACCCGGACGCCGGAATCGCCGTTGCCTCGCAGCCTTCCGGGGATTATAATGAACAGAGATTTAAGTATATAAGTGAGGGAAATACATGGAATATCGTATCGAACATGACACTATGGGTGAGGTCTGTGTGTCGGCAGAGCATTTCTGGGGTGCGCAGACCGAGCGTTCGCTGGAGAATTTCCGCATCGGCACGGAGACGATCCCACGCGAGGTGATTCACGCCTTCGCGGTGCTGAAGTCCGCCGCGGCGACCGCGAACCACGCCCTCGGCAAGCTTCCAGAGGCAGAGGCGCAGGCCATCACGGATGCCTGCCGCGATATCTGTGACGGCAAGTACCCGGAGGAGTTTCCGCTGAAGGTATGGCAGACCGGTTCCGGCACACAGTCGAACATGAATATGAACGAGGTCATCGCACATATCGCGATGCATGATCATCCGGAGCTGAAGATCCATCCGAACGATCATGTCAATATGTCCCAGTCCTCGAACGACACCTTCCCGACAGCGATGAACATGGCCGCGGTGCTCGCGATTCACGCGCAGCTCATCCCGGCAATCGACACGCTGATCGCGACGATGAAGCGTCTCGAGGAGGAGAATCATGATGTGCTGAAGATCGGCCGCACGCATCTGCAGGATGCCGTTCCAATCCGTTTCAGTCAGGAAATCTCCGGCTGGCGCGGCATGCTCGAGGAGTCGAGAGCACAGATCCTCGAGGCCTCCGACCATCTTCGGAAGCTCGCCATCGGTGGTACTGCGGTCGGCACCGGACTCAACTGTCCGGCGGGCTTCGACACGGCCTGCTGTGAAGAAATCTCGCGCCTCAGCGGACAGACCTTCACGCCGAGCAGCAACAAGTACCACGCGCTCACCTCGAAGGACGGCTACGTCTTCACGAGCGGCGCACTGAAGGGCCTCGCTGCAAACCTCATGAAGATCGCGAACGACATCCGCTGGCTCGCGAACGGCCCGCGCTGCGGTCTCGGCGAAATCTCCATCCCGGAAAACGAGCCGGGCAGCTCCATCATGCCGGGTAAGGTCAACCCGACCCAGTGCGAGGCGATCACGATGATCGCGATCCAGGTGATGGGCAACGACAGCACGATCGGTATCGGCGCATCCCAGGGTAACTTCGAGCTCAATGTCTTCATGCCGGTGCTCGCCTACAATATGATGCAGTCCATCCGCCTCCTAAGCGACGGCATGGTCTCCTTCGAGCTCCACTGCGTCCGCGGCATCAAGGCGAAGAAGGAAAAAATGAATGAAAATCTCCGCAACTCCCTCATGCTCGTGACCTGTCTGAGCCCGGTCATCGGCTACGAGAACGCGGCTGCCTGCGCGCACAAGGCTTTCGAGGAAAACACGACCCTGAAGGAAGCGGTGCTCGCCCTTGGCTTCCTGTCGGAGAGCGAGTATGACGAGGCGGTACGGCCGGAGAAGATGGTCTAACATCAGCATCTATGCTGTACGGTGTCAATGCCGTCAGGCTGAAAATCATCGCTCCGCCGAAGACATTGACCACAGAAGTATCCGGTGCCAATGCTGACCGGCTGGAGATAGCTGCTCCGTCGGAAGCATTGGCCGAATATAAAATAAAAAAGAAATAAACATCGAGGAGGACACAACGATGGCAAAGGATGTATCTGCAGAGTCTATCAAGCTGCACTATGAATTAAAGGGGAAGATCGAGGTGGCGTCACGCGCAAAGGTCGACAGTTCCGAGGCGCTGTCCCTCGCCTATACACCGGGCGTGGCTGCGGTCTGCAAGGAGATCGAGAAGGATCCGGAGAAGCAGTGGGAGCTGACCCGCCGTTGGAACACCGTCGCGGTCGTGACCGATGGTACCGCGATTCTCGGCCTCGGTGATATCGGTCCGGAGGCCGGCATGCCGGTTATGGAAGGCAAGTGCGTACTGTTTAAGGAGTTCGGTGGCGTGGACGCGATTCCGCTCTGCATTCGCTCGAAGGATGTGGACACCATCGTGAACACGATCTCCCTGCTCGCTGGCTCCTTCGGTGGCATCAACCTCGAGGACATCGCGGCTCCGCGCTGCTTCGAGATCGAGAAGAAGCTGAAGGAAAAGTGCGACATCCTCGTATTCCACGATGACCAGCACGGTACCGCGGTCGTGGTAGCTGCGGCACTTCTGAATGCCGTAAAGGTCACCGGCAAGAAGATGGGCGAGCTGAAGATCGTCATCAACGGTGCGGGCGCGGCCGGCTGTGCGATCGGCAAGCTTCTCGTGAAGATGGGCTTCGGCAATGTCATCATGTGCGACATTCATGGCATCATCTGCGAGGGTGATGAAGGCCTCAACTTCGGTCAGGAGGAGATGTCCCACATCACAAATAAGGATCACATCCACGGCACACTCGCCGATGCACTGAATGGTGCGGACGCCTTCATCGGCGTTTCCCGCGGCGGTCTCGTGTCGAAGGAGATGGTCAGAAGCATGAAGGACGGTATCGTCTTCGCGATGGCGAACCCGACCCCGGAGATCATGCCGGAGGATAGTAAGGAAGCCGGTGCAGCCGTCATCGGTTCCGGTCGTTCCGACTACCCGAACCAGATCAATAATGTCCTTGTCTTCCCGGGCATCTTCCGTGGCGCCCTCGATGTACGTGCAACCGACATCAACGACGAGATGAAGGAAGCCGCCGCGTATGCCATCGCCGGCCTCGTATCCGACGACGAGCTCACCCCAGAGTACATCATCCCGAAGGCCTTCGATCCACGCGTACGTGACGCGGTGGCCAGTGCCACTGCAGAAGCAGCGCGGAAAAGCGGCGTCGCTAGAGTATAAGAGTGTAGGAGTGTAGGAGTTTGCATCAGCAAACTCCGGAACGATATCCCACAGAGCTATGCTCTGTGCCCGAAGGGCTAAAGTCAGGCTTCCATGGCCTGACTTTAGGGCGGTTTGCATCAGGCAAACTCCGGAACGACCTCCCACAGAACTTGTTCTGTGCCCGAAGGGCTAAAGTCGGGCATCGCTTTTATAACAAAGTTTTTTACGATGTAGTAATTTGCGATTCATCTTTTCGAAAAACTCATGGTTGACATCGCTGCTTTACCATGGTAGAGTGTTGAATCATAAGAGGGATTCACGAGGGGCCTCCGGAGGCCGGCTCGTCGCACGGAAGTGCAGGAGGAGATAATTATGAAAAAGACTTTAGCGATGATGACAGCAGCGGTGATGGTAGCGGGTGCGCTTGCGGGTTGCGGTTCTTCCAGTTCGACACCGGTGGCGACCACAGCGGAAGCGTCAACCGCAGCAGCGACGGAGGCAGCCACCACAGAAGTAGCCACCACCGAGGCGGGTGATACCGCAGCAGCTGCAGAGGGAACGGTGAAAACGCCGAGCGGCAAGTTCACGGTCGGCTTCGATCAGGAGTTCCCGCCGATGGGCTTCGTCGGTGATGATGGACAGTTCACCGGCTTCGACCTCGATCTCGCGAAGGAAGTGGCTTCCCGTCTCGGCCTCGAGTTCGTACCGCAGCCGATCAACTGGGATGCGAAGGACATGGAACTCGACTCCGGCAACATTGACTGTATCTGGAACGGTTTCACGATGCAGGGACGTGAGGACGCCTACACCTGGGTAGGCCCGTATATGGCGAACAATCAGGTATTCGTCGTGACTGCCGACAGCGATATCGCGTCGAAGGCGGATCTCGCAGGCAAGGCCGTCGAGGTTCAGAAGGATTCTTCGGGACTCGCTGCACTGCAGGGTGACGCAGAGCTCAGTGCGAGCTTCGGATCGATGACCGAGGTTGCGGACTATAACACGGCACTCATGGATCTCGAGTCCGGTGCCTGTGATGCGGTCTGCATGGACAGCATCGTCGCCGGCTACCAGATCAAGTCTTCCGGTAAGGATATGAAGATCCTCGATGATACCCTCTCCGCAGAGGAGTACGGTATCGGCTTCAAGAAGGGTGAGGACGAGCTTGCGAAGGCGGTTTATGACACCCTCATGGAGATGAAGGACGACGGAACCGTAGCGAAGATTTCGAACGACTGGTTCGGCTCCGACGTATTCACCCTGAAGTGATACATGCGAGTGTAGACATGGGACCTGACAGAAGAAGGCTCCGGCGGATACCGGCCAGACTCCTGTCAGGTTCATCTTTGCGTTTAAGGGCTTTCCAGAGCGTTGCTTCGGATGTGCCACTTTTATGCAGGAAGCTGTGTCCTCGGCTTTGGTTTTCGCGAGAATATGATATGATGAAGACTGGTTGTTAAAACCATCAAATTTTGCTTTTGGAGGAATTACCTTGGCACTGTCACAGATCATCCTGGAATTACTGAAGGGTCTTGGCGTTTCGGTCGAGATCTTCGCCATCACCCTGCTGTTCAGCCTGCCGCTGGGCCTGCTGGTGGCCTTCGGGCGTATGTCGAAAAACGGCGTCGTGAGCGGACTCACGAAGGCCTACATCTCTATCATGCGTGGAACTCCGCTGATGCTGCAGCTCTTCGTCGTGTATTACGGTCCGTACTACCTCTGCCACATCAAGCTGAGCCCGACCTACCGTAATTCCGCCGTCTACATCGGCTTCATCATCAACTACGCTGCCTACTTCGCGGAGATCTACCGCTCGGGCATCCAGTCCATGCCGGTCGGACAGTACGAGGCCGCCGACATCCTCGGCTATAGCCGCGTGCAGAGCTTCTTCCGTATCATCCTGCCGCAGGTGATGAAGCGCATCCTTCCGTCCATCACGAACGAGGTCATCACCCTCGTCAAGGACACCTCGCTCGCGTTCTCCATCTCGGTCATGGAGATGTTTACGAAGGCGAAAGCCCTGTCGTCCAGCCAGACATCGATGACCCCGCTCATCGTCGCCGGCGTGTTCTACTATGTCTTTAACTTCATCGTCGCCTTCCTCATGGAGCGCATCGAGAAGAAGATGAACTACTATAAGTAAGGAGGTAAGCGATGAATCTGCTCGAAATGAAAAACGTGAAGAAAAGCTTCGGCGACCTCCAGGTCCTGAAGGACATCAGCCTGACCGTCGCGGATGGCGAGATCGTGTCGATCATCGGCCCGTCCGGTTCCGGCAAGTCCACCCTGCTTCGCTGCGCCACGCTGCTCGAAACGATGGACGCCGGTACACTGAAGTATGAGGATACGGTGGTTGCGGACAATGCTTCCGACGGGCGTGCAGCATACGCCGATAAGGAAACACTCCGGAAGATCAAGCAGGTCTACGGCCTCGTCTTCCAGCAGTTCAACCTCTTCCCACACTGGAATGTGCTTCAGAACGTGACCGACGCGGTCATCCATGTGCAGAAGAAGTCCCGGGAGGAGGCAGAGAAGATCGGCCGCGAGCTCCTCGAAAAGATGGGCCTCGCGGATAAGGAGAAGTACTATCCGTACCAGCTCTCCGGCGGACAGCAGCAGCGTGTCGCCATCGCCCGCGCCCTGGCGCTGAATCCGAAGGTTCTTTTCTTCGATGAGCCGACCAGCGCCCTCGACCCGGAGCTCACCGGGGAAGTCCTGAAGGTTATCAAGTCCCTGAAGGACCTGCACATCGCGATGGTGATCGTCACCCACGAGATGGCCTTCGCCCGCGACATCTCCGATAAGGTCATCTTCATGGCCGACGGTGTCATCGTCGAAGAAGGCACTCCGGAGCACGTATTTAACTCCGAGAACGAACGTATGCAGAGCTTCCTCGGACGATACAAGAATATACTGTAAGAAGACGCAGCACTCGGAAAACGGGTGCTGTTTTTTAATAGGTGCAACCGTTCGGGCAGTGGACTCGGAGTACTGTGCCTTCGTTGACGCCCCTCCGGATCCCCTGCCCGAACAGTTACGAATAGGTGACATTTTATGAATGGGCATCCCTGAAATCTATTGGCAGGTAACCGCTCGGTAACTATACTTAGAGTTACCGAGCGGTTACTTTTTTATGAGGAGTTGGATGACGGATGAACTATATTCGAATCACAAAAGAAAATATTGATAAGGAGCATATCTGCTGCGCCATGTCTGGCAAGCAGAGCGCTGCTAAAAAAGAGTGGATGAGACAGCGCTTCGACGAGGGTCTGGTTTTTTATCGGAGCGAGGAGCGCGGGAAGTGCTTTATCGAATATATACCGGTCGAAAATGCATGGGTGCCGATTGAGGCAGACGAATATCTCTACATTAACTGCCTCTGGGTATCCGGCTCCATGAAGGGACATGGATACTCAAATGATCTGCTGGAGGCGTGCATCCGCGATGCCAGGGCGCAGGAGAAGAACGGCATTTGTATTCTGTGCGCGGAGGGCCGGAAGCGGGAATTTCTCGCTGACCCGAAATTCCTGACCTATAAGGGGTTTCGTGTGGCAGACATCTCCGACTGCGGAATCAATCTCATGTACCTTCCCCTTGCAGATAATGCAGCGCCACCGAGATTCAAGGACTGTGCGCGACACCCGAAGGTAGAGAAGAGTGGATTCGTCCTCTACTACACCGACCAGTGCCCGTTCACATACTACTGGGTACCGAAGATTCTGGAGATCGCGGAGGAACACAGCGTTCCGTTTAAGGCCATCCACATCACTGACAGAGAAGCCGCGCAGAACGTGCCCGCGCCGGTCACCACCTACGCCCTGTTCCGGGACGGACAGTTCCTGACACAGGGCATACTGTCTGATAAAAAATTCAGGAAACTGGCAGGGATTTCGGAGTGAGCAGCAGACCAGGCATCGCCAGTGCTGTCCAAGCGAGTGATGCTGTACCAAGACAGCGTTTGAAAGAAAAGGCAGCATTGTATAAACACCACTAGAAAAGAGCCAGCGCAACCGCGCTGGCTCTTAATTAATGTCGAAATATACTATTCAGAATATGCTCTGCATCTTCCTTGTGCGATCAGATATTCAGAAGATCGCTGTATACCTTCAGTGCGCCGTCAGTCTCGTGAGCGAGTACCTTCTTCGCAAGGACCTTACCGAGCTGTACGCCCTCCTGATCGAAGGAGTTCAGGTTCCAGCAGAAGCCCTGGAACATCACCTTGTTCTCATAGTGTGCGAGCAGTGCGCCGAGGGTTCTCGGATTCAGCTGCTGACCGATGATGATAGAGGAAGGACGGCCACCCTCGAAGTTCTTGTTGCGGTTTTCGTCTTCCTTACCGCAGGCGAAGGCAACGATCTGGGCGGCAACATTGGCACAGAGCTTCTGCTGGCTGGTGCTGCCCTGGATGGTATCATCCATGCCGATCTGGTTCTCACGGAAGCCGACGAACTGGAGCGGGATGATGTCCTTGCCCTGGTGCAGGAGCTGGTAGAAGCTGTGCTGGCCGTTGGTGCCCGGCTCACCGAAGATAACCGGACCGGTCGGATAGTCCACCGGCTCACCGAAGCGGTTTACTGACTTACCGTTCGACTCCATGTCGAGCTGCTGAAGATGTGCCGGGAAGCGGCTGAGGCCCTGGGAGTACGGCAGAATCGCGGTGCTCTCGTAGCCGAGCATGTTACGCTCATATACACCGATCAGTGCGTCAAGCATATCCGGGTTCTTCATCGGATCCTTCTCTGCAGCGAGCTTATCCTCTGCGGCAGCGCCCTCGAGGAACTCTGCGAAGACCTCCGGACCGAAGGCGAGGGACAGAACCGCGCCGCCGACCGCTGAGGTAGAGGAGTAACGTCCACCGATGTAATCATCCATATAGAACGCTGCGAGATACTCCGGGCTGGTGGCGATCGGAGAAGTTGCGGAAGTAACGGCGATCATGTGCTTCGCAGGATCGAGGCCGAGCTTCCGAAGCGCGTTCATCACGAAGGTCTGGTTCGTGAGAGTCTCAAGCGTCGTGCCGGACTTGGAAACCAGGATGAAGAGGGAATGAGCGACGTCAATGTTGCGGAGAACAGCGGCTGCGTCATCCGGATCGACGTTACTGATGAACTGTGCATTCATCTTGAGGAGACCCTTCGTCTTCGCCCAGTTCTCAAGCGCGAGGTACATCGCGCGTGGACCGAGGTCACTTCCGCCGATACCGATCTGAACGACCGTGGTAAACTTCTCGCCGGCTGCATTGGCGATCTCACCGGAATGAACCTTCTCCGCGAATGCGGCGATGCGCTTTTGCTGCTCAACGTAGAATGCGCGCTTGTTTTCACCGTCTACCACAACATCCTGACCGAGCTGTCCACGGGTCAGCTGGTGAAGTACGAGACGCTTCTCACCAGTGTTGATCATATCACCGTTGTAGAGATCCTCATACTTCTCTGCAAGCTGTGCTTCCGACGCCAGTTTCACGAGTGCTGCGAGGACATCCTCATCGACAGCCTTCGCACCGTAGTTGTATGCCATTCCCTCTGCCATCGGCACAGAATAGTTCTTTACACGAGCGGCACCATTCTCGCCGGTCATGACTTCCTTCAGGTTCACTGCCTTCACCTTCTGCAGCTCTGCATAGGATGAAAGCGTATCAAGATTCTTCCAATTCAGCATCGTCATTTCCTCCATAAGGTACTTTTTCAGTGATGCGGCCGGGCCACATCGCAAGCAAACCGTTTTTCATTATATCATTGTGCGAAGGATTTCTAAAGAGGAATGTTACGAATTTAACAGATGGGTGAACTGTTGCCGTTACTGTCCACTCGTCAACTGGATTCAGGCAGGAGCCGGAGGGGCAGCAACGTAGGAACAGTACTCTGTTGCCGCCCCTTCGCTGCCTCTGGCCAACGTTACTATCCAATATGGTTTGATGATAAAAATACTGGATATGTTTTTTGACTGTAAGCATGACAGATGGCTGCAAAATATCCACTCTCAGGCGATTTCAAAAATATTGGATACGAAAAGCCTTGTTTCCTAAGAGGAATCCGGGCTCGCATATCCAGTATTAAAAAAAAGAAGGTTTATTGGATATCAGCCGAAAGAAACTCTTCTCTGAAGTCAGAAATACATATCCACCATTTAAAAAAGCAAGGATTCTTCGATAGTACGCTTATATGCGTATGCCTGATTTCGCAGAAAACTATCCAATAAGTGCCCTTTTTGAAAATCTTAGATAGTTTAGCTCCGTACACAAAAATGATAGATGGTGTTAAAAATATCCACGATTTCGAAAGTAACTGGGTATTGGATAGTGCCATCCATCTTCATCTATTTCACCCGGTTCGCCAGTAAAAATTTCCGGGCCGCGCTCGATGATGGTCTGAAAATCGAGCAGTATTCCAGCGCGGCATCCGCACGCAAAGAAAAAATTGTCGATTTTTTTGTTTGTTTGCACGGGGCGGGACCGATATGTAAATAGATAAAGGCAGCCGAATGGGGTGGGCAAACAAAAAGAGACGCTCGGCATAGGCGTCTCATGAAAATCAAACGAGGATGAAGACATCGCCTTGCCCGAGCAGTAACGACTGGACATGCGATGCTTTTTTCTAAAATCGTGTATATGGATTTCCTGCCTGAAATCGAAAATCGACAGGTAAAATAGACACGGACGTTCTCATTCTGAAATCGTGTATATTTAATCGGTAATTGACAGCGAAAATCAGCATCTGATTTCGATTTTTATAGACACGATTTCCGAAAAAGTCCTTCCATGTATAGTTTCTCTCCTGAATCCAGTTTCGGAGCGTAATTCTCATAGACACGATTTCTGAAAAATTCCTTCCGTGTATAGTTTCTCTTCCAAGTCCAGCTTTGAGCGCAACTTTCATATACACAAAATCGTAAATTATCGAATCATGTAGATCGTCGCCTGCATCTGCCGAAAATATACCTCCTGCAAGCAGAAAATCCAGTCTAAAAGACGACTGGATTCATATAAGTTTTTGAACCTTCGGCTGCCGTCCGCCGAGCTGCGAATGAACAGTAACCTGTTACCTGAATAATCAGAGATAAATATAACTGTATTAACCACGCAAGCTACGCTATAGTATAGAAATATTATAATGAAGAAAACGAAAGCGAGGTTCTCTATGACCATCTGGTTAACGCGTCATGGGCAGACAAATCTGAATAAGCAGCATCTTATGCAGGGGCGGACGGATGAGCCGCTGAACGAGACGGGCCGTGCGCAGGCACGGGCGGCGCGGGCGCAGCTCGGGGATATGCACTTCGATGCGGTCTATGCAAGCCCTCTCAAGCGTGCGATCGAAACGGGCGCTATCATGGGCGACGTACCGATGGCTGAGGTCATCATCGATGAGCGGCTGATCGAGGCGGACTTCGGGCGCTTCGAGAAGAAGGGGTATACGAAGATGAGTCTGCCGATGTCGCTGTACTGGGCGCTGCCGGAGCTTTTTCCGTGCCCGGAGAAGGACGGGGTGGAGAGCATCGCATCGCTCGTCGCACGGAGCCGCTCGTTTCTCGAGGAGTTGGAGCAGAAGGACTATGAGCATGTGCTGATCGCCTGCCACGGCGGTATCATGCGGGCCCTCAGCGGATACCTCATGGATCGAAGGAACGGGATCTGCTGGCGACCGAAGCCGCGGAACTGCGAGATCCGCGTGTTCCGTGTGGAAGATGGCCGGCACGTGTACCTCGAGGATCTGAAGCTTCCGAAGTGATGCGCCTCAATAAAAACGGCGCAGACTCACCGGAGCAGGAAGACCTGCATCCGGATGATAATCCTTAGCTGTATTGTTCAAACGTAGTACTGTGCTTCCGACGGCTGTCCGCCGAGCCACGTCTGAACCAATGTAACTCTTAGCTGATGTGCGGCAGAAGACCGTCGCGAGTGAAAGGACTTGTATAGATTGCATAATATGCATGTATAAATGCATTTATTCATGAGTAGCATGCATAAGAATGCGATTAAATACAATTTGATGCATAAAAATACTTGCATTCTCTGAAAAATGGATTATAATCTCCTCATAGTCAAAAAGCGAGAGGTTATGAAAACGCTTTTGATTTATAACCGTAATATATGATTCGGTTTGAGGAGGATTATTATGAAGAAGAACTTAGCTATTCTGATGACCACTGTTCTCGCAGCTGCTTCTCTGGCAGCCTGCGGATCATCCAGCACACCGGCGACGACAACCGCCGCTGCGACCGAGGCTGCCACCACCGCTGCCGCTGCAGAGACGACCGCCGCAGCAGAGGACACCACTGCTGCCGCTACGGAGGCAGCGTCCGAGGGCGCTGCAGAGGGAAACGGAGAGATCGTCGAAGTTCCGAAGGATTTCACGACCGTAAACGCTGGCAAGCTGACCGTTGCGACCTCTCCGGACTTCGCACCATATGAGTTCTACCACATCAATGCCGATGGCACACCAGAGCTTTCCGGCTTCGATGTCGCACTCGCAAAGCGAATCGCTGAGGATCTCGGCCTCGAAGTTCAGTTCGTACCGATGGATTTCGATGGCATCCTCATGGAGCTTCAGAGCGGAAACGTCGACCTCGGCATGGCTGGTTTCTCCCCGAGCCCGGAGCGTGCAGATACCTTCGACTTCTCCGACCTTTACTACAAGGGTGGTCAGTCCTTCGTCATCCGCAAGGCAGATCATGATAAGTATAAGGACTATGCTGCATTTGATAAGCTTCCGGTAGGTGCACAGAACGGTTCCATCCAGATGGATCTCGCAAAGGAGAACACGCCGAATGCAAACATCATCGGTCTCGCAAAGGTAACCGATATCGTTTCTGAGCTTGTTTCCGGTAAGCTCGAAGGTGGCTTCATCGAGACCGCCGTCGCAGAGCAGTACATCAAGAACTATCCGGAGCTCGAAATCGCATGGGATGTTCCGTACGACACGAAGGGTTCTGCCATCGCTCTTAAGAAGGGCAGCGACCTCCTTCCGGCTGTCAATGCCGTCATCAACAACGCACTGTCTGATGGTTCCATGGACCAGTACGTAGCCGACGCTCAGGAGCTTGCATCGGATGAGGGCAATGTCTATGAGGGTCAGCTCGACGCAGATGGCAAGGTTGCTTCCAACTAAACGCGGACTGCGACACAAAAACTGATTCTTTTCTCTCCGGGGGGCTTCCCCGGGGAGATTTTTGAGTCTATACTCAGCATGCTGAGGTGCACGACAGCGGAAAATACACATGCGTTTCGCGATGATCCGTATGCGCCATGTTTCTTATAATAAATGCACATTCAGCGTCCTACGTATATACTCAAAGCACATCGCGATGTAGAGTATACATATCACTACTTATGAAAGGCAGGATTTACCTATGACCATTAGCTGGGCCAATTTTGAGAAGTTATTTCAATACGGCACCATGTTCCAGCAGGGAATGATCGTCACCATCCTTCTGGCAGCCTGTACCGTATTCTTCGGCTTCATCCTTGCATTTTTACTTGCATTGATGCTGCTGTCGGATGTACGTCCGTTCCGTCATCTCGAGAAGATCAAGACGGAGGATATTCAGAAGAAAAAGCGCTATGACCGCATCGCCGCGTTCAATCCGGTACATCTGCTGGCTAATGCTTACGTCCAATTCGTACGTTGCACCCCGATGCTGGTTCAGATCTTCCTCGTGTACTACATCATCTTCGGATTCGTCACCCTGCCGAAATTCACATTCTTCGGCTTCATCCAGTTCGAGCGTTTCTTCCCGGCAGCCGTCGCGATGGCACTCAACTCCGGTGGATATATGAGTGCGGTCATCCGTGGTGGTATCGAGGGCGTCGATGCTGGACAGACCGAGGCGGCTCGTTCCCTCGGCATGACGAAGTCCCAGACTATGTTCCATATCATCCTGCCACAGGCGGTGAAGAACATCCTGCCGGCCGTTGCGAACGAATTCGTGACGATCATCAAGGAGTCGTCTGTCTGCTACACCATCGGTGTACAGGACATCATGTTTAACGTAAAGAGTGTACAGTCCGCGACCTTCATCATCGCAGAGCCGCTCATTATGGCGACCTTACTGTACTTCTGCCTGTGCTTCCCGACCAGTAAGATCATCGAGTACATTGAGAGGAGGATGCGTCAAAGTGACAACCGATAAGCCAATGATTCAGGTCCGTGGCCTGAAAATGTACTATAACTACGGAAAGATCAAGGCCCTCGATGGCTTGGACATCGATATCAACCGGGGCGACGTCATGGTCGTGATCGGACCGTCCGGTTCCGGTAAGTCCACCTTCCTCCGGAGCCTGAACCTCCTCGAGTCGCCGACCGATGGAAGTATCATCTTCGAAGATAAGGACATCGTGAACGAGAAGATCAATCTTGATCAATACCGTCAGAAGATGGGGATGGTGTTCCAGCACTTCAATCTCTTTCCACACAAGACGATCCTCGAGAATCTGACCCTCGCACCGATGATCGTGAAGCACGAGTCGAAGGAGGCGGCCGAGAAGAAGGCCCTGGAGCTCCTGGAGCGTGTTGGTCTCCGCGATCGTGCGGCGGCCTACCCGGTGCAGTTATCCGGTGGTCAGAAGCAGCGTGTCGCGATCGTGCGTGCACTCTGCATGAACCCGGAGGTGATGCTCTTCGATGAGCCGACGAGTGCGCTCGACCCGGAGATGGTCGGCGAGGTGCTCGAGGTTATGAAGGAACTTGCACACGAAGGCATGACGATGGTCTGCGTCACCCATGAGATGGGCTTCGCCCGTGAGGTGGGCAACCGCGTGGTCTTTATGGCAGATGGTAAGCTCGTCGAGCAGGGGACACCGGAGCAGATTTTCGAGCATCCGGAGAGCCCGCGTCTGAAGGACTTCCTCGGGAAGGTCCTCGAGGTTTGATTTTATAACAAAGCGGCGTTTGCATTGTTTTCGCAGGCGTCGCTTTTGTATATACTACTATATGAAAATTTATAAGGAGGGTTTCATCATGGAGGATCAGAAGAGGGCTGCTCTTTCGTTTATCGAGCAGCATAAGGATATATTTACTGGTGTGGCGGATTACGTCTGGGCGCATCCGGAGCTCAGTCTGAAGGAGTTCCAGTGTGCGGCGTACTATGAGAAGGTGCTCGAGGAGGGTGGCTTCACGGTGGAGAAGGGTGTCGATGGGATCGAGACGGCATTCACGGGAAGCTATGGTTCGGGTCATCCGGTCATCGGTATCCTCGGTGAGTTCGATGCACTGTCCGGTCTCAGTCAGGCGTGTGGTGCGACGGAGCATCAGCCGCTCGTAGAGGGTGGCGCTGGGCACGGCTGTGGCCACAATATGTTAGGTGCAGGTGCATTGGCCGCGGCGTTTGCGGTGAAGAACTACCTCGAGACGAGTGGTCACGAGGGCACAGTAATCTTCTATGGCTGCCCGGGTGAAGAGGGCGGTGCGGCGAAGGCCTTCATGGCGCGTGACAACATGTGGCGCGCCCTCGATGCGGCGTTCTGCTGGCATCCGGAGGATGTCAATGAGGTGAAGACCGGTACGAACAACTCGACGATTCAGGTTATGTATACCTTCCACGGACGCTCCGCGCATGCGGCCGGCGATCCGGAGAATGGCCGCTCGGCACTGGATGCGGTGGAGCTCATGAACACGGGCGTGCAGTACCTGCGTGAGCACATGAAGTCCGAGTGCCGCGTGCACTATGCCATCACGGATGCCGGTGGAATCTCACCGAATGTCGTGCAGGATCATGCGACGGTGCTCTATATGGTGCGTGCCGGTAAGGTACGGAATTGTGTGGAGCTTCAGAAGCGTGTGGATAAGATCGCGGAGGGCGCAGCCCTGATGACCGAGACAACCTTCGAGCGTACCTTCATCGATGGTACGGCGGATCTGGTGCCGAACTTCGCACTGGAGAAGGTACTCTACGATAATTTCGCGCAGGTAGAGCTTCCGACCTATACCGAGGAGGAGCTCGCATTTGCCGGAAAGGTGCATGCGACCTGTCCGGTCAATACTGCACCGGGCTTCGCACCGACCCTCGACGAGGAGATTCGGGCATACAGTGAGGAGAAGTCACAGCACGGTACGATACCGATCAACAACTACCTCATGCCGCTCTACCACAGCACGGCGTTCTGCGCCGGCTCCACGGATGTCGGGGATGTTTCCTGGCAGACACCGACGGCTCAGATCCAATGCGCAGGCTTCGTCAGCGGCGCACCAGGCCACAGCTGGCAGAATGTTTCCTGCGGCGGTTCGAGCATCGGCCACAAGGCCCTGCTTCTCGCCGGTAAGGTCCTCGCGCTCAGCGCTATCGACCTCTATGAGAAGCCGGAGCTGCTGAAGGAAGCGAGAGCAGAGTTTGAGAAGCGCACCGAGAGCGGCTACGTATGCCCGATCGAAGAGGGCGCAAAGCCGATTACCATTTGATTTAACGGAGATTTCTATGTACGAAGGATTTTTACCGGTCAACCGGGAGGATATGCTGGAGCGTGGCTGGACACAGCCGGATTTCGTCTATGTGATGGGTGACGCCTATGTGGACCACTCCAGTTTCGGGCCCGCCATCATCTCCCGTGTGCTCGAGGCACACGGTTATAAGGTCGCGATGCTGCCGCAGCCGGACTGGAACGATCCTTCGTCCGTCATGGAGTTCGGGGAGCCGAGGCTCGGCTTCCTCGTGTCTGGCGGCAACATGGATTCCATGGTGAATCACTACACCGTCGCGAAGCATCATCGGAAGACCGACTCCTACACACCGGGCGGTGTCATGGGCAAGCGTCCAGACCGCGCGGTGACGGTTTACTGTAACCTGATACGGAAAAGCTATAAGCATACTCCGATCATCATCGGCGGTATCGAGGCGAGTCTGCGTCGGCTCGCACACTATGACTACTGGTCCGACCGCGTACGCCGTTCCGTGCTCCTCGACAGTGGTGCCGACCTTCTGTCCTACGGCATGGGCGAGCACAGTATCGTGGAGATCGCAGATGCCCTGAACTCCGGTCTCGAGGTGAAGGACATCACCTGGATCTCCGGTACGGTCTATAAAACACGCTACGAGGATGAGATCTACGATGCCATCCGCCTCCCGGACTATGAGGAGATCAGCAGCGATAAGCGGAAGTACGCGGAGAGCTTCGCCATCCAGTACCGGAACACAGATCCGATCATTGCGAAGCGTATCTACGAATGCTACGATGGGGCGATGTTCGTCGTACAGAACCCGCCGGCGGCACCGCTCACCCAGCTCGAGATGGATGATGTCTACTCGCTTCCGTTCATGCGTGCATGGCATCCGATGTACGATGCGGCAGGCGGCATCCCGGCCTTCGGTGAGATCAAGGAAAGCATCACCCAGGCCCGCGGCTGCTTCGGCGAGTGCAATTTCTGCGCCCTCACCATGCATCAGGGACGTATCGTACAGTGCCGCTCCCACGAAAGCGTTCTCGCGGAGGCAAAGGAGATCACGCAGGATAAGGAGTTCAAGGGCTACATCTTCGATGTCGGTGGCCCGACCGCCGAGTTCCGTGGACCATCCTGCGAGAAGCAGCTCACGAAAGGCACCTGTGTCGGTCGCAAATGTCTCTGGCCGGAGCCGTGTAAGAACCTGAAGGTCGATCACAGCGACTATGTGAAGCTGCTCCGCGAGGTGCGTTCGCTGCCGGGCGTGAAGAAGGTCTTCATCCGATCCGGCTTCCGCTTCGATTACCTCATGGCAGACCCGAATAAGGAGTTTCTCCGCGAGATCTGCCAGTATCACGTCTCCGGTCAGATGCGTGTGGCACCGGAACACGTCTCCGACGGCGTACTGAAGGAGATGGGCAAGCCGAAGGTCGAGGTCTATAACAGCTTCGTGAAGGAATTTGAGAAAATCAACCGCGAGCTGGGACTCAAGCAGTATATCGTGCCGTACCTCATGTCCAGTCACCCGGGCTCCACACTGAAGGATGCGATCAAGCTCGCGGAGTACATCCGCGACATGGGCTACATCCCGGAGCAGGTGCAGGATTTCTACCCGACCCCTGGCACCGTTTCGACGACCATGTACTACACCGGCCTCAACCCACTCACGATGGAGAAGGTCTATGTGCCGCGAAATCCGCATGAAAAGGCGATGCAGCGTGCTCTCATCCAGTACCGGAATCCGGAGAACTACGAGCTCGTAAAGGAAGCGCTCCTCCGGGAGCACCGTGAAGACCTCATCGGCTTCGACCCGAGCTGCCTCATCCGCCCACGGAAGACCACCACGAAAACCGCCTCCTCCGGTCATAATCGACGACGCGGTGAGAGGAAACGGTAGTCACTCCGGGGCCCTGCCTGAATCGTAACAAACTGTAAAGTTTTAGTAAGAAAATCACGGGGCTTCCTGTGGTAAGATAAGGATACATTTTATCCGGGAGAGCTTTATGAGACATCATTTTTATAGAAATCGTATCGTCGCCGGACTCCTGATCGCCGCGCTCAGTGCGACCAGTCTGTCCACCACCGCGCTGGCCGACAGCAGTACCTTCGTGGAAATCACAGATGAGGGGCCGCTCGCAGCGTCGGCCGCTGCCGGCGTCCAGAACAGAGGTGCAGAAACCGCCACGACGACGGAAACCGCTGCGTCAGTCAGCAGCGCAGGCGCACAGGTCGTGCAGGGCACCGATGCCATGAGCACTCTGACCGGCCTCACCGGCCCGACAGGCACCGCGGTAGACACAGCGAACCAGACGACGTCGACGACCGCAGACAGTGCCGCCCTGGCGGCTGCCGCCAACCAGGCAGCGGCTTCTGCACAGCAGAGCAGTACGGCAGCCACAAATCAGACCGCGCAGAGTTCAGCTACTGCACAGGCAGCGGCCTCCGCGCAGCAGAGCACACAGACCATCGCCGCGGCAACACAGCAGACGACGAATTATTTCCAGCAGCCGTCTAAGGGCTTCCTGCGGACCGCGATGACCCTGAAGCCGGAGGTGAACGCGAACTTCGCGATCCTCGTCGATGCAGATGCCGGCCTAGTGATTGCTGAGAAGAACGGCAACGCGAAAATGTATCCGGCGTCCATGACGAAGGTCATGACCCTGCTGGTGGCCTGTGAGCACATCACGGATCTCAGTGAAAAGCTCGAGATCACCCAGGACATCGTCGACTATGTCAAGAAGGAGGGGGCATCAAACTGCGGCTTCAAGGCGGGCGAGCAGGTGACGATGCTGGATCTCCTCTATGGCCTCATCCTCCCAAGTGGTGCGGATGCCGCCCTCGCCCTCGTGCGCCGCATCGCCGGCTCCGAGGAGCAGTTCGTGGCGCTCATGAATCAGAAGGCACAGCAGCTTGGTATATCCGCCACGACGCACTTCACAAACTGCACCGGACTGTATAACGATAACCACTACTCGACAGCAGAAGATATGGCCATCATCATGCGGGCTGCAGCGCAGAACAGTGTCGCTGCCACGATCCTCACGACACGAAGCTACACGACACAGGCGAACAATAAGCGAACCACTGGTCTCAGCTTCTCGAACCTCTTCCTGAAGCGGATCGATACACAGACGACCGGCGGGCAGGTGAACTTCGCGAAGACCGGCTACGTCGCGAAGGCCGGCAACTGCGCGGTTTCCTACTTTACCGCCGCCTCCGGACGCCACTACATCTGCGTCACCGGAAAAACCTCCGGCGCATGGAACGTCGTATCCGCTCATGCCGCCCTGTACAGCCAGTACGCGAAATAGCATATTGAAATAGATACAAAAATACTTTTATATTATAAGCCCTGGTTCATTCGCTGAACCAGGGCTTATAATATAATTATGAATCTTGAAACCGTGAAATAGCGATAGCAGATTGGAGGTGAAATAATGATTGTTTATCATGGCAGTGATCAGATCGTGGAGCAGCCTGTGTTTGGTGCAGGCAAAGAAGATAATGATTATGGGACAGGTTTCTATTTGACAGAAGATAAAGATAAAGCGAATGCATGGGCAGTGGTAAATGGAACTGAAAATGCATACTGTAACGCATATGAACTTCCGATTAAGGAACTGAATGTACTCCATCTGGATGACTATGGCGTTCTGACATGGATTGCGGAAGTGACAGCGCATCGCGGAGTGATCGATGAAGATACATTTTATATCGCTGAAAAGCTGGTTGATATGTATAAAATTGACACCGCAGAATATGATGTCATCATAGGGTATCGTGCAGACGACAGCTATATCAAAGTCATCGATTCCTTTTTGAAAAATCAGCTGACGGCAGATGAAGTTGAACGTTTCTTTAGAAAAGCAGAGTTGGGAGAGCAGGTTTTTATAAAAAGTCAAAGAGCTTTTCAGTCTATAAAATTTATAGGATATGAACCTGTAGTGGAGACGATTCAGTATCAGGATTATGATGCACAGGCAAGAAGAGAAGTAGAATCTTTTCTTAATAAACGCAGAAAGGCGATTCAGCTTGAAGGCTTCCAACCAAGTGGCATGACCGTGCAGGATGTTTTAAAGAATAAATACGTATATGATCAAGCATATAAGTACTACCATCTGAACGAAAATAAACCGATGAAATATCAGGTGAACAGAAGTGTGAAGCATGAGCCCTCAAAGGATGACTATGCTTATGACAGGTTCTACTTAAGTGGTGTCATGAAATTAACACGCTTTTTGTTTCATGAATTTATAAAATCCGGTCATGATTTTCATGGAGCCGTGAAACTGTACATGGAGAAGTCTCCGATTCGCCTGAAGATGGATCAGGGTAGCTGGTCGGCGTTAAATAAAGGAATCAGGCAGCTCTATCATTCGGTAGATATAGAAACGGTACCCCTAAACACAAATAATTATATGGATGGGATTCTGTCAGACTGGATGGCAGATGTGTACACCTATATGCAGTGGCGTTATCGCCTTTCATCGGCGGTGCTGGTTCGAATTCTCCCACCGGAACTTTTGGGTGAAGCCTATTATCCTTTGCACGAAACCGGATTAAGTGTAGCCTGCGAAAAATTATATATGAAATATTTTGCAATCGTGAATAAAAATACAATAGAGTGAGGGATGGACGAAATGTCCGGGAGGCAGCTATGAGCGATATTTTACGGGATCTCGTGGAGCCGGCAGAGCTCGTCGCGATCAGCGTCGGCGGCGAATCGGTTCAGTTTAAGGTGGAAAGGGGCCTGACCCTCGGGCGGCGACGTCTGTTCGGTCGCAGAAGCCAGGCCGAAATCGCCCTTGAGTATCCTTTCCTCGCACATACGCAGGGAAAGCTCGCCCACTATCTCGGCGAGTGGCACTACGAGAATCTGACGAATGCCAACACGACGAGCATCAACGGTGTTGCGCTGCCAAAGGGAGAGGACCGTCTGCTTCAGAACGGCGACATCATCCGCATCCAGAAGGCGGGCGAGCAGCTGATTCTCGTGTTCCTGCTCCGTTTCGACGGTGAGCTCGTCTGGAAGAAGCTGCCGCTCCGGAAGGAGCAGTCGGTTTACCATATCTACAGCCATGTCGGGCGAGGCCTCTCATCTCCTGAAGTGGACAGCTTGGAGAAGCCGGATGAGCACCATGCGCTGATCCGCTACATCTACGGTCACTGGCAGGTGGAGGATGTTAAGACCGAACGTGGCGTCTATGTCAATCAGAAGCGTGTCGATGGCGTCATGGTCCTCTCGCCGAACGACGTCATCAACATCGGCGACACCGTCTTTTATTTCGCCGGCGATTATCTCGCGTACAACCACACAACCTTCCGGAACCACGATCTCCAGATCCACATCGATAATCGCTCGGTCGGCAGCTTTCTGAAGCGGCGGCTGCTCCTGAAGGACATCAAGCTCAGCATCGAGCCGGGCAGCATGGTGCTGATCCTCGGCGGTTCCGGCTCCGGGAAGACGACCTTCATCAATGCCGTCACCGGCTATGAAAAGGCCCATGCGGAGATAAAGCAGGGCGACCTCGACGTCTATGAGGACTATTCCCGAATGAAATATGAGATCGGTATGGTGCCGCAGCAGGAGCTTCTGCGTGGCGATGATACCGTCATCATGACCCTGACAAATGCAGCGCAGATGCGCCTCCCGGAGGGCACACCGACGGCGGAGCGGAAAAAGCGGGTTGAGGAAGTTCTCGCGCTCTTCGGTCTCACGCCGGTGAAGGATGAGCTGGTTGATAAGCTCTCCGGCGGGCAGCGGAAGCGCTTAAGTATCTGCGTTGAATTCATTTCAAACCCAAGTCTCTTCGTGCTCGACGAGCCGGATTCCGGTCTCGACGGTGTCATGGCACGTGATCTCATGGAGCAGCTTCGGAAGATCGCGAATCAGCAGAAGATCGTCATGGTGATCACCCATACGCCGGACCGTGTCATCGATCTCTTCGATAAGGTCATCGTCCTCGCTAAGAACAGTCAGCATACCGGACAGCTCGCCTTCTATGGAACGATCCCGGAGGCGCGTCAGTTCTTCGGGCGCGACACCATGGAGGACATCATCCTCGCCATCAATCCGGAAAACGAAGGCGGCGAGGGACTCGCGGATCACTATATCGAGGCCTTCCGGGCCTATCGTGAGGCGGAAGCCGCGAAGGAGACGAAAAGCACGACCACGACGGCACGGCAGGAGGGCATCGCGGATACCTATCGACCGACGCATACCCGCCGTCCGGCCCAGGTGAAGATCTACCTCGGGAAGCTGTTCCGTCTCTTCATCCATGAGCACGACTGGGTACTGCTCCCGCTGTCGGCCATCATCTCACTCATGGTGGCTTTCGTCGTCGGGAAGAGCCTGTTTGCCAATATGGAGCGCCTGCAGGCGGGTGCCTTTGCCCTCGTCTGCGTCTGCATCTGGAACGGCTTCTTCAATTCCATCCAGGTCGTCTGCCGGGAGCGTGCGATCATCAAGCGGGAGCACCGCGCGGGACTCCATATCAGTGCGTATATCATGGCACACATGCTGTACCAGGCGCTGATCTGCCTCCTGCAGGTTCTGATTTCCGTCGGCATCTATGTCTGGTACGGCATCCGCTTCCCGGTCGGCAGCATTGTCACAGGAAACTTCCTGGTCGACTTCGCGATGACGCTCTGGATCATCACCTATGCCGCTGACCTCGTCGCACTGATGGTGTCCTGCATCGTGCGCACTACGACCTCAGCGATGACCGTCATGCCGTTCCTGCTCATCGTGCAGCTCGTGTTTGCCGGTATCATCTTCCCGTTTGACGGAGGCGCCGCAGAGCTCGTTGAGAAGCTGACCATCAGCCACTGGGGCACCGTCGCGATCTGCTCTATCGCCGATTACAACGCGTTGCCGAGCCATGCGCTTTTCGCCTCGATCTATCAGTTTCGGAGCATTCCGGAGGTGCAGAAGATCGTCGATTACATCCAGTCCTCGGATCTCCGCATGAAGATGGATATCCTCTGCGCGAAGCAGATGCAGAATCCGCTCTATGCCGGCACCGTGGAGAACATCCTGAAGAGCTGGGGCGTCATCCTGCTGATCGGCCTCGTCGCCATCGTGGTCGGTATCATCAGTCTCGAGTTCATCGACCGGGATAAGCGATAGTGAATATGTCCGTATCGAAGCTCTAAACGCAGAGGGGCGTTATCTGGTGAAAGATGGACAGACATGACAGAAAAGCACGGCCAGGGCTTGATTGCTTTGTTGACTTTCGTTAAAATACTAGTAAAATATATTCAGTTGATTAAACCAGTTAACTGTAGCAGCATGTCGAATGGGGGAAGACGATGGGACGTGATGGAAAAATAACCATTAAGGACATCGCCGAGATGGCTGGGGTTTCGAAGACGACGGTTTCGTTCTATCTGAACGGGAAAACCGAGAAGATGTCTGAGGAAACCCGTATGAAGATTCAGGAGATCATCCTCCGAACCAACTACCGTCCGAATGTTGCTGCCCGTACACTGAACCAGAAGAAAACGAACCTCATCGGTGTCATCATCGGTGATATCACGAACACCTTCTCAAATAAAATCGTGAAGGGGATCGAGGATACCGCTCGAAAGCATGGCTACCAGACGCTGATCGGAAATTCAGGCTATGATCCGAGGCGGGAGTCCAGCTACGTGAATCGTATGCTGACCCTCGGTGCGGATGGCTTCATCATCCAGCCGACCCCGGGCTTCCATGAGACCTCGAAGCTGATCACGGATCTTAAGAAACCGTTCGTCTACTTCGACAGTAAGGTGTATGAGGATGATTCCTTCTGGGTGAAGACCGATAACTATACGGCGACCCATAAGGCGATGCAGGAGCTGATCGCGCGCGGTTATCGGAACTTCCTGATGATCGGTGCCGATCCGTCGAAGCTGAGTACACGTATCGAGCGTTCCTCCGGCTTCATCGACTGTATCACGGAGAGCGGTCTCAGCTTCCAGAGTCTGGAGATCCGCGATGGCGCGATCAACCATGCAGATATTCTCTCCTTCGTGCAGAGAAATCTGAAGGATACAGATGCAACCCTGGTGTATGTTCCGAACTGCTGGGCACTTCCGGAGGTCTGTGATGCATTACAGCCGCTCCGTGATCGGATTCCGCAGAAGCTCGGCATCATCGGTTTCGATAATACCGAATGGGCTTCCTTCTCCAGCCCGAGAATCACGACCATCGTCCAGCCTGCCTACGAGGAGGGACAGAAGGCCGCCGAAATCCTCATCGATCAGATCGAGGAGAAATACGAGGAGAAGTCTCATCAGACGCTTAAGTGCTCTGTACATTGGAGTGAATCAACACTGTGACCCCCTCACAGTGGGATTCCCTTTCTCTCCAACCTACAGAAACTTTAGCTATGCGGGTGGAAGCACTAGCTACGTTTCCGCTCGTGATGGCAGCTGTCAGGTATAAGCAGCCAGGACACTGCCGCATATAAAAACCGCCCGGCACTTTTGTGGTGTGCCGGGCGGTTTTCTATTGTCATGGGGACATGGGATGTCGGGGAAGCGGTTACGCTCCCCGCTCTCGACGCGGCTCTGTAAATCCCTGCCCGGACTATGGAAATGCGCGTTCGAATCCGCTATAATGAACGCTATGAAAACGCTTACAGGGAATGGGGCAGGCCATGTACTATAAATTACTGAAACTGAAAAACCGTGTTTATGATGCAGCTAAGATCGACTGGGACCATATGATGTTCGACCGTTCGGCGATCTGGAAGCTGCTGATCCCGCTGATGATCGAAAATCTGCTCGCGAGCTTCATGGGTATGGCGGATTCCATGATGGTCACCCGAATCGGCAGTGCAGCGATCTCGGCCGTTTCCCTCACAGATTCCATCAACAACCTCGTCATCCAGCTTTTTTCCGCGATGGCGACCGGTGGCACGATTCTCTGCTCGCAGTACATCGGCAGCGGTGACCCGAAGAAGGCCAATGCAGCTGCCCGCCAGGTCGTGTTATCGATGACGTCGATCGCCATCGTCATCACGCTCTTTTCGGAGGCCCTGAACACGCAGATCCTCCGACTCGTGTTTGGCAGCGTGGAGCCGGCGGTACTGTCCGCGGCGGAAACCTACTTCCGCTTTACCGCAGCCTCCTTCCCGTTCCTCGGGCTCTATCAGATCGGTGCCGCCTTTTACCGTGCCGGTGGAAACAGCCGCTTCCCGATGAAGGTTTCGGTGATTTCGAACGTGATGAACATCATCGGAAACGCCATCTTCATCTTCGGCTTCGGCTGGGGTGTCGCCGGTGCAGCGCTCTCGACCCTGCTGAGCCGTATCCTGGCGGCGATCATCCTCTTCGTGTTCCTGCGGAAGCCGAAGCAGGTCATCGTGCTGCGGGATTACCGGATCCAACCGGATTTCGATATGATCGCGCGTATCCTCGCCATCGGTATCCCGTCCGGTATCGAGAACAGCATGTTCCAGTTCGGTAAGCTCGCCATCCAGTCCTCGGTATCGACCCTCGGCACGACCGCCATCGCGGCACAGGCCATGGCCATCATCTTCGAGAACATCAACGGGATCGGCGGACTCGCGGTCGGCATCGGCCTCATGACGATGGTGGGGCAGACACTCGGTGCCGGGCGGAAGGAGGAGGCGAAGTACTACATCGTCCACCTCATGGATATCTCGAACTGGATCATCATCTTCTCCTGTGCCATCACCTTCGTCGCCTGCAAGCCGGTGATGTGGCTCGCCGGGATGGAGCCGGCGGCCGCGAAGATCTGTTACGATATGGTCATCTTCATCACGATCTCGAAAATCTTCATCTGGGTACCGAGTTTTCTTCCTTCCTATGGACTACGCGCCGCAGGTGATGTACGATTTACGATGATCGTATCTTCACTGTCCATGTGGATCACGAGAGTCGCGATGGTGACCTATCTCATCCGTGTATGCGGGATGGGTCCGATCGCCGTCTGGATCGGTATGGCGAGCGACTGGTGTGTACGTGGTGCCTTCTTCCTGTATCGTTTCATGAGTGGGAAGTGGCTGTCACACTCGGTGATCGAGCATCCGGCAGAAGAACACAGCTAGGCGTGAGGCCACCGGGTGTCGGCAGAAGCATTGCCCTGCTGAGCACTGGGATGCGATCGTATCTCGTCATCTCTATAACTATGTATATATTTGGAGGAGCCCTATGATTCAGGATATTTACCCACATAAGCTGATCAATCACTACGATCCATCGAAGACGGCGAAGCCGGAGAGCTTCGTACTGAACTTCGCCGGTGCACGCCGGGATGCCGTCTTACTGCGTATGCTGGATACGACGAGCTTCACCTTCCCGACCTTTCAGGAGGTGCAGGCGCAGGGAAACATCCCGGTCGAGACGAGTCATCTGATCTATCTGTTCACGGTGGACGAGGATGATTACTTCCTCCTGCCAGAGGTCGAGCTGAGTCTTCCGGGCTATACGCGGGCGACCCTGCATGATCTGCGCGAGTCCCTGGCCGGTCCGAAGTGGCGCCAGTTCATCAACAGCACGGCACTGCAGCTCAGCAACTGGTATCATCAGAACCGTTTCTGTGGCAGCTGCGGTTCCCGGACGAAGCTCGGAAAGATCGAGCGTGCGATCCGCTGCCCGGAGTGCGGACGCATCATCTATCCGCGTATCGTGCCGGCGGTCATCGTCGGCATCACCCACGGAGATGAGATCATCCTCACGAAGTATGCGCGCGGCTTCGCGCACTACGCGCTCGTCGCCGGCTTTACGGAGATCGGGGAGACCCTCGAGGAAACCGTGCAGCGGGAGGTGATGGAAGAGGTGGGGCTCAAGGTGAAGAACATCCGCTACTATAAGTCACAGCCGTGGGGCATCGTCGATGATATCCTGATGGGCTTTTTCTGTGATGTGGATGGCGATCCGACGATCACGATGGATCAGAGCGAGCTGAAGCTGGCCTCCTGGTTTAAGCGGGAGGAGATCGTCCTGCAGCCGGATGATTTCAGTCTGACGAATGAGATGATGTGTCTCTTTAAGGACGGAAAGGAGCCGAGAGCGTGAAGAAGATACTGCTTTTATGTACCGGGGGCACGATCGCCTCGGTGAAGACAGAGGACGGCCTGAAGCCGGCGCTGACCGCGGAGGAGCTGCTGAGCTACGTACCGGAGGTGAAGCGCTTCTGCGACGTGGATGTGCTCCAGGTCTGCAACATTGACTCGACCAACATGGCACCAGAGGTCTGGGGACAGATCGTGCATGCGGTCAATGAAAACTACGACCGCTACGATGGCTTCGTCATCACGCACGGCACGGATACCATGGCCTACAGCTCGGCGGCGCTCAGCTATATGATTCAGAATGCGCGGAAGCCGATTGTGATTACGGGCTCTCAGAAGCCGATCAACATCGACGGCACCGACGCGAAGGATAATCTGCGGGACAGTATCGTCTATGCCTGCGACAGCTACTCTCAGAACGTGTCCCTCGTATTCGACGGCAATGTCATCGCCGGTACGCGGGCGAAGAAGATGATGGCGCGCTCGTTTAACGCGTTTCACAGTGTGAATTTCCCGGTGCTGGCGCGGATTCAGGATGGACATATCATCCGCTATATTCCGTATGAGCCGATCCGGAAGCCGGTCGAGTTTCAGGAGACGGTGTCGGATGCGATCTGCATCATGAAGCTGATTCCGGGCTCGCGGCCGGAGCTGCTGGCGTACCTCTTCGATAATTATGACTGTATCGTCATCGAGTCCTTCGGCGTCGGCGGTATCCCGGACCAGCTGCTCGACAAGTTCTATGCCGAGATGGAGAAGTGGGCGGCGAAGGGGAAGTTCATCGTGATGGCGACGCAGGTCGTGAATGAGGGCTCCAACATGGAAATCTACCAGGTCGGTCAGAAGGTGAAGAAGGATTTCAATCTCATCGAGGCCTACGATATGACCCTCGAGGCGACGATCACGAAGCTCATGTACCTGATGGCACGCTATCCGAAGGATTACACACAGATCCGAAAGGGCTTCTACACCCCGGTGAACAACGATATCCTCTGCGCGTTCGAGGAAGCCTGAAGAAACAGAACCTCCGGCGGCAGCCCCTAAAAGGCTGGTCGCCGGAGGTTCTTTCTGTCATGCCATCGGGAGCTCGACGCGGAAGGTGTTGATGCCCTCGGCAGATTCGGCCCAGATACGGCCTTTATGATTTTTTACGATGTTCTCGGCGATGGAGAGGCCGAGGCCGTAGCTGTGATTCATCGCACGGGCTTCGTCGATGCGATAGAAGCGCTGGAAGATTTTTTTGAGATCCTCTGGGCGGATCGGGTCCCCCGGATCTGAGACGCTCAGCAGGCAGTGGTGCGCGCCGCTTTTCTGGAGTGTCACCTGGACCGTGCCCTGCGGGGACGCATATTTCTGCGCGTTATCGAGGAGGATCTCGACGACCTGCTTCAGGTGCTGTGGCGAGCCGTGGATCGTGATGCCGTCGGTGATGTCCTCCGCGAGCGTCAGGCCCTTTTCGAAGAAGAGGGCGTCAAAGGTGAGCAGCTCGTCAGAAACGAGGCCAGACAGGTCGATGGTCTGCAGCGGCATCTTCTGGATGGCACCGCTGTCGACACGAGCGAGCTGCAGGAGGCTCTCGACGAGGCCACGCATCTGGTTCGACATCGTGAGGATATTCTCGACGAACTGCGCCTTATGCGCTTCATCGAAGCGCGGAGATTTCAGCATCTCCGCATCGGTCAGGATGACGGTGAGCGGTGTCTTCAGCTCATGGGAGGCGTCGGAAACGAACTGCCGCTGCTGTGCCCAGGCTTCCTCGACCGGGCGTACCGCCCAGCGCGCGAAGAAGATGCTGATGACGAGGAAGCTGGCGAAGCTGCCGAGGCCGATGATGACGCAGGTCCGGTAGAGGTTCTGCATCGTCGTGATCTCGGAGGAGATATCCATGAAGATGATGATCTGGCCATCCGTGGACGCAGGTTCGGCCTCCGCCGGTCTGTCCGGCACGTGAACTTCAGCTCCGCCGTCGCTGTCTGCAGGGGCGTCTTCACCGGCAGACGACGAGGTCGCTTCGGCGGTCGGCGCCGTCTCCGGCACCGGATTTCTGTCCGGCGTTTTTCCGTAAGACCACTTCCTCGCGCCGCTTCGATAGTAGCGGAGATTATAGTCGCGGAGGTCGCCGACCTTTTCTTCACTGGCGGTCGCCGCGCTGACGAGCTCCTCGAGGACGGCTTCCGAGCCTTCCTGCGTCAGATCATAGTAGTCGCCATCCATGTCGACGATCTTCCCATCCGCGTCGATCAGTACACGGAAGAACGGAAGCAGTATGTTCATCGTCTTGTTTTCGTCCTTCCGCTTCGGATTGCGGTCAGATAGGGTGCCCATCGGGGCATACGCGGCGTTTTCCATCATGCGGAGGCCGTCCTCCCGGATACGGGAGTGGGTCCTGTGCACGACGAGTCCGAAGATGATGATCAGCATCGTGCAGACGATGACCATCATGATCGACACGAAGCGGACGCGGAGCTTTCGAATCATGTCCATGGCTCAGACCTCCGCTTTCATATGCAGATCCGGGATCGGATAAGGGCCGTCCATTCTGCTGCTTCTTTTATTCATCATTTATCCCTCCAGCTCCAGATGATAGCCGAGTCGGCGCGCAGCGACGATCTGCACATTCGAGCCGATGGAGTGCAGCTTCTTCCGGAGAAAGCCGACATAAACCTCGACATGGTTCTCGACGGCGTCAGAATTGAAGCCCCAGACCTTCTGGAGGATGGCTTCCTTCGACAGATTCTTTTCCTTCTGCTGCATCAGCATACGCATCACATCAAACTCCTTCGCACTCAGGCGGAGAGACTTTTCTTCACATAAAAGCGTACTCGTCGCGAGATCGAGGGTCGTGTTTCCGAAGCTGAGGGTATCGACTTCAGCACCCTGCCGGCGAAGCAGCGCATGGATGCAGGCGAAAAGCTCGCGCGCATCAAAGGGCTTCGTCAGGTAGTAGTCCGCCCCGGAATCGAGCCCCTGTACACGGTCCAGCAGCTCGGACTTCGCTGTCAGCATGAGGATCGGCGTGCTGATGTGCTGCTGGCGCAGGACCCGTGCCACCTGGTATCCATTCATTTTCGGCATCATGACATCCAGGATGAGGAGATCATAGACCCCGGTTGCTGCATAAGCGACCCCGGATTCTCCATCATACACCGCCTCGGCCTGATAGCCCTGCTCCGTCAGCAGATCCCGGATCGAAAAAGGAGCAGTTATGAACAGATATCTGATGCGTGGTGCGATTGCAGCGATGACGGGCGTCGTCACGGTGGTGGCGGGCATGCCGATGTGTGCGCTGGCCTCGACGACGCTGGAGCAGCGGAAGAAGGCACTGGTGAGCGCCGGGATCATCGATAATTTCGATGTGAGTCTGAATGCGGTCACCGTGTCGCGTGCGGAGTTTGCGAAGATGCTGGTGCATGCCTCGAGCTATGCGACGAACGTTGCAGCGGAGTCGAATGTTTCTGTCTTCAGTGATGTGCTGCAGAGCTCACCGTACGCTGGCTATATACGGATCGCGACCTCGAAGGGCTGGATGAGCGCCTATCTCGGTGGCAGCTTCAAGCCGGAGCAGGGCATCAAGCTCGCCGAGGCAGAGAAGGCGATGCTGACGCTGCTCGGCTACACGAGCGATCAGTTCAGCGGGAACATCGTCGCGAACCGGAATGCGAAGGCCATCGCCATCGGTCTCACGGATCGGGTCAGCACGAACGTGAATGACGAGCTGACGTACGAGGACTGCGTCTACATGTTCTACAATCTGCTGATGGCAAACACCGCCCAGAACGATGGGAAGACGAAGAGCAGTCAGACGATCTACGGTTCGCTGTTCGGCTTTACACTGTCTGACAGCAACGAGCTGAATCTGCTCGATACGCTGTCTGCGAACCTGAACGGTCCGCATGTCCTGAAGTCTGGCAAGAGTCTGAACTCGATTCTGCCATTCAGTAAGAGCGTTGCCAGCTGCTATCTGAACGGGGAGACCTCCAGTGTGGAAGCCATCGAGGATGAAGCGACGAGCTGTGCCGTGGTCGTGTACTACAATACCTCGACGAAATCGGTCTATGCTTACTCGGAGTCGGGCAATGCAGACAGCACCATGGGTACGGCGACCGGCACAGTCGATCAGATCTACTACAGCTCGAGTCAGATCATGACCCCGACTCAGGTGGAGATCGGCGGCGAGACCTACAACATTAACAATTCGGATATGCAGTACGCGTTCTCAATCTACGGTTCCATCGATACCTCGGATGAGATCACTATCGTCTGGGATCTCGATCAGAGCGGTGCGAAGGAAGTCATCGCGATCGCATAATGCGATACGAGCATGGTGAATGTGGCGGGAGACGCGGATGCCGTGAGGCCATCCGGTGCCGGAACGCTGCGGGCGGGTGATCTTTCCGGCTCCGTGAGCGTCAAGAAGCTGCTCGTCCGTGCCGGTGACTATGTGAGCGTCGGTACGGCTATCTTCTCGATGGACGCCGAGGATGCGAGCGACATCCTGAAGACCTACAAGAACAAGGTCTCCGATGCGAAGTCCTCCCTCGAGAATGCACAGTCGAACCTCGACACGACGACCGACAATTACGAAAACTATACGATCACCGCACCGATTTCCGGTACCGTCACGACGAAGAACGTCAATGTCGGCGAGAATGTGCAGAACGGAAACTCTGCGACCGCACTGGCCGTCATCTATGACCTTTCCGAGGTCACCTTCGAGATGAACATCGATGAGCTCGATATCTCGAACGTGAAGGTCGGACAGAAGGTCGAGGTCACGGCAGATGCCTTCGAGGATCAGACCTTCGAGGGCACCGTCACGAAGGTGTCCATGGAGGGTACGGCGGCGAACGGTGTCACCTACTATCCGGTCACCGTCACGATGACGGAGTACGGTGATCTGCTCCCGGGCATGAACGTCACCGGCGTCATCATCCTCGATGAGGCGGAGGATGCACTCGCGATTCCGGTGGATGCACTCCAGCGTGGCAACAAGGTCTATGTAAAGGATTCCACGACGTCGAAGAAGGCCGAGCTTTCCACTCAGGGTACCGCTGCTGCAGGTGATGGAAAGCCGGAAGGTACAGCAGATGGCCAGCCGGAAGGAAATGCAGCGGGCGAGAAGCCGACGAATGCCGAGAAGTCGACGGATACAAAGAGCTCCGGTAAGAGTGAAACGTCCGGCGATCAAAATACGAAGAGCAGCAATGTGCCGGAGGGCTTCCACGAAGTTGCGGTCACCACGGGTCTCACCTCCGACGAGTACGTCGAGATCCTGTCCGGTGATCTCTCCGAAGGCGATGAAGTCTATATTTCACAGTCCAGCGTCAGCAGCTCAACTGACACGATGATGCCAGGCATGGGCGGCGGCATGGGTGGTGGTAACCCAGGTGGTGGCAGCATGGGTGGTGCTAACGCTGGCGGCAGTAGTAATCGCGGCGGTATGGGTGGCGCTAACCCAGGTGGCGGCGCTCCGATGGGTTAAACGGAGGTGATGCTATGAGTGTGATAAATACAGTCGACGAATACGCCGAAAATCACGAGGAAATCGCGAAGCTGCGGGCCGCGCAGGCGGCCCAGGGCGTCGATGGTGCAGCCGGTCCCTATATCCCGCCGGAGCATGACGGGGAGGTGCCTTTCCTGCAGCTCGAAGACATTTACAAAATCTACCAGATGGGTTCCGAGGAGGTGCATGCGAACGACGGTATCAGCGTAAACATCTACCATGGGGAATTCGTCGCCATCGTCGGCAAGTCCGGTTCTGGCAAGTCGACCCTCATGAACATCATCGGTGCCCTCGATGTGCCGACGAAGGGAGAGTATCTGATTCAGGGGGTCAACACCTCCCACATGGCAGACGACGAGCTCGCCGCCATCCGGAATCATAAGATCGGCTTCATCTTCCAGCAGTACAACCTGCTTCCGAAGGATAATCTCGTGGACAATGTCTCCCTGCCGCTCCTCTATGCCGGACTCTCGAAGTCGGATCAGCGGAAGCGTGCGATGAAGCAGCTCGAGCGGGTCGGCCTCGCGGACAAGTGGATGCAGCATCCGGCCCAGCTCTCCGGCGGTCAGCAGCAGCGTGTGTCCATCGCGCGTGCCCTCGCCGGTGATCCGGAGCTCATCCTCGCGGATGAGCCGACCGGTGCGCTGGACACGAAAACCTCCCGCCAGGTCATGGGCTTTTTACAGGATATCAATCAGGACGGAACGACCGTCGTCATGATCACGCACGATAAAGCGCTGGCCCTCGGTGCGAAGCGTCGGACGATTCTCTCGCAGTTCGTCATCGAGGCCGCCGTCACGAGCTCCCTGGGTGGCTTCATCGGCATCGCCGTCGGCTTCGTCGGCACGAGTGCTGCCGGAAAAATCATGGGGATCGATGCCTCGCCGACCTTCCTTTCGGTGCTGGTCTCCTTCATGGTCTCTGTGATGATCGGTCTCATCTTCGGCTATCTTCCGGCCCGTCGTGCCGCGGCGCTGAACCCGATCGACGCGCTCCGCTCCGATTGATGCACACGTATTCTGTGCGCCTTTTTCACGACGTTCCGGTACGCAAGGGGGTCTGACCCCTTTCATTGACGAGAGGCCGGTACTGGTCTTTTTTCGTGAAGTTTCTGTTTACAATTCGGGGGGAGCGGTGGTATTATTTTCGTGTTTTTATTTTCTGAAGCTGAGAAGGCTGAAACGAAGATAAAAGCATATCGATATTTATATGATGTGAGGTGGCAATGGCGTCACAGGGGCAAGGAAGAGTGTCCCTGCGTTAGGTCACCTCTTTTTTTGTGCATCGCTGCCGGCGTTACTGTGGGTGGTGAGTGCATGGCGCATGAGGCATTGGCCTGCTTCATGGGGGATCATGAAAGGGGAGCATATGATCAAGTACGTATTTGTCACCGGTGGCGTCGTTTCCGGACTCGGAAAGGGTATCACAGCCGCTTCGCTCGGTCGTCTTCTGAAGGCCCGTGGCTATAAGGTTACCATGCAGAAGTTCGACCCGTATATCAATATCGATCCGGGTACGATGAACCCGATTCAGCATGGTGAGGTTTTCGTCACGGATGATGGTACGGAGACGGACCTCGATCTGGGTCACTACGAGCGTTTCATCGACGAGTCTCTGGATCACAGAAGCAATGTCACCTCCGGTAAGGTCTACTGGTCGGTCCTCAACAAGGAGCGCCACGGCGAGTATGAGGGACACACCGTGCAGGTTATCCCGCACATCACGAACGAGATCAAGAGTGATTTCTATCATTCAGATGACAAGAACGAGGATCGCATCGCCATCATCGAGGTCGGTGGTACCGTCGGTGATATCGAGTCCCAGCCGTTCCTCGAGGCGATCCGTCAGTTCCAGCAGGAGGTCGGTCATGAGAATGCCATCATGATTCATGTGACGCTGATTCCGTACCTGCATGCGTCGGAGGAGCTGAAGACGAAGCCGACGCAGATGAGCGTACGTGAGCTCCAGCGACTCGGCCTCCAGGCGGACATCCTCGTCTGCCGTACCGAGTATCCGATTCCACAGGAGATTCGTGAGAAGATCGGCCTCTTCTGTAATGTGCCGGCGAACCATGTACTGCAGAACACGAACGCGGAGTTCATCTACGAGGTGCCGCTCATGATGGAGCACGAGCATCTCGCGCAGTCGGTCCTCGAGTGTCTCCACCTGCCGTGCCCGGAGCCGGATCTCTCCGACTGGACACATATGGTCGAGAATCTGCGTCATCCGAGCCGTGAGACGGTCATCGCCATCGTCGGCAAGTATACGCAGCTGCATGATGCCTACCTCAGTGTCGTGGAGGCCCTGAAGCATGGTGGCATCGCCAATCGTGCGAAGGTGAAGATCCGCTGGGTGGATTCTGAGGAGCTCGAGAAGTCCGGCGCAGAGACGCTGCTCGCCGGAGTCAATGGTATTCTGGTTCCGGGCGGTTTCGGCTCCCGTGGCATCGAGGGCATGATCATGGCAGCACAGTACGCGCGTGAGCATAAGATTCCGTACCTCGGCATCTGCCTCGGTATGCAGATCGCGATCATCGAGTTCGCGCGGGATGTGCTCGGCTGGGCAGATGCCAACTCGACGGAGTTCGATCCGAACACCGAGCATCCGGTGATCGACCTGATGCCGGAGCAGAAGAGTGTCACGGATCTCGGCGGCACGATGCGTCTCGGCGCATATCCGTGCGTACTGAGCGACGGTTCGAAGGCCCATGCCCTCTATGGTACAACACAGATCTCCGAGCGTCACCGTCACCGTTATGAGGTCAATAATGACTTCCGCGCAGAGCTCGAGGAAGCCGGTATGCAGCTCGTCGGTCAGTCACCGGACGGCCATATCGTAGAGATGATCGAGCTTTCGGATCATCCGTACTTCGTCGCTACCCAGGCGCACCCGGAGTTCAAGTCCCGCCCGAACAACGCGCATCCGCTGTTCCGCGGTCTCATCGAGGCGTCTCTTCGTAAATAATTTTCACTCAGGGCCCTTCGGGGCCCTTTTTATATTTACGTGTGTTCATATGATGATTTACGTGTTGACACCTGTGTTATTCTAGAGAACGCGATAAAGAATGACATAAAGGAGAGTAAACATTAGATGGAAATGATTTTAGACGCGTTGTTCGATGCGGTACTGGATACAGCGAAGCTGATTCCGTTCCTTTTGATCACCTATATGGGGATGGAGTACCTCGAGCATAAGGCAGAGAAGCATACGACGGGGATGCTGGAGAAGGCCGGTCACTTCGGTCCGCTGATCGGAGCGGCTGTGGGTATCCTGCCGCAGTGTGGCTTCTCGGCGGCGGCCTCCAGTCTGTTTGCGGGCGGCGTGATCTCGGTCGGCACCCTGATCGCCGTCTTCCTGTCGACCTCAGATGAGATGCTGCCGATTTTTATCTCGGAGGGTGTACATCCGGCGACGATGCTGCGGGTTCTGGCGACGAAGGCGATCCTGGGCCTCATCAGTGGTTTCCTGCTCGACGTCTTCATGCGGCATGGCCGCCATACGAAGGCACCGGAGAAGCATATTCACGATCTCTGTCTGCATGAGCACTGTGACTGCGACGATGATGAAGAGGAAGAGCTTCATACAGAGGCGGCGCATACGCACGAGGCCAATGCAGACGACCACACACATCGTCATGTCGCAGAGGAGCACCACAGCCACGAGCATGCAGCTGCCCACGCCCATGCAGGACATCATCATCACCATCATCAGAAGGGCTTCATGGGCATCGCCATGCCGGCACTCCATCATACGGTTCAGATCACCGGCTTCATCTTCTTCATCACCCTGATCATCACGCTCCTCGTCGAGGGCATCGGTGCCGAGGCCCTCGGTCACTTCCTCTCCGGAAAGCCGATCGTCGGTGTCTTCCTGGCCGGCGTCGTCGGTCTGATCCCGAACTGTGCTGCGTCCGTCAGCATCACCCAGCTGTACCTGATGGGGATACTGAACGCCGGGCAGATGATGGCCGGTCTCCTGGTCGGTGCCGGTGTCGGACTGCTCGTTCTGTTCCGTACGAATGATCATCCGAATGAGAATCTCCGGATTACGATCATGCTGTATGGGCTCGGTGTCTTCTGGGGGCTCGTGATCGAGTATCTGGGCATCGTATTCTGATGACGGATACGTAAAAATCTTAAATATGGATGCGCTTTTAATTTTTTCGTTTACTTTTTGATTCCAGCCGACTACTATAAATATAAGAACTTTCAATCAGAAAGAGAAGGGCGGGAAAACGTATGCCGACAGATGAAAAGCGTATCGTTATACAGATGCTGGGGCAGTTTGCTGTTTCGGTAGATGGGCAGCAGCTCTACTTCGGAGAAAACAGTAAGGCGAATTTTCTGAAGCTGATCCAGGTGATTTTCTTACATCATGAGACCGGAATCGCGAAGCGGGAGCTGATCGACTATGTATTCGCTTATAAGGAGCTGCTGGATGAAAACAACAGCCTGAATAATCTGCTTCATCAGGCACGGACGCAGCTGAAAAAAAGCGGGATGCCAGGGAAGCGCTATATCGAAGGCAAGAAGGGCATATATACACCAGAGCGGCCGGAGGGCTATCGCTTTTCGTATGATTTCGCAGACTTCCGACGACTCTGTCAGAGGGCCCAGGAGGCCGTCGCACCGGAAGAGAAGGCGGCCCTCTACGAGCAGGCTGGTGCGCTGTACCAGGGCGAGCTTCTGCCGGATTTTGCGACCGAAAACTGGGTCATCGTCGAGTCTATCCGACTGAAGGAAAGCTATGATGAGCTGGTACGCTTCCTCGGTGATTTTTACCGTAAAAAGCAGGATTATGATCATTTATACCAGCTGTATGCCCAGGCGGCCCGGATTTACCCGGAGAGCGGCTGGCAGATTCAGCTGATCGATGCGCTGATTCTGAAGAAACAGACGAAGGAAGCCTATGAGCTGTATAATAAAACCGCCCACTACTATCTGGACGAGCTGGAGGTTCCACTTCCGGATGAGCTCGTGCAGTGCTACGCCCGCATCTATGAGGAGCTGAAGGTCGTGTCGGAGAACATCGGAGATATCCAGGCGGATATTCTGAAGCGGGATGCGGCACTGAAGAGCTGTGAGGATACGGAGCCGCGGACCGGTTCCTACTACTGTGCGTACGCAAGCTTCATCGATGTCTATAATGTGCTTCGTCGGAATATGTCCCGCCGTGGCAGCAGCATCTTCATGATGCTCTGTACCCTCGTCGATTACGAGGGAAAGCCGATTCAGAATCCGGAAAAGCTGAACGCACGCTCTGAGGCGCTGAAGCAGGCACTGTATGAAGGACTGCGTCAGGGCGATGTGTTTACGAAGTACAGCTCGAGCCAGTATCTGCTCCTGCTGATCGGTACGAAAAAGGAGGACTGCAGCATCATCTATCAGCGCCTCGCACGGAAGCTGAAGGAGCTGACCGGACCACGCGCAGAGCTTCGCTATCGCATCGTATCGCTCGCTGAGATCCCGGCTGTCCTGGACAAAACGAAAAATGTTGAAAATGGTTAGTGCAAAATAATCAGAAACTGTATAAAATAGTGTATCTGTCTGAGTTTATCTGAAATATCGCTTTACCTTCGATGTTTCAGATATGGAATGACAGATACACTTTTTTTATGGGGGAAAACACTATGGGTAAACGGGAAGGCTTTAAGTCCCGCATCGGCTTCATCCTGGTCAGTGCCGGATGTGCCATCGGCATCGGAAACGTATGGAAGTTTCCTTATCTCGTCGGACAGAACGGCGGCGGTATCTTCGTACTGTTCTATCTGATTTTTCTGGTCATCATGGGGATCCCGGTGCTCACGATGGAGCTCGCCGTCGGACGGGCATCGCATAAGAGTGCCGTGCGCGCCTATGAGGCACTGGAACCGAAGGGAAGTAAGTGGCATATTCATGGCTGGTTTGCGACCGCTGGTTCCTATCTTTTGATGATGTACTACACGACGGTATCCGGCTGGATGCTGTCCTACTTCTTCAAGTTCATCCTGGGCGTCTTCGATGGCATCCGCACGGAAGCCGCTGATGAGGTCTTTGCGAAGCTGATGAACGCTCCGAAAGAGATGATGCTGAGCATGGCCGTGACCGTACTGGTCGGCTTCCTGGTCTGCTCCTTCGGTCTTCAGAAGGGTCTCGAGAAGGTGACAACGGTCATGATGACGGCATTGCTCGCACTGATCGTCATACTGGCCTTCCACAGCCTGACGCTTCCGAACTCGGCGGAGGGCACACGCTTCTACCTGATTCCGAGCCTCGTGCGTGTCGCAGAGCAGGGCGGCGGCAGTATGCTGAAGGGACTCGGCTCCGTGATCTCCGCCGCGATGAATCAGGCCTTCTTCACACTGAGCCTCGGCATCGCATGCATCGAGATCTTCGGTTCCTATATGTCGGACGATTATACACTGGTCGGCGAGTCTGCGCGTATCTGCGTGCTTGATACCTTCGTTGCGATCATGTCCGGTCTGATCATCTTCCCGGCCTGCTTCGCCTTTAACGTGCAGCCGGATGCCGGTCCGAGTCTGATTTTCCTGACCCTGCCGAAGGTGTTTATGAATATGGCGGGTGGACGCCTCTGGGGCGCCATGTTTTTCCTGTTCATGAGCTTCGCAAGCTTCAGCACCGTCATCACCGTCTTCGAGAATCTGCTCTCGACCTCCATCGACAACTTCGGATGGGAGCGAAAGAAGGCCGTCTACCTGAACTGCATCTTCGTGCTGCTCGCCAGTGTGCCGTGCGTTCTGGGCTTTAATTTCTGGTCAGATCTCCATATCATCGGTGCCCGTGGCGTCCTGGATTCCGAGGATTTCATCGTATCAAACCTCCTGCTTCCGGCGGGTTCGCTCATCTACCTTCTGTTCTGTGTGAGCCGCTGGGGCTGGGGCTTCGATCACTACCTCGCAGAGTGCAACAAGGGTGAAGGACTGAAGCTGCCGGCGGCGATCAAGCCGTACTTCCAGTTCGTCCTTCCGGTACTGATTCTGATCATTCTGATCCAGGGCCTGCTCTGAGCTGTTCGCTGAATCACACGAAAAGCCTTGCATTGTCCTGAGGACCGTGCTATAAATATAGAGTATTTGTTGACTAGTTAAAGGAGCAGGCGTTTCGCCCGCTCCTTTAACTTAAGTTTAGAGGAAAATTCAATGCAGGCAAAGGGCAACTATACTGAAAGAGTAAAAACGTACCTCGACAGCTTCTGTCCGAAGGAGGGCTACGGAGTCGACAGCGTTACCTTCACTTATGAAAATAATGAGTGGTATCTGCGTGCGTTCATCTATCGTCTCGACGAGGTGGACATGACCGTAAACGACTGTGCGAAGGTATCCAGACGGCTTTCCAAATGGCTGGACCAGGAGGATTTCATCGATGAGCAGTACATGCTGGAGGTATGTTCGCTCGGATTCAAGGATCAGCCTGGCAATGAAGATGTGATTCCAGAGGATGTTGAAGAGGAGGAAGCGGCGGTCGATGAAGGCGCCGCTGCAGATTCCGAAGACAGCCATGAAGATACAAATGAAGATACACTTACCGGGAGGGGTAAAAACTAATGAACACTGAACTCAGCGAAGCACTCGATTTACTGGAAAAGGAGAAAGGAATCTCGAAGCAGTCTCTCATCGAGGCGATCGAGCTGTCACTCCAGACTGCATGCAAGAACCATTTCGGTTCTGCCGATAATGTGCGTGTCAACGTAGATCCGGACACCTGTGATTATTCCGTCATCGCGGATAAGACCGTCGTAGAGGAAGTTTTCGATAAGAACACAGAAATCTCACTCGCCGATGCCAGACTGATCAATCCGGCCTACACGCTGGGCTCCATCGTTCCGGTGAAGGTGGATTCCAAGAGCTTCGGACGTATCGCGACCCAGAACGCAAAGGGCGTGATCGTACAGAAGATCCGTGAGGAGGAGCGTAAGGTGCTCTATAAGGAGTACTACTCCATGGAGAAGGAGGTCGTGACTGGTACCGTCGAGCGGGATACCGGACGTTCTGTCATCGTAAATCTCGGCAAGGTCGATGGCTATCTCGCAGAGAACGAGCAGATCAAGGGCGAGACCCTCGTGACGAACGAGCGCATCAAGGTGTATGTGGTCGAGGTCAGAGATATGCCGCGTGGTCCGCGTGTCATGATCTCGAGAACGCATCCGGAGCTTGTAAAGCGTCTGTTCGAGGATGAGGTCGCCGAGGTTCGTGACGGTACCGTCGAGATCAAGGCAATCGCACGTGAGGCCGGCTCCAGAACGAAGATGGCGGTCATGTCCCACGATCCGGATGTCGATCCGGTAGGTGCATGCGTCGGTCTGAACGGTTCCCGTGTAAACGCCATCGTCGATGAGCTTCACGGTGAGAAGATCGATATCATCAACTATGATGAGAACCCGGCGTACCTGATCGAGAACGCACTGTCACCGGCGAAGGTGATCGCGGTCATCGCCGATCAGGATAACAACGAGGCGATGGTTATCGTGCCGGATAATCAGCTGAGCCTGGCCATCGGTAAGGAGGGTCAGAACGCACGTCTCAGCGCGAAGCTGACCGGCTATAAGATCGATATCAAGTCGGAGTCCCAGGCACAGGAGCAGGGCATCTTCGACGAGATGGGTATCGACTATCAGAGTGAGGGCGCCGAGGGCGAGTATGAGGACGATATCGCATACGACGAGACGACTTCGGAGGATGAGAACGAGTAACGAAGATGAAGAAGGTACCTGAGAGAACCTGTATCGGTTGTGGTGAAAAGAAAGAGAAGAAGGAGCTGATCCGGATCGTACATGAGCCGGAGGGCAGCTTCTCGATCGATCCGAGCGGCCGGAAGAATGGTCGTGGCGCATACATCTGTAAGAATCCGGAGTGCCTCGAGAAGGCATTCCGGCGGAAGGCTCTGGAGCGGTCCTTTAAGGAAGCGATCACGAAGGAGACCCTGGATACACTGAGAGAGGAACTGGAGCAGCTTGACAGATAAAATCTATGGATTGCTCGGACTGTGTCAGCGGGCCGGGAAATGTAAAAGCGGTGAGTTCGCCGTGGAGAAGTCCATCAAAAGTGGCAAATCATTTCTCGTGATCATCCCGGAGGATGCATCCGATAATACGAAAAAGAAGTTTAAAAATATGACCACCTATCGCAGTGTGCCATATCAGGAACTGGGCACCAAGGAAACGCTGGGGCACCAGCTGGGACGATCCGAACGATCGTCGATAAGCATTGAAGATCAGGGCTTCGCCCAGGCGATGATCAAATATATTGACGGAGGTAATGTGAATGTCAGATGATAACCAGAAAGATTTGGGAATGAACAGCAGGGAAGGAAGTAAGGATAAGTCGAAGGCAGGAGATGCGCCTAAGAAAAAGAAACTTGCTGTTGTTTTCCATTCGCAGAATTCCGCAAATCATAAAAATCGCCCACTGGGCTCGAAGTTCGGCACCGCTGCATCTCAGGGCGCACGGAAGTCGCAGGAGGCAGAGAAGCCGGCACGGAAGGCCAGCCCGAATGGTCGTCCGCTGCCACCTGGAACCGCACGCGTAACACCGCTGAAGGAGCTCAATGAGATCCAGAAGCGTCAGGAGGCCGAGGAGGCAAGAGCAGAGGCGGCACGGAAGTCTGCAGAGGAAGAGGCCGCACGGAAGGCGGCGGAAGAAGCTGCAAAGGCAGCCGCAGCCGCGAAGGCCCTCGCAGAGCATGCGAAGGAAGCGCAGGCGAAGCCAGCCGCAGAGCGCCCACAGGGTGGCCGCAGCTTCGGTGATCGCCCGCAGGGGACACGCTCCTTCGGTGACCGTAACGGTCAGAGAAGCGGTGATCGTCCGCAGGATGGCCCTTCCTTCGGTGATCGCAATGGTCAGCAGCGACCATTCGGTGATCGTAATGGCCAGAGAAGCGGTGATCGTCCGCAGGGCAGCCGTCCATTCGGCGACCGCAATGGTCAGCAGAGACCGGGTCAGCGTCCGGCAGGTGCCGGTTTCGGTACGAGACGTCCGGCAGGCGCAGGTGCTGCACCAGCCGTCGATGTCGCTTCGAAGCCGACTCAGAACCGCGTAGCGCATAAGCCGGTGGCCGGAAAGACCTTCGGAAATAAGAATTTCGATAACGAGAAGGCAGAGGCAGCAAAGCGGAACCGGAACAACCGTAAGCAGAACAAGTATACGGCAGAGCAGTCCTACGAGAGAGCCGATGAGGTCTCCTACAAGAAGAAGACCGGCAAGGGCGCGTTCATCAAGCCGGAGGTTGTGAAGCCGGTAGAGGAGGAGATCAAGTCCATCACGATTCCTGAGGTGATCACCATCAAGGATCTTGCGGACAAGATGCGCATCAAGGCGGCTGAAATCATCAAGAAGCTCTTTATGCAGGGTAAGATGGTTACCCTGAACACAGAGATCTCCTACGAGGATGCAGAGAACATCGCGGTTGATTATGAGATCCTCTGCGAGAAGGAGGAGAAGGTCGATGTCATCGCCGAGCTCGTAAAGGATGACGTCGAGGACTCCGATGACGAGATGGTCACCAGACCGCCTGTCGTCTGCGTTATGGGTCACGTCGATCATGGTAAAACATCCATCCTCGATGCCATCCGTAATACAAATGTGACCTCACGCGAGGCCGGTGGTATCACACAGTCCATCGGTGCTTACCAGGTAAAGGTCAATGTAAATGACGAAGACAGAGTCATCACCTTCCTCGATACACCGGGCCACGAAGCCTTCACCGCGATGCGTATGCGTGGTGCACAGTCGACCGATATCGCTGTACTCGTCGTCGCATCGGATGATGGTGTCATGCCGCAGACCGTGGAAGCAATCAACCACGCAAAGGCCGCCAACACACCGATCATCGTAGCCATCAATAAGATGGATAAGCCGACGGCAAACCCGGATAAGGTAAAGCAGGAGCTGATGAAGTATGACCTCATCCCGGAGGAGTATGGCGGAGATGTCATCTGTGTTCCGGTATCTGCGAAGACCGGTATGGGCATCGATGACCTGCTCGAGAATATCATTCTCCAGGCGGATGTGATGGAGCTGAAGGCAAACCCGAACCGTGCAGCGTATGGCGTTGTCATCGAGGCAGAGCTCGACCGCGGCAAGGGCCCGGTTGCACGTCTCCTCGTGCAGAAGGGAACGCTTCACCAGGGCGATGTCGTCGCCGTCGGTTCTGCATACGGTAAGGTTCGTGCGATGACCGACGATAAGGGTAAGCGCATCAAGAAGGCCGTACCTTCACAGCCGTGTGAGATCCTCGGTCTCAGCTCTGTTCCAAATGCGGGCGAGATCTTCCAGGTGAAGGACAACGAGAAGGAGGCCAAGGCCTATGCTGCCGCCTTCGTCACGGAGAGCAAGCAGAAGATGGTCGAGGAGTCCAAGAAGAAGGTATCCCTCGATGCACTCTTCGATCAGATCAAGGCCGGCGAGATCAAGGAGCTTCCGCTCGTGGTCAAGGCCGACGTTCAGGGTTCTGTAGAGGCCGTCAAGGATGCGCTTGAGAAGATCCGAAACGAGGAGGTAGCCGTAAAGGTTATCCACTCCGGTGTCGGTGCGATCAACGAGTCCGATGTCGTACTCGCAAGTGCGTCGAACGCCATCGTCATCGGTTTCGATGTCAAGCCGGATGCGACCGCACGTGAAATCGCAGAGCGTGAGCATGTCGATGTTCGTCTCTATGACATCATCTATAAGGCAACCGAGGATATCGAGAATGCGATGAAGGGCATGCTGGCCCCTGTCTTCGAGGAGAAGGTGATCGGCCACGCCGAGATCCGTCAGATCTTCAAGGCGTCCGGTGTCGGCAACATCGCAGGATGTATGGTCAAGGACGGTCTCGTACAGAGAGGTGCCAAGGCCCGCATCTTCCGCGGCCCGAAGCAGGATAAGATCTGGGAGGGCGCAATCGCATCTGTAAAGCGCTTCAAGGATGATGTAAAGGAAGTCAAGGCCGGCTACGAGTGTGGTCTTGTATTCGAGGGCTTCAATGAGATCGAGCTTGAGGATTATGTTGAAGCATATGTAATGGAAGAGGTTAAGCGTTGAAAAAAGGTTCTGTAAAAAATACAAGAATTAACGCAGAGGTCATGCGAGAGCTTTCCGTAGCGATCCGTGACCTGAAGGATCCGCGTGTGTCCCCGATGACGTCGGTCACCGACGCCGAGGTCACACCGGACCTCCAGTACTGTAAGGTATATATCTCTGTGCTCGGCAGTGAGGAATCGCTTGCGAAGACCATGGAGGGCCTGAAGGCCGCCAGTGGCTTCCTGCGCCGTGAGCTTGCACAGACCGTCAATCTCCGGCACACACCAGAGCTTCAGTTCGTCGCTGATCACTCCATCATGTATGGAGCGCATATGGACGAGCTGATCCGTAAGGTGAATGAAGAGGATGCAGCGAAGCGCAGTCTGGAGGCGGACGCTTCGGTATCCGCAGAGGATACAGAGGATTCTTCGGAAGCGCCGTCGGACGAAGCGTAATCACGCTTGATATGTTGATATATGGAGAAGGTACGATTGATGAATGAATTTCAGCAGATGATTAATAGGGCAGACAGTATCTGCATCCTGGGCCATACGAACCCGGACGGGGACTGTCTCGGCTCAACCCTGGGCACGAAGCATTATATTCTGAATCAGTATCCTGATAAGAAGGTGAATGTTTACCTGCAGATTGCAAACGAAAAGTATGATTTCCTTCCGGGCATCGATACCATCGTGCATACACCTTCCGATCGGAAGTATGATCTCTGTATTATCTGTGACTGTAACGGCTATGATCGTGTCGGCGATTTCCGAAGCCTCGCAGAGAATGCGAAGGAGCTGTTTGTGGCGGATCATCACGTTCCGGGCGCACAGCAGTTCCCGCATGGCTCCATCCGCCCGGATGCTTCGAGTGCCTCCGAGGTCGTCTATGATCTGATGGATACGAGCTACATCGATGCAAAGGTAGCCGAGTGCCTCTATCTCGGCATCGCACATGATACCGGCATCTTCAAGTACAGCTGCACTTCGCAGCATACGATGGAAATCGCCGGCTTCCTGATGGCGAAGGGCATCGATTTCTGCCGGATCGTCGACGACAGCTACTATACGAAAACCTATGCACAGCAGCAGGTACTTGGTCGCGTACTGATGGAAAGCCTGATGCTGATGGATCATCGCTGTATCGCCGGCTGGCTGACCTGTACGGATATGAAGTTCTACCAGGTCACCTCCCGGGATGTAGACAGTGTCGTCAGCACCATGCGGGAGACGAGAGGCATCGACTGTGCGATGTTCATGTATGAAATGAGCAATCAGAACTTCAAGGTCAGTCTCCGGAGTAATAATAACCAGCTGGATGTAGCGAAGGTGGCGATGACCTTCGGTGGTGGTGGCCACAAAATGGCCGCCGGCTGTACACTTCAGGGCTCCTACCATGATGTGATGAACAACATTACGAAGGAGCTTTCGAAGCAGATGGATGCACCGGATTTCGTATCCAATCGGCTTTAAGGGAACTATGGACGGAATTATCAATGTTTATAAAGAGAAGGGCTGGACGAGCTTCGACGTCACGAAGAAGCTTCGTGCCATCCTTCATGAAAAGAAAATAGGACATACCGGCACCCTCGACCCGATGGCCGAGGGTGTACTGGTGATCTGTGCCGGCACGGCGACGAAGCTGGTCTCCTCGATCGAAGCGACGGAAAAGGTCTATGAGGCGGAGATGAAGCTCGGCATCCTGACCGATACCGAGGATACGACCGGAACGATTCTCAGCGAGCATCCGGTCGATATCAGCGAAGAGGAGCTCCGCGCAGCCGCGCAGAGCTTCGTCGGCTCTTATGACCAGATTCCGCCGATGTACAGTGCGAAAAAGGTGAACGGACAGAAGCTCTACGACCTCGCCCGGCAGGGAAAGGTCATCGAGCGGAAGCCGAACCGCATCACCATCCACGACATCACGGTCGACAGCATTGACCTCCCATACGTACGGATGACCGTCACCTGCTCGAAGGGCACCTATATCCGTACACTGATCAAGGATATCGGGGAGAAGCTCGGCTGTGGTGCCGCGATGTCTGCACTGAAGCGTACACGTGTCGGTCAGTTCTCGATCTCCGACAGCCGGACCATCGAGGAGATCGCCGGTTATGAGGCGCGGGGCGAGCTGATCCGTATCGTGAAGCCACCGATGTACGTCCCGGAGGCGGCGGTCGTTTCCTTCGGAAAGTTCGACGGCAGCCATCTCGGGCACCAGCTCATCTTCGAAAACATGTTCCGTATCGCGAAGGAAAAGCACCGGAAGACGGCGCTCCTGACCTTCAGCGCAAATCCGACGGACGTCCTCACCGGCGTCCGTCAGGATACGATTTCGAGCAGCGAAGAGCACCTGACACGCCTTCGGAACCTCGGCTTCGACTATGTCTTTTCCTATCCTGTGAACCAGGAGACCATGGGTGTCTCTGCGGAGGATTTCCTGCGCACCGTCCTGGTCGAGGGGATGCACGCGTCGGATATCGTCGTGGGCACGGACTGTTCCTTCGGGTATAAGGCGCAGGGTACTGCCGCGCTCCTCGAAGCACGTGCACCGAAGTACGGCTACGCGGTCCATGTGATTCAGAAAAAGGAAGTCCTCGATGAGAACGGACAGGAGCGCGAGATCTCCAGCAGCTTCATCCGCGAGGAGATCGAGAAGGGCAATGTCGAAAAGGCCGCCGAACTGCTCGGCCGTCATGTAGCGCTGAGCGGCACCGTGATGCGCGGAAAGGAGATCGGCGCGTCGATCGGCTTCCCAACCGCGAATATCCTCCCGAAGGAAGGAAAGCTGAATCCGAAGCCGGGCGTCTACATCACCCGTGTCCTGATCGGGCAACAGCTGTATCGTGGCATGACGAACGTCGGAAATAACCCGACCATCGCCGACGATAATCCGACCTCCATCGAGACCTATATCCTCGATTACCATGGCGACCTGTATGGAAAGAAGATCCGCGTCGAGTTTATGACCCGGCTTCGTGACCAGCATAAGTTCGCCTCGATCGACGAGCTGAAGGCGCAGCTCCAGAGGGATGTCGCAGCCACGGCAGCCTGGCCGATGGAGCTCGACCCGGGCAGGCTGAAATAACACGAAAAAAGACGGTATTTCGCTCAATGGGCGATTGACAAGCCGTGGCACTTCTGTTAAAGTACATTCGTATGCGCGTTGGCATGGTTGCGCGGAACTCCATCCGGCAGCTCTGTTAACGTAAGTCGTCACCATGCGTGACATAGTTTAACATCAGGAGGATTTACCATGATTTCCAAGGAGAAAAAGACAGCGATCATCGAGCAGTACGGCCGTAAGGCTGGTGACACAGGTTCACCAGAGGTTCAGATCGCCATTCTGACTGCACGTATCAACGAGCTCACTGAGCACCTTAAGAAGAACCCGAAGGATCACCACTCAAGACGTGGTCTTCTCATGATGGTTGGTCAGAGAAGAGGCCTTCTTGCTTACCTTCAGAAGAACGATCTGGACAGCTACAGATCCCTCATCGAGAAGCTCGGCATCAGAAAGTAATCTAAAACTCATAAAGAAAAAGGGCGGAGATACTTTTCTCCGTCCTTTTTTTATACTATAATCGTATGGACTATGTGCCTTTCTGCGATCGTGCACATGGATTTATCGAAATCATCGACAGGGAAGTATCCGAGACCACTGATGAGGCCCGGTTTTCAGCAGGAGCCCGACCCGCACGAAAAGGGAGCCTGATCAGTGTTTTTGGACCTCCCTGTCTATATAAAAGGAGGTACGAATGTACAAGAGTTATTCAATGGAACTCGCCGGCAGAACACTGACCGTCGATATCGGCCGTGTATGTGCCCAGGCAAATGGTGCAGCACTGATGCACTATGGTGATACGACCGTTCTGTCCACCTGTACCGCATCGGCACAGCCACGTGACGGTATCGATTTCTTCCCGCTCCAGGTGGAGTATGAGGAGAAGATGTATGCCGTAGGACAGTTCCCGGGTGGATTTAAGAAGAGAGAGGGCCGCGCAAGCGATAATGCGATCCTCACCTCCCGTGTCATCGATCGTCCGATGAGACCACTCTTCCCGAAGGATTTCCGTAACGATGTTCTGCTCGACAACCTCGTGATGTCCGTCGATCAGGACTGCTCACCAGAGCTTCTTGCGATGCTTGGTTCTTCCCTGGCAACCGCGATTTCCAACGTTCCATGGGATGGTCCATGCGCTTCCACACAGGTCGGCATGATCAACGGTGAGTTCATCATCAACCCGACCAACGCAGAGAAGACCGTATCCGATCTTAACCTGACCGTTGCTTCCACCCGTGATAAGGTGATCATGATCGAGGCCGGTGCAAACTGCATCTCCGATGATCAGATGATCGAGGCCATCTACAAGGCAGATGAGATCAACAAGCAGATCATCAGCTTCTTCGATTCCATCATCGCCGAGTGTGGTAAGGAGAAGACTCCGTATGAGAGCTATGCGGTTCCGCAGGCGCTCTTCGATAAGATCAAGTCCATCGTTCCAGAGGCGGAGATGGAGAACGCGGTATTCACCGATGATAAGCAGCAGCGTGATGCCAACATGGCCGAGGTGACCAGAAAGCTCGAGGAGGCACTCGCGGATGACGAGGATGCCCTTCAGCAGCTTCCGGATGCTGTATATCAGTATGAGAAGAAGACTGTTCGTAAGATGATCCTGAAGGATCATAAGAGACCGGATGGTCGTAAGATCGAGGAGATCCGTCCGCTCGAGGCAGAGGTGGATCTGATTCCGAGAGTCCATGGCTCCGCGATGTTCAAGCGTGGCCAGACCCAGATCCTCGATATCGTCACCTTGGCACCTCTTTCCGAGGTTCAGAAGGTGGAGGGACTCAATGAGTACATCACCGAGAAGCGTTACCTTCACCAGTATAACTTCCCTGGCTACTCTGTCGGTGAGGCGAAGGCCAGCCGTGGACCGGGACGTCGTGAGATCGGTCATGGCGCACTCGCTGAGAGGGCACTGCTTCCGGTTCTTCCTTCCGTTGAGGAGTTCCCATATGCGATCCGTGCCGTATCCGAGACCATGGAGTCCAACGGTTCGACTTCGATGGGTTCGACCTGTGCATCCTGCCTGTCTCTGATGGCAGCCGGTGTTCCGATCAAGGAGCCGGTAGCCGGTATCAGCTGCGGTCTCGTAACCGGTGACACCGATGATGACTACATCGTACTGACCGATATCCAGGGTCTCGAGGACTTCTTCGGCGACATGGACTTCAAGGTAACCGGTACACATGAGGGCATCACCGCGATCCAGATGGATATCAAGATTCACGGTCTCACCAGAGACATCGTGACCGAGGCGATCCACAGAGCTCACGAGGCACGTCTCGTCATCATGGATGGCGTTATGAAGGATGCCATCGCCGCTCCGCGTGCCGAGCTTTCCGAGTACGCTCCGAAGATCATCACCATGCAGATCGATCCGCAGAAGATCGGTGATGTCATCGGTAAGCAGGGTAAGACCATCAACGGCATCATCGACGAGACCGGTGCAAAGATCGACATCGACGACAGCGGTATGGTTTCCATCTCCGGCATCGATAAGAACGCGCTCGAGAAGGCGAAGAAGATCATCGAGTCGATCGTCAACGACATCGAGCCGGGTCAGGTACTGACCGGTAAGGTCGTTCGTATCATGAACTTCGGTGCCTTCGTACAGCTCAGCCCGAATAAGGATGGTATGGTACACATCTCGAAGCTGGCCGATGGTCGCGTTGATAAGGTAGAGGATGTGGTCAACATCGGCGACGAAGTAACCGTCAAGGTTCAGGAGATCGACAAGATGGGCCGTATCAATCTCACCATGCGTCCACAGGATCTGAGAGACTAAGGAGTTCTATATTATGAAAATCAGAACGAGATATGCACCATCCCCGACCGGAAGGATGCATGTAGGTAACCTTCGTACCGCACTCTACGCCTACCTCATCGCGAAGCATGAGGGTGGTGACTTCCTCCTCCGTATCGAGGATACGGACCAGGAGCGCTTCGTTGAGGGTGCTGTCGAACTTATCAATGAAACCCTCGCCGATACCGGCCTGATCCCGGATGAGTCCCCGGATAAGCCGGGCGACTGCGGTCCGTACGTGCAGTCCGAGCGTCGTGCACAGGGCATCTATATGAAGTATGCGAAGCAGCTCGTCAATGAGGGCAAGGCATACTACTGCTTCTGCACGAAGGAGCGCCTGGAGTCGCTGAAGACCGTGGTCAACGGCGAAGAGATCATGCACTATGATAAGCACTGTCTCTCCCTCTCGAAGGAAGAAATCGAGGCAAACCTCGCTGCCGGCATGCCATATGTCATCCGTCAGAACAACCCGACCGAGGGCACAACGACCTTCCACGACGAGCTCTACGGAGACGTCACCGTCGATAACGCCGAGCTCGATGATATGGTTCTTATCAAGTCCGACGGCTATCCGACCTATAATTTCGCCAATGTCATCGACGATCATCTGATGGGCATCACCCACGTCGTTCGCGGCAACGAGTATCTGAGCTCGAGCCCGAAGTACAATCGTCTCTATGAGGCCTTCGGCTGGGAGATTCCGAAGTATGTGCACTGTCCGCTGATTACGGATGAAAATCACAAGAAGCTCAGCAAGCGTTCAGGTCATGCTTCCTTCGAGGACCTGATCGATCAGGGCTTCGTGGCTGAGGCCGTCGTGAACTTCGTCGCCCTCCTCGGCTGGTCTCCGGAGGATAACGAGGAGATTATGTCCCTCCAGGACCTCATCGAGAAGTTCGACTATCACCGTATCTCGAAGAGCCCGGCGGTCTTCGACATGGAGAAGCTGCGCTGGATGGATGGCGAGTACATCAAGGCGATGGATTTCGATTCGTATTACGAGCGTGCGCTTCCATATATCCAGAAGATCATCACGAAGCCGCTCGATCTCCGTCACATCGCGACCATGGTGAAGACCCGTATCGAGATCTTCCCGGACATCAACGAGGAAATGATCGGCTTCTTCGAGACCCTTCCGAAGTACAGCACAGATCTCTATGTGAATAAGAAGTCGAAGACAACCCTTGAGAATTCGCTCGCGCTTCTCCGTGAGGTACAGCCGCTTCTCAGTGCGCAGGAGGATTTCTCCAACGACGCACTGTTCGAGCTGCTTTCCGCATATGGTAAGGAGAAGGGCTACAAGACCGGCTTCGTCATGTGGCCGATCCGTATCGCGCTTTCCGGTCGTCAGATGACCCCGGCCGGTGCGACCGAGATCATGGAGGTCCTCGGTAAGGAGGAGTCCCTCCAGCGTATCGCTGAGGGCATCCGTCGCCTCGAGGCGTAAGACATATCGCTCCATATATCGGAGCGACACGTGCGGCAGATGTGTCCGCTGCATACGCTGATATGCGTATCGCATCCACATATAGCTGCAGAAAATATGGTCGCTTGGACGACTATAGGAGATTTCAGAAACCCATGGTAGAATACTGCCATGGGTTTTTCTATCGATCAGAAACGGGCAATCGAACACAGAGACGGGCCGGCGATGGTGCTGGCCGGACCAGGCTCCGGGAAAACGACGGTGATCACGCACCGCATCCTGCAGCTGATCCGGAGCGGCGTGCGCCCGGAGGACATCCTCGTCATCACCTTCACGAAGGCCGCGGCCCTCGAGATGGAGAGCCGCTTTCGGAAGCTCTACCTCGAGGAGCAGCTGAAGCAGCGGCTGGGGGACGCCTACGAAGCAGAAGCCGGGCATCGTCCGGCTTTTTCGTCCGCTGAGGATGCGCGCCTCCCGGGCAGCCTGTGCGATGCCGACGGCCAGGTGAACTTCGGCACCTTCCACTCGATCTTTTTCTTCATCCTCCGCATCCGCTATCACTTTTCGTATAAAAACATCCTGAGCGAACGGACGCAGTCGCAGATGCTGCGTGAAATCGCGGAGGCCATCGGTATCGACTGCAGCTATGATCAGGACTTTCTGCGTCTTCTGATCGGCGAGATCTCGCGTTTCAAGGGGAGCGGAAAGCTGCTCTCGGAATTTGATTCGAACCTGCTTTCGAACGAGCAGTTCACGGCCCTCATGCTGCGTTACCAGGAGAGCCTGGGGCAGCAGCGCCTCGTGGACTTCGATGATATGCTCCTTCGCTGTCGTCAGCTCTTCCGCGACGAGCCGGCGGAGCTTCGTCGCTGGCAGGAGAAGTACCACTATGTCATGGTCGATGAGTTCCAGGATATTTCGCCTCTTCAGTATGAAATCGTGCGCATGCTTGCCCTGCCGGAAAACAATCTCTTCATCGTCGGGGATGACGACCAGTCGATCTACGCCTTCCGGGGCTCGGATCCCGGCATCATGCTCGGCTTCGAGCGCGATTATCCAGGTGCGGCACGCATCACACTCTCCAATAACTACCGTTCGCACGAGGAAATCGTCACATTTTCGGCGCAGGTCATCGCCCGGAACGAACATCGCTTCCCGAAGGAAATCACAGCCGTACAGGGGCCGGGTGGACGCGCACTGCGTTATCAGGCGCCCGACACGCTGCAGGAGTATGCGCTCGTGCTGAAGAACATCCGGGAGGAGCTCGCGCGCGGGATCCCACCGGAGCGGATCGCCGTTCTGTTCCGTACCCAGACCCTGGCGCGTCCGCTGATCTCCGAATTTGTACGGCTGCAGCTTCCGTATACAACGCGAGATCATACGAAAAATCTCTATGACAGTACGGTGGCGCAGGACATCCTCGCCTATATCCGGCTCGCCCTCGGCATGGGCACCCGCCGGGACTTCCTCCGCATCATGAATAAGCCGAACCGCTATATCTCGCGGGAGGCCGTCCGGGATCGGGCGATGGATTTCGAGAAGCTCCGGCGCTACTACCGCGATAAGCGCGGGATGGACGTGATTCTCGACCGCTTCGTAGAGGATTTAAAGGCCATCCGTGCCCTGCCATCCGAAGCTGCGGTCATCTACATTGGTCTGCGCGTGGGGTATATCAGCTACCTGGAGGATCGTGCCCGCGAAAATCATACGGAGCTGGACGGCGTTCATGCTATAATGGATGCGCTGGAGCTGTCCGCGCGGCAGGAGCCGGATAAGCGGAAGTGGCTCAGCTATGCGGAGAACTACGGGGAGGAGCTGAAGCGGGCAGCTGCCCGAAACGAGGCGGGGCGAGGTATACGGCTCATGACCTTCCATGGCAGTAAGGGGCTCGAGTTCGATATCGTCCATATCATCGACGCGACGGAGGGCGTGACACCGTATACGAAGGCGGTCACGGCGGCGCAGATCGAGGAGGAGCGACGGGCCTTTTATGTCGCCTGTACGCGGGCGAAGAAAGAACTTCACATTTATTTCACAGAGAGTCGCTATGCTAAAAAATGCAGCCCGAGCCGCTTTCTGCTGGACGGGCTGTCGGATGTGAAGCCGAAGCACGATGGCTGGGTGCGCTCGCTTCCGGAGATTTTCCGGAGACGAAGGAGCTGAACCATGGCGGAAGCATCACCGGCATCACGATCCCTGAGGCGGATGAGCGCGCCGAAGGAGCAGAATACGCGTGCATGAAATAGTAAGAGGTAGGAAGATGGATAGATTAAAAGTACTGGTCGTCGATGATGAAGAGCGGATGCGGAAGCTGATTTCCGATTTCCTGAAGATCAAGGGCTATGAGACCGTGGAGGCCGGTGACGGCGAGGAAGCGATCGACGTCTTTTTCGCAGATAAGGAGATCGCACTCATCATCCTCGATGTGATGATGCCGAAGATGGATGGCTGGGAGGTGCTGAAAACTGTGCGGGAGCACAGTAAGGTGCCGGTCATCATGCTGACGGCGCGCACGGAGGAGACGGACGAGCTGAAGGGCTTCGAGTACGGTGCCGATGAGTATATCTCGAAGCCGTTTTCACCGAAGATCCTGGTGGCCCGTGTTGAGGCGATCCTTCGCCGCTCCGGCGTGAACCAGGATGAGGTCGTACGTGTCGGCGGTATCGAGGTCGATAAGTCGGCACACTCCGTGAAGATCGATGGAAAGGAAATCGAGCTCAGCTTCAAGGAGTATGAGCTTCTGCTCTACTTCATCGAAAACAAGGGCATCGCGCTGTCCCGCGAAAAGATTCTCAATAACGTCTGGAACTATGATTACTTCGGAGATGCCCGGACGATCGACACGCATGTGAAGAAGCTGCGTGCGAAGATGGGTACGAAGGGTGATTATATCAAGACCGTCTGGGGCATGGGCTATAAGTTCGAAGTGGAAGAGAAGGCATGAAAAAGCAGAATCGTTTTAAAAGCAGTATCAAATGGCGCTTCACCGGTATTTTTATGGGTCTCATCGCAGTGCTGCTCATCGCCATTCTGATGGCAAATTCCTTCTTTTTGGAAGGCTCCTACACGATGCAGAAGGTCAGCACCCTGGAGAACGCCTACTCGACCCTCGATGCAATGCTGGGAAGCAGCACGGATACAGACGACCGCGTCGGTCAGCTGTTTCCGAGCAACTACGATACCTCGAATCCTCAAACAGAAACACCGGCGACAACGTATCTGAAGTCACTCTCAGAGACGAGTAATGTCAGCGTCATCATCATTGACACGCAGACGGATCGGGTATTCTCGACCTTCGGCGATTTGAATCGTCAGTCCCAGAAGCTGAATCGGTATATTTTCGGAAACCGTTTCGGTGAGAAGGGAAAGATCCTTGCGAGCTTTGATAATTATATCATCGAGCGGAACCGCGACCAGAACAGTGGAAACCTCTACATAGAGAGCTGGGGATACTTTTCGGATAATACGACAACATTTATTATGTCGATGCCGATTTCCAGCCTGCGCGAGTCGGTATCCTTCTTTAACCGTTTCCTCCTGATCATCGGCATCTGTGCGATGGTGATCGGCTCCATCATCGTTTACTTCATGAGTCGTGAAATCTCAAAGCCGATCAACGAGATCGCCAGCCTAAGTGAGAAGATGTCGAGACTGGACTTCACAACACGTTATACCGGCTGCCGCTGTGATGAAATCGGTGTACTCGGTAATTCTATGAATGTGATGTCTGATAAACTGGAGAGCGCCATCGCTGAGCTCAAAACTGCAAATAACGAACTACAGTCGGATGTTCAGAACAAAACGAAGATCGCGGCGCGCCAGCAGGAGTTTATCGCCAATGTCTCCCACGAGCTGAAGACACCGATCGCGCTGATCCAGGGCTACGCGGAGGGACTCAATGAGGGACTTGCGGACGATCCGGCGGCACGGGAATACTACTGTGGTGTCATCGTGGATGAAGCGAAGCGTATGAATGTCATGGTGCATGAGCTTATGAACCTGAGCTCCATCGAGCAGGGAAAAGACCTGCCGGATTTTTCACTCTTCGATATCTCAAAAGTCGTCCATGGCGTCGTGACGAAATCGGAGATTCTGATTCGTCAGAAGGATGCACATGTTGAAATCGATATTCCGGAAGGCACGATGGTATGGGCAGATGAATTTAAAATCGAGGAGGTCATCACAAATTACCTCAACAACGCGCTCAACCATCTGCAGGAACCGAACAATATCAGCCTGTTTTCCGAAAAGGCGCTGAATGGCACGGTTTCCATCCATGTGTCAAACACCGGCAAGCCGATTCCGGAGGAGGACCTGCAGCAGATCTGGGAGAAGTTCTTCAAGGTGGACAAGGCGCATACCCGCTCCTATGGCGGCAGTGGCCTCGGCCTCAGTATCGTCAAGGCCATCATGGATTCCCACCACCAGAAGTGCGGTGTGAAGAATACACGGACCGGTGTGGATTTCTGGTTCACGCTCGATTCCGAGAAGAAAAGCTATAATTAAAAAATGATAACGGAGGAAAAACAGATGATGAATCCAGCAGCGATGATGAAGGTCGCAGGCCTTTTCAAGAAGTTCCAGGCAGATCACCCGAAGGTGGTCTCCTATGTCCAGCATTTTGTCTCGACCGGGATCCCGGAGGGCTCAGTGATCGAGATCACGATCACGAAGCCGGGTGAGCATCCGGTGACCACGAATTTCCGCGTCCTGCAGGACGACGTCGAGATGGTGGAAGCTCTGAAGAATATGCAGAAGTAATGAATGATCGACGGTAAAAGCCTTTGCCGACGGACGCGTCCGGACGGCAAGGGCTTTTACGTCCGATGAAACGCCCCTCAGGGCACCATAAGGGAAAGACAGGTTTTATGAAGATTGCCTACATGCTACGGGATCCGCTGGATCTCGTGTTTCTGTTTATCTATGTCATCGGCGTACTGGTGCTGATTTTCGCGGCGATGCAGTTCCTGCATGCCGTCCTCTATAAGGATACGAAGGCCCGGCGCGATGGGGTGCGGGCGCTCCTCCTCGGTATCAGCCTGCTCGCACCGCGCATCGTCTATCATCAGCTTCGCCTCGATGCCTCGGACTATAAAAAGGCCGTGACGACGGCTTACCAGAGCGAAGCCGATGCGATCCCGGAGACGGGCGACGGCTATACGCTCCTCGCGATCCAGCAGGGCGCTACAGATCCGGTCGCTGCGGACATCGTGGTGCTGTCCACAGCGCTCTATACACCGGAGGGTGCGCCGAACGCGGCTGGACTTGCGGTGCTGAAGGCCGTTTCAGAGCAGACACAGAAACAGAAGAGTGCCGTCGAGCTTCGTTATATCGCATTTAACGGAGAAGCGGATGTGCAGACGGGGGCACGAAACTACCTCGAGAGCCTCCCGGACGAAGAGAAGGCACGGGTGGTCGCCGACATCCAGGTCGGCGACATTGGCCATACAGACGCCGGCGCCTTTCAAATCGCCGTGAGCAACGGCCATGAAAATCCACTCACGGACCGGCTCGTGAAATCTGTGAAGCGGATGAGCGGGCAGAAGGCGACGATGCGCGTGGATAAGCTGTCGGATCATACGGCGTTCAGCATGGATGGCATCCCGGCGGCGATGCTCCTGCAGGAGGGTGGCGCGGATGCCTCTCGTGAAGACAGAAACACGGAAAGTGCCGGCACTGAACCGAAGCGTGGCGAAAGTGAACAGACAGGAAACCGCGTTCCGTCATCGAAGGATGAGGGCGATGCTCCGGAGATGGAGGAGCTCGCGAAGGCAGCGGCCATCGTCGGGGATACCGTGCAGGGGCTGATGCGGGAGAAGAGTGGCCGCTTCCGAACAGAAGTGGAGGCGACGCCGATGGACGTCCGTGCTGCAGGTGCCTTCCAGCCGCAGGTGGATGCATGGCCAGCCGGCACAGGGATCCCGGCGATCGAGCAGCAGCTCGGCACACGCCTGACGGATACCGGAAAAAGTGATGCAGACGGCTGCGAAATCTATACCGCCGCGCTGTACATCCTGCAGCAGGATGCGCCGGTCGCCGTCGAGGTACACGTGGCGACCACGCCGGAACGTGTGAAGCAGATCACGGTGGACACGTCCGCACTGGGGGTGGAGGAGGCCATGCTTCGTCCGATGCTGAGGAACTTCTTCGGTGAAGGAAGTGAAAAAAACACAGAAAACGGAAGCCATGAAACAGTCTTCCTTGATTCAAGTGCACAGGCGATGTATCATGTAAGTGCTACCACGGCACAGGAAACAGGTGCCGATGCGACAGTCAGTGGCGATACGCTCTCGATTACAGCGGCGTAAGCAGTCATCATATCATTCACAGGTGGCACACATATCCTCTGATGTCGGCTGCAGGACAAACCGTCCTGACCGCGATGGATATGTGTCAGCCACCTTTTTTGTACCGAAGAGGAACCCGCATGGAACTTGCACTCATCTCGGCCCGCCAGGTCGTCGTCTTTTTTATGCTGATTATGACAGGATATTTCGCGATCAAAGCGAAGGTACTGACACCGGAAGCGCGACATCACTTCTCCAGTCTGCTGGTATCGATCGTCGTACCCTGCATGCTCGTGAATTCCTATATCGCAGAATTTGATGCAGAGGTTTTTCACGGGATCGTCCTGGCGTTTATCCATTCCTTTATTCTGATTATGATCGGTCTCGTCATCGCTGTGCTGGCCGCACGACGAATGGGAAAGGATAATCGGGCGATTTTCGAATTTGCGATGATTTTTTCCAATGCCGGCTACATGGGCTTCCCGCTGATTCAGGCACTGTTCGGAAACGAAGGTCTCCTGTATGCCAGCAGCTACAACACCGTCTTCAATATCCTGATCTGGACCTATGGCTATGCGAGAGTCTCCGGTCAGACCGACGCGAAAAAGGTAGTGAACACGATCGTCCGTGCTCCTGCTATGATTGCAGTAGTCGTCGGCCTTGTGCTCTATCTTTTCCAGATTCCTGTACCTGAACTGATCCATCAGCCGATTTCACAGATTGGTGGGCTGAACACTCCGATCAGTATGATGATCACCGGTATGATACTCGCAGGCTCTGAGCTTTCGAAGGTGATCCGGGACAGAGCCGTTCTCGCCATCATCGGCATTCGCCTGATACTGATTCCGGCGGTATGCCTGCTGATTTATGGCTTCCTGCATATCAGCTTCGGCATGGCCTCCGAGGTCGTCCTGCTGCTCGAAGCCTGTCCGTGCGCCGCCATCAGTACGGTTTTCGCCGTGCAGTTCCACTATGATGAAGAGAAGGTCGCCGGTGCCGTCATCCTGTCCACCGTGCTCAGTATCCTGACCCTGCCGGTGATGGCCTATATCATCACAACACTGCTGTAATACCGTCCGCTGTACATGTGTACGACGATCTGTCGCGGTACTTCTGACGGACATCGAATCATATTCTGCTTGTGGCGTGAGAGAGCCACCTGTCAGACGGGTGGCTCTTTTGCTGAAAAAATCCCCGAACCGACATACTGATATGCTACCCCTAAGTAGGACATTGAAAAATGAAACCTACTTGGGGGTATTGTTATGTCCAGGAAAAGTAAGATAGACCCAGTACTCAAGATAAAAGCAGTTGAAGAT